>JAEWBE010000119.1 GCA_023391275.1 Bacillota bacterium | reverse complement strand
CTCTATACCAGGAACAGGGAGTTTCTTGGCCTTTGCGCCAGTGGCAAGAATGACAACATCCGATTTTGATTCTTTCAGCAGTTCGGGGGTTGCTTCCGTGTTTAGCTTTACGTTCACTTTCAGATCGTGCACCTGTTTCAGATACCATTGAATCAGTTTTTTATCAGCCTCTTTGAAGTCTGGAGCAGCCGCCGAGATAAATACGCCACCGAGGCGGTCGGTCTGCTCGTACAGTGTGACATCATGCCCCCTGAGGACGCAAAGACGCGCTGCTTCCATTCCGCCGATTCCTCCGCCGACGATAGCAACCTTTTTCGGTTCTTTTGCAGGAAGAATTTTGTATTTTTCCTCCTGCATCGCCGCAGGATTTAGCGCACATGAAGTCCCTTCTCCAGCAAAAAGACGCCCAAAACATCCATTATGGCAGGCGATACATGGACGGATGTTTGCAATATCACCGTTTTTGACCTTGTTCGGCCATTCGGGGTCGCAGAGCATCTGCCTTGCCAGGCCGATTCCGTCAATTTCCCCACTCTCAATCGCCTTGATGGAGATGTCGGGATCTTCCATACGTCCGGCACAGATTACCGGGATATCGACAAATTTTTTTATGTAGGTGGATTCTGGTAGGTTACAGGCCATGGGCATATACATGGGTGGATGTGCCCAGAACCAAGAATCGTAAGAACCATTGTCGGCATCCAGTACGTCGCAGCCCGCGTCTTGCAGCAGACGGGCTACAGCTGGACTCTCCTCCAGGCTACGGCCAAATTCTTTATAAGCTTCACCCGGCAATGCGCCCGAATTAAACCCTCGCATTTTACTGGCTACGCTGTATCGCACAGAAACGGGAAAATCTTTACCGCATTCTTTTTTTATCCCTTTGATGATGTTTGTGGTAAATCGCAGACGGTTTTCCAGAGAACCACCATATTCATCTGTGCGGTGATTGGTTGCAGACATGGAAAACTGGTCAAGAAGATAGCCTTCGTGTATGGCATGAATTTCTATCCCGTCAACATCTGCTTCTTTTGCTAGCTTAGCGCAGCGGATAAAGACCTGAATGATATGCTGAATTTCTTCTCTTGTCATTTCCCTATGCTTTTTTTCCGGTTTCCAGACATTGGGAAGCCCTTCGGAAGGGCCGTTCATTGCTTTCACCATATCATTTCCTTTTGGCAGCATTCCCGAATTGATTGCCAGTACGCGCCCCATCCCTGCGCCGATCTGCATAAAAAGCTTGCAGTCGTAGGTGTGTAGAGCTTTCATTGTTTTGCGGATGGAATCGAGGTTTTTTTCCATCTGTTCATCCAACCAGTTACCTCTGCCCCACATGTCAGTGACAACTGCAATTCCAGGAACAATCAGGCCGACCCCACCCTTTGCACGCTCAATATAAAACCTCTCCGCTGTTTCGTTGAACTCGCCGTCCTCAATCAGAGCAGTACCGCCCATTGGACACATGACGATCCTGTTCTTAATAGTCAGTTTGCCAATTTGCATAGGCGTGAAAAACGCATCATACTTTCCTGCCATCTGAATCACATCTCCTTTTCTTGGTTAAAAATGAATTTAGTTCAATGAATTATATTCATATAAACATAATATTACTCTGTTATAAAAATGTCAATCATTTTATATTGATATTTAATCATAATAAATGAAAACATGACTTGCCTGGAGAAGAGAATTTCTTTATAATATCATAGAAGAAGATTATAGATTATAAGGGGTAAAAATGACCAAAAGAAAATTACAGGCAATTCAAACAAAACAACAACTTTTTGATAAAGCTATTGAATTATTCAAAGTAAAGGATTATGAAGATGTCACCATAGCTGAAATTTGTTCTTATGCCGAGATATCGGTGGGAAGCTTTTATCGCTATTATCGCTCAAAGGAAGATCTCATCATGGAGTCATACTTGAATTTTGACTTTTATGTTAGCAACGAATTTAACCCGGATTCTTTTAAAACGCGGTTAGATGCTATTCGTCATCTCATTTATATGCAAACAAAAGGAGCAGAAGCGCTTGGTCCTACGCTATTTTCACAAATTCTTCGTGTTCAACTCAAAACAGAGGGAAAGCATGTTGTGGAAGAGGATAGACCTTTTCATATCTGTATAGAGAAACTGATTGCAGAGGCAATTGATAACGGTGAGCTGCATACAAATTACGCCCCAGAAGAAATTGCCCACTTACTGCTCCGGTTATCCCGCGGTGTTCTCTATGATTGGTCCATTCGTAAAGCACCTTACGGTGCTTATCAGCGTGCTTTGGAGGATGTAAATTTATTTCTACTTACGTTTAAATAGTGAGGGCGGTGGATTGGTTAATCCGACTCGATTGTTGTAGCTAACAGAGTAACTGAATAGCTTTCTCAAAATGCGCAATAGCTATAGTCAAGCTAATCCAGGCAGAATTGCTTTTACCAGAAAAACGATTTTTTTTCGCTCTATCTTACTATTAATTTTAATAGTGACTTGAAATATGAAAGCAAAACCTTTATGGTCTGGTCGCGAATGATGTGTTCGAAAACAATACCGTGCATGATGAGTACCGGAGGGCTGTATTGATTTGGTCAGTTGTTCGGATGCCCAAATGTCCAAACGTTATGGTTTCATCTATGTGGATGCAGATAATGAAGGAAATGGAACCTATAAGTGTTATCGAAAGGAATCTTTTAACTGGAACAAAAAGGTGATTGTCTCTAACGGAGCGAATCTGGATTAAAAGTAAAGAATGAAAATCTAGAGCAAAAAATGAAGGTACATTTTCAATTATGAGGATGTGCCTTTTTTATATGCATTTTTGACGTCCTTTTGGAAATTTTAAATCAAAAAATATATGAAACAAATGAAACAATCATGAAACAGATGTAAAACTTATGGCTATATTGACAAAGATACTTTATTACTTTATGATGAAATTGTTAATTACGATATAATTATCAGTTTAAAAATGAAAAATATAGTAATTATATATAGTTATTGTTTCTGAAACAAATTGAAAGAGGTGAAAGTAATGCCATTGACAGTTAGAGATATTGCAAAAGTTGCAGGTGTTTCTCCGGCTACTGTTTCAAGATATTTTTCTGGCAGTGATGTTGTGAGTAAAGATACGGCCAGAAAGATTGAAAATGCTTCGAAAGAGTTAGGGTATACACCAAGATTTAAGAAGTGCAAAGATAATGGCGTTATAGCAGTTTTGATTCCTAATTTACAATTAGGCTTTTATGAAGAAGTGTTAAAAGAGTTGATAGAGGAGATTGCGAAATATAATTACAGAATCGTATTTATACCAACCATACCGGACAGTGAACATTATAAGATATTCTTTAAGGAAATGAACATTGTTGGCGTAATATATTTTGATGAATTCATTGACCGGGATATTATTAACTACATCTCTTCCAAGAAAATTAAAACTGTGATGTTTGCAGGAGGATCTCCTGATAGCAGGTCAGAAATGGTACACATCAATGACATTGCAGCCGCCTATGAAGGAACTAAATATTTAATTAGTCTGGGGCATGAAAAAATAATAATTCTATCAGATTTTTTGAAAAATATCGGATCTTCTTTTCAGCGGTTTACTGGTTGTAAACGTGCACTTGATGAGATAGGGCTTGATTTAAATGAAAATGAAATGTTAGGATGCGGTACTGTTACTTATGAAACCGGTTATCGGTTAACAAAACAATTTTTAGAAAGAA
>JAEWBE010000112.1 GCA_023391275.1 Bacillota bacterium | reverse complement strand
GGGTTGTGAATATAGAAAAAGCGGAAGTGATGGTTCCGGGTGGGGAACAGCCGCCGATTTTCGGCGAGTTCAAAGAAATCCTCGGGGGAATGGAGCTGAGCGGTCTGGGGCGGTTTGAGTTTTACGATGCCTGCTGCCAGCCGGATGTTCGCCTTGCCATTTCCACCGGTGAGAAGCGAATCTTTGCTAACATTCTTCTGACCATTAATGTGGCGTGAAAAGTATAAAATATCCATTATCGCATTGCGTAAGTGATTAAAAGTAAACAGAAATAAAAGAGCCGGTACAAGGTTGACTTCCTGTGCCGGCTGATTCTTTGTGGTACAGTTTTGTCGGCAGACTCGGATACATTATGCATAAAATTGAAATAGATAAATAGGCAATATAGTAAAATCTGATTAAACCTATTGACAAAGTACTCGGGAGCGTCTAAAATGACAACGTAAGACAAAAGCATATGGGGTAGTGAAAATGAATAAAACCACGATTACTGATATTGCCAATGATTGTGGCGTATCAATTAAAACTGTTTCACGTGTACTGAATAACAGCCCGCTGGTCAGCGAGAAAACAAAACAAATCGTTTTTGCTTCCATGAAAGAGCATAATTATCAGGTGAACATGCTTGCGAAGGGCCTGAAAGGAAGCAGGACTAATATTATTGTCATTTTTACAGACAGACATCAGGAAGAGCATCTGAGTGCATGGCATAATATTATGCTAAAATATCTTTTTAGTTACGCAAGGGAAAAATCATTAAAAGCGGTTATGTCGCCCTCCAACAGCCAGAAATATCTGGATGATGAAACAGACGGATTTTATCTTCTTACAAGCGGTATTGCAGACGGCGCAATTTTACTTGAAAATGTACATCAGGATTCCAGAGTGGAGTATTTCAAAAAGACAAATATCCCTTATGTCGTATTTGGCGAACCGGAAGACATGACGATTCCGTCCGTCAGCTTAGACAACTATGATGTGGGTTTCAAGGGCGGGGAATTTTTAATCAGAAAGCAATACAAAAAAATTGTCTTTTTAATTGGCGAAGAAAAATTTCTGTCCACTCAGCTGCGTTTGAAGGGATTTAAAGATGCTGTGGAAAAGGAGAAAGAGCACGTTCAATATAAAATTTGCACTGGAGTTGATACTATAGAGAAAGCTTATAAAGCGGCAGGTCAAATTTTAGATTCCATGGAGGTGGATGCCTTTTTTGTTTCCGGCGATGAAAGGGCAATCGGGGTTTATCGTGCAATCTATGAAAAAGGGCTGAGAATCCCACAGGATATCGCTGTGCTTGGGATTGATAATATTCCGATCGGGCAGTATTTATATCCGCCGATTTCAACTGTGGAACAGAACTTTCAGTTAATGGCTAAAGAATGTATCGATAAATTGTCAAAACTAATGGATCATGAAAAAATTGAGGAATCATTTGTTGCGGAAAAATTTCCGTGCGAAATTATAGAAAGAAAATCAACATCGTGAACAATTCTTTTTGCTTAAAATGACAACGTTAGACAATAATTATTAAATGGAATATAAGAGGACTCGATTTATGCGCGAACTGGATAAGACGAACATAGCACGCAGCCTTAGAATTATTTATAAAGATGAAGCACTGGTTCATTCGGCAATTCAAAAAATGGAACGAAAATTTCAAAAATATGAGGCGGTGCAGGAGGAAGGGACATGGCTTACTGAAAAAGATGCTGTTTTAATTACATATGGAGACAGTTTTATTGAAGATCGAAAGCCGGGCCTGCAGGTATTACAGAAATTTTTGAAAAGCTATGTGAAAGACAGTATTTCCGCGGTTCACATTCTGCCGATGTTCCCCTATACGTCTGATGATGGATTTTCCATTGTGAATTACAGCGCGATTAATCCGGAGCTTGGGGGATGGGATGATGTAAAAAATTTATCCGATGATTATCAGCTGATGATTGACGCCGTAATCAACCATGTTTCGAAGAGCAGCGAATGGTTCCGGAAATTTCTCCGGTGCGAAGAGCCGTATAAGGATTATTTTATCACTGCCGATCCCAATGCGGATTACAGCAGTGTGACAAGGCCGCGGGCTGTGCCGCTTTTAACGCCGTTTGAAACCAGAGAGGGGATTAAATATGTCTGGACCACCTTCAGCGGGGACCAGGTTGATCTGAACTACCGAAATATAGATGTCCTTATCGAAATTCTGGATATCCTGCTGATGTATTCTAAAAACGGAGCGAGGTTCATCCGGCTGGACGCCGTTGGATTCTTATGGAAGGAACCCTCAAGCACCTGCATGCATCTGAAGGAAACACATGAGATTGTTAAATTGATTCGAAAGGTATTTGGAATTTATGCATCCAACACCTTGATTGTAACGGAAACAAATGTTCCGCAAAAGGATAACGTCAGCTATTGGGGCAACGGGAACGATGAAGCACATTTGATTTACCAGTTTCCGCTCCCGCCGCTTGTGATGTTCTCAATATTAAAAGGAAATGCCGAAAAATTAAGCGAATGGGCCAAATCTGTTAAAGTAATCAGCGAACATGCGACCTATCTGAATTTCCTCAGTTCCCATGACGGAATCGGGGTGCAGCCCGTCAAGGAAATTCTGACGGATCAGGAATTTCAGTTCCTGACAGAGGCGGCATTGAGGAACGGCGGCACCGTTTCCTATAAAGACAATGGGGATGGTACGAAAAGTCCGTATGAATTAAATATCAATTATCAGGATGCGCTTGCGTCACCCGAGGAATCGGATGCAATTCGCATTAAACGTTTTTTAGCGGCAGAAACAATCCTGCTGTCGCTGCAGGGGATACCCGGAATCTATATCCACAGCCTGCTGGGTTCCCGCAACGACTATTATGGGAGGGAAACATCCCATATTCCCAGGCGGGTTAACCGCGAAAAGCTTATTTTGGAAAAGGTGCAGAAAGACTTAGAGGCAGATACAAATCGGCACATAATATTTAACGAATTCATCAGACGCCTTCAAATCAGAAAGGATCATGCGGCCTTTTCGCCGAGTGCCGCTCAGACGGTATTAACACCGGACAGCCGGGTTTTTGCTGTGCTGCGTGAAAACGAGCTCGCGAAAGAAGCAATTTACGCGTTAATTAATGTTTCCAGTGATACGGTTGCAATAAGCATGGAACAATTCAAAGGAATTGATTTGCTAAGCGGGAGGTCAATCAGCAATAAAGTCGTATTGAATGCTTATGAAGCGGCCTGGATTTTAAGGAAACAATAATTATATAAAATTAAAAAAAGGGGAGCAAAAAAATGACAAGAAGATTCTTGGGTATGGTCTTAGCGATTCTTATCGTTACAGGATTGGCAGGCTGCAGTACGGGTTCCTCATCCACAGCTGATAAAGCAAGCAGTGCAGCAGCCAGCGCAGCGGGTGGCGCGGCAGTCAGCACTGCAGGTAAAGTGAAAATTCAGTTTATGCATCAGCAGGTCGAGCAGGAAAGACAGGATGTCGTTAAAAAGATCATCGGTGAATTTGAAAAAGAGAACCCGAATATTGAAGTGGAATCGATTCCTGTGAATGAGGACGATTATGATTCAAAGATTACGGCACTGGGCGGCAGCGGCACACTGCCTGCGGTAATTGAATTGAGCCAGGATCAGGCGAAGACAAATGTAAAAAATCAGTTCACGAACACTAAGGCCGTTGACGAAGTCATTTCGCAAAAAGGCGAGGACAAATTTTTCAGCGGCGCGCTGAAGGTCATTAAAACGGAAGACGGAAACGATTATGTCGGGGTGCCGGTCTGCGGATGGGTACAGGGTATCTGGGTCAATGAAGCCATGCTGAAGGAAAAGGGATTCAGCACACCCAAAACATGGGACGATGTGGTTAAAATTGCGAAGGCGTTTAACGATCCCAAAAATAAAAAATACGGCATCGCGATTCCAACCGGCGATGTGACTTTCACAGAACAGGTTTTCTCACAATTTGCATTATCCAACGGCGCCAATGTATTTGACGACAAGGGCAATGTAACGTTTAATACTCCGGCCATGAAGGAAGCGGTCGAATATTATAAAACGCTCGCATCTTATTCCATGCCCGGCTCTACAGAAGTGGCGGATGTGAAAGACGCATTTGTCGCAAAGAATACCCCCATGGCGCTTTATTCCACTTATATTTTAAGCGGTGTTGTGGATGCAGGGTTTATCAAAGACGTTTCCCTTGCATTACCGACAAAGACAGCATCCTCCGCTTACGGATGCATAACCACGTTAGCGATTTCCGACGGACTCAGTGATGAGCAAACAGATGCGGCAAAGAAATTTGTAAGTTTCCTGCTGGATGACGCGCATAATATTGAGTGGCTGTTAATGGCTCCCGGCGGAGTTCAGCCTGTACTGAAATCTGTAAATGAAAACAAGACCTTCCTGGACAACGATACAGTCAAAGCGTTCGCACATCTGAGCGGTGATATTGATGCAGCCTTTACAAACCTTCAGGTATTTGGAACGGTCGGCGATAAGAACTTTATGGCAATGGGCGATATTACAAACAAGGGCATCATAAGCAAGATGCTGAATAATGTACTTATACAGAATGCCGGAATTGACTCGGAACTGGCCAAAGCACAATCCTCCATCGAAGAAGTGGCAAAGTAATTGAGAAGATAGAAGAGCAACCCATTCTATGATATTGTTTCAGCAGAAGTCATAAATGGGTTGCTGTCTGTCGCTAAGCAAAAGACGACCGGATCAAAAAAAAGAATAAACTGGATATGACGGCGATAAATTAAGGCTTACTCTGTTTGGAGGTAATTATGAAATCTAAAAAGCTGAGCAGGAGCGATGCAAAATTTGCATATTCCTTGTTGGCGCCAAGCTTAATATTGCTTGTACTGTTAATCGGATATCCAATGATATACAACATTGTAATCAGCTTTCAAAGTGTTCCGATTAATCCAAGAATGGGTGCGAAATTTATAGGGCTTAAAAATTTTATATCGGTTCTGAAAGATATTACCTTTTATAAGGCAGTATTAACGACCTTGGAATTTACCGCAGTCGTAACTTTTTTTAGTACGGTTATCGGCCTGGCCATGGCGGTATTCCTTAACCGGGAGTTTATAGGGAAAAAGATTGTAAATGCAATTGTGATAATATCTTATGTTGTGCCCTCTGTCTGCCTGATATTTGGATGGCGCTACATGTTTAACAATATTTATGGAATTGTGAATTATATTGTAATTGATGTTTTACATTTAACGGGCGAGGTCCCGCTGTGGTTTGATAAACCGGTCAGCGCGTTTATTCTTGCATCGGTTTTTTCCATATGGAGATTTTATCCATATGCGTATATGTCCTTTATGGCAATTTTACAGTCGCTTGACAAAAGTCTGTATGAAGCGGCGGACATTGACGGCGCAAGTTCGTGGGATAAGTTTAAAGCAGTTACATATCCCGCGCTGAAGCCGACTCTGGTTACAGTTGTAAGTTTAAGAATCATCTGGGTGTTCTACATTTATACGGAGGTTTATCTTTTAACAAAACAGGTGGATGTTATCGGCGTCTATCTTTATGATATGGCATTTGCGACACATGATTTCGGCAAAGCCGCAGCAATTTCCATTGTTCTGTTTTTCGTCATATTTATGTGCATCATTCTGGTAAGGAAGAAGGTGTTGAAAGTTGAAGAAGATTAACAGGAAACACCTTAAAGAGGCATGGTTCTATTTCAGGGTAATCCTGATTGTGCTGTTTTTGCTGGCACCGTTTATTATCATGCTGAGCGTTTCCCTGAAATCCACAAAGGAAAGCATCGGTTACCCACCCACCATAATCCCCAGGACGTTTACGCTGCAGCATTTTCAGGATATTTTTAACGCAAATATTTTCCCGTTTGTAAGCTACTTTAAAAACAGCCTGTATATTGCAGTGATCGTGGCCGGTTTAGCCGTGCTGTTTGGCATTTTAGGCGGATATGCGCTGGCGAGGCTCCAGTTTGGCGGGAAGAAAGTGATCAATGAATTATTCTATTTCGTCTACATGTTTTCCGGAATCTTATTGATCGTTCCGCTGTTCAAATTATTGTCGTCGATGAATTTAAGCAATACGAGGGAAGCTGTTATTATCTGCATGATCGTGCAGACAATTCCGACGGCCATTTATATGACCAGAAGTTATTTTGAAACAATCCCGAAGGAGCTGGAAGAGGCCGGGCGAGTGGACGGCCTGAGCAAAATGGGCATCATCTTCAGAATCGTAGTCCCGCTTTCCGCTTCCGGTTTGGTTTCTGTTTTTGTGTATGCGTTTATGATCGCGTGGAATGATGTTCTGTTCTCGTCCATATTTATCAATTCTTCCGACAAAATGACGCTGCCGATTGGACTGAACTCCCTGTTCAATACCCCCGACTATATCTGGGGCAGGATGATGGCGGCTTCCCTGGTGACATCGCTGCCCATCGTGGTGATGTATATGTTCAGTCAAAGACTGATTAAAGGCGGCCGAACCGACGGCGGCGTAAAAGGCTGACAAACGATAATTTGCATTAAACTGAAAAGAGGAAAAAAGTATGAAAAAATTAGTTGCAACAGCACCGCGTGTGGCTGAGCTGAAAGAATATGAGGATCGGCCGATTCAAAGCAATGAAGTGAAGGTGAAGGTTGAATTCGCTTCGCCGAAACATGGAACGGAATTGTCTGATTTCAGGGGAACGACTCCTTTTGTGGATGGAAAATTTGATGATGAATGGAGAATCTTCCGTCAGCGTGACGACGGCGAACCAAGGGGAATTGTGTTCGGCGACCTGCCGCTTGGGAATATGTTTGTCGGAACTGTTGTTGAAGCAGGGGCCGATGTAACGGATTATGCCGTGGGTGACAGGGTTTGTTCCTATGGCCCAATTAAAGAGACGCAAATTGTTAACGCCGTCGGCAATTACAAACTTCGGAAAATGATAAAAGATGCCTCAGTAAAAAATGCTGTGTGTTATGATCCCGCGCAGTTTGCCATGGCCGCAATCCGCGACGCGAACGTAAGGCCCGGCGATCGTGTGGTCGTAATTGGGCTGGGGGCAATCGGGCTGATAGCGCTGCAATTTGCCGTTAAAATCGGCTCGACAACCGTAATCGGTGTGG
This sequence comes from Bacillota bacterium, assembly GCA_023391275.1. Classification (GTDB taxonomy): domain Bacteria; phylum Bacillota; class Clostridia; order Oscillospirales; family Acutalibacteraceae; genus Caproiciproducens. The sequence continues at coordinate 46,076 of JAEWBE010000112.1, read as the reverse complement.
ATCCTATCGCGATGAGAAGAGAAATTGCAAAAAAACACGGCGCGCACGAAACGCTGGACCCCATGGCATGCGATGTCGGGTACGAAATCAAAAAGCTGACGGATAAGCTGGGCGCCGATGTAATTATTGAAACCAGCGGCAATGTAACTGCGATGCAGTCCGCATTAAAAGGGCTGGCGTATGGCGGAACACTGGCCTACGTGGCGTTTGCAAAGCCATTTCCCGCAGGATTGTGGCTTGGCCAGGAAGCGCATTACAATTATGGGAAAATTATATTTTCGCGCGCATGCAGCGAGCCAAATCCGGAATATCCGCGCTGGTCACGCAAAAGGATTGAAGATGTTTGCTGGGAGCTATTGATGAACGGATATTTGGATTGCGAGGATATCATTTATCCGGTCGTTCCGTTTGAAAAATCAGCAGAGGGCTTCTGCGAATTTGTTGACAGGCATCCGGATGAAAGCATTAAGCTGGGCGTTGCGTTTGGAGGCGGAAAATAATGTTGTTAGGTACGCAGGATAAGGACTTTTTCCCGAAAGATTTGGTTAAAAAATTTCAGTTTGTCAAGTCCATGGGATTTGAATGTTTTGAAGTGGACGGCAAAGTGCTGGTCGACAATGTTGAAGAGGTTAAGAAAGCGGTACAGGAATCAGGCCTGCCCGTTTCCTCCGCGTGCGGCGGCTATCGTGGCTGGATCGGTGACTTTATTGAAGAGCGCAGGTTAAACGCCGTGGCGGATTTGAAAGAGATAATCAAGGCGCTGAAGCAGGTTGGGGGAACAGGCGTGGTTGTGCCGGCAGCCTGGGGTATGTTTACATTTCGTTTGCCGCCCATGGTGCCGCCAAGAAGTCATGAGGGGGATGTGAAAGCGATTATTGCCTCCCTGAAAGAGCTGGATGTCACCGCGAAGGAGTACGGAATCTATATTTATCTGGAACCGCTGAACCGGTATCAGGATCATATGCTGAACTTGATTCAGGACGCGGTTCGGATTATTGAACTGGGTAATTTTGAAATGGTCAAAGTTACAGGTGATTTTTATCATATGTCTATTGAGGAAGATGACATCTCCGAATCCTTGATTCAATATCAGAAATATATCGGTCATATCCACATTGCCGAAAATCACAGGTATCAGCCGGGTACAGGATCGATTGATTTCAAACGGCATATGCAGACATTAAAGGATATCCGTTATGAAGGTGCAGTTGTAAATGAAGGAAGAGTCCGCGGGGAAGACCCTTTGCAGGCATATCAAAAGTCTGTGGATTATATGAAACAATTTATGTGATTTGAATGAGGAAGGCATATATGAAAAAATTACGGGTCGCATTGATTGGCGCGGGGCAGATTGCTCGGGTTTCACATATCCCAGGCTACCAGTCAATGGACGACGTTGAAGTTGCCGGTATTTGCGACACAAGAATTGAATCGGCCGAAGAGCTTGCGAACACGTTTCATATTGCAAACTATTATTCGGACTATAAAACCATGCTGGACGATTTGCATCCCGATGCGGTCAGTATTTGCGTTCCAAACAAATTTCATTGCCAAATTACATGTGATGCCTTAAACAGCGGCTGCCATGTTCTGTGTGAAAAACCGCCCGCCGTTTCCCTGGCAGAGGCGGAACAAATGGAACGCACTGCCGCAAACACAAACCGGCTTCTTTCTTTTGGGTTTCACCTCAGGCACAGTAAAGAAGTGGAGCTGCTCAAGAAAAAGATAGACGCCGGTGTATTCGGAGAGATTTACGCGGGAAACGTGCAGTGGCTGAGAAGAAGAGGAATTCCCGGATGGGGTAACTTTACCAATAAGTCCATGCAGGGCGGCGGGCCGCTGATCGATATCGGAGCCCATGTTCTAGACCTGGCGTTCTATCTTTTAAACTTCCCGCCAATTTCCTATGTCTGCGCCACACAAAGTCAAAGAATCGGCAAACGGGGCGGTGTAGGGCTTATGGGCAGCTGGAACCCCGATCGGTTTACGGTGGAAGACGGCCTGTTTGGATATATCAGGTTTGAAAACGGCACAAGTATCCATTTGGAAACTTCATTCGCCTTGAACATGAAGGAAAAAGACATTCGCAATGTACAGCTGTTTGGGGACAAACTGGGTGCCTCCCTGTTCCCGCTGGAAATCTTCGGGGAAGAAAACGGGCAGCTGCTCAATACGGAATATCCGTTTCATGATGAAAAGGATCTGCATTTTGTATGCCTGAAAAATTTCGTACAGGCTTGTCTGGGGAATGAAAAGCTGCTGGTCACTGCAAAGCAGGGAACTTATATTCAAAAAGTGATCGGCGCCCTTTACCAATCGGCAGAAAGCGGAGAACCGGTAAAATTAGAATAAATATGGCTTAGGTATTAAATGCCCGTTTGCAAAAGCGCCTGAAGCCTGAATGATATGATTAACAATTAAGGGAGAGCATAGGATGATCTATTATGCTGTTGAAAAGAATGAAGAGGGTCTCTTTCTGGTGGAAAATACTTATGACCCCAATTTTGCGCTGAAAACAGAATCTTCGTTTGCTCAATGCAATGGATATATAGGAGTTCGTGCGTCTTTTGACTGTAAGGTTCTGAATGAAAATCGGGGCATGTTTGTCGGGGGGCTCTATCAGAAAGCAGGAAAAAGCGAAGTCGCGGAACTGGTCAACTGCCCGGACCTCACCGAGCTTCAGCTGTATGTGGAGGGTGAAAAGTTCAGTTTCGACAGTTGTTCCGTTCAGGAATACAGCAGGCGGCTGAATATTTATACAGGAGAATTAAATATTTCAGCGATTTGCGCATTGAAAAACGGGACTTTAATTAAAGTGCGGTCAAGAAGGTTTGCTTCGGATGTGAATTGTCATTTGCTCTGCCAAACAGTTTCCGTAACACCTCTGAACCGGAATGTTGAATCATTGGAGCTGATTTCCGGAATCAACGGGCAGATTACAAACAGCGGTGTTTCGCATTTTAAGCAGATTGAGTGCCGGGTATATGATAAAAAGTATATGTGCCTGAAGGGACACCTGAAAGAAGACACTTTGCACTTGCTTTGCGCAACAAGTCTTTCCGGCGGTTCTCTTCAAAGCCAGCCAGGCTTTACGCTGAAAAGCAGAAGCATTTATGAAAGCAGCCGCCTTGCCGTCGAAAAGGGCCAGACGATGGTATTCTCAAAATTCAGTTATATCGATACCTCGGAAACACAAGGTTTTGATTGCGTTAAGGAAAAAATAGAATATCTGGGCAACTGCCTTTCAAAAGGATACCGGGAGCTGTACGAAGAACACCGGAAAGCCATGAATCAATTCTGGAAGTATGCACAAATCAGTATCGACGGTGCAGCGCCGGAAGAAGAAGCGGCGATTGCCTTCGCACAGTACCACCTGAAAGGGATGACGCCGAGAAACACTTCTTCCTACAGCGTTGCGGCAAAAGGCCTGACCGGGGAAGGCTACAAGGGGCATGTGTTTTGGGATACGGAAATTTTTGTTTTACCCTTTTTTTCCTATGTATTTCCAGATCAGGCGAAAAATCTGCTTTTATTCCGGCACCGTGGACTGCCGCAGGCCCGGGAAAAGGCGCGGCAATTCGGCTGTGAGGGGGCGATGTTCCCATGGGAAACGGCAAGAAACGGATTTGAGGAAACGCCGTTATATGCGCAGCTGAATATACATACGGGAAAAGCGAACAGAGTGTGGTCCGGAATCAAAGAATGCCACGTTACGGCGGATATTGCATATGCCGTTTGGAATTACTGCACGGTTACGAATGATACGGAATTTATGCTGAAATATGGGAACCAAATCATTTTTGAGTCTGCAGCTTTTTGGGTTTCGAGGGCTGTTTATGTTGCGGAAAAAGACTGTTACGTGATCAGGGATGTGATAGGACCGGATGAATACGACGAACACGTCGACAACAATGCATACACAAACTATATGGCGTGGTTTTGTGTAAAACTGGCAATTGATCGGTTGGAATGCTTAAAAGCGGGTTATCCGGAACAGTTCCACCAAATGGTTCAGGACTTAAAATTGGACCGGCAGGAACCGGTTTGGAAAGACTTTGTTGAAAAAATCTATTTACCCCAGCCGAACAGTCACAATATCATTCCTCAGGACGACTCTTTTTTGTCAAAAAAAGAATTGTCCAATATTGAAAAATATAAAAACAGCAAGCATAAGCAATCCATATTAATGGATTATTCGAGAGACGAAGTCGTTAACCTACAGGTATTAAAGCAGGCGGATGTCGTCATGCTTTTCAATCTGCTGCAAAATTTGTTCAGCCGTGAAGTGATGCGGAAAAATATTTCCTATTATGAAGAACGGACCGTTCATGACTCTTCACTCAGTTATTGCGTGTATGCGCAGGCCTGCGCGAACAGCGGCTTTGCGGATCATGCATATGCATTTTTTAAAAAGGCGATGGAAATTGATATCAATGACAATCCCTATGACTCAGCGGACGGAATCCACTCCGCATCTTTAGGCGGCGTATGGAATTGTGTGGTTTTCGGATTCGCCGGTGTTTCCTGGCGCGAAGGAATCCTCAGAATTTCCCCTGCGTTACCCCATACATGGAATTCCATGGAGTTTTATATTAAAATTCAGGACGCCTGCCTGCACGTTAACTTGTCAAACAGCATAATAGAATTAAAATGCGATCGGCCGCTCAATGCAGATATTTTTGTAGAAATAAATAATCAAAGATACGAGCTGCATGATTGCCTGACGGTGCGGTTAACGAAAACGGATAAGGGGAATTTAAGCGAATGAAAGCGGTTATTTTCGATTTGGACGGTGTTATTGTCAATACCGCGCGGTATCATTATCTGGCATGGAGGAAGCTGGCCCGTGACCTTGGCTTTGAGTTCGGCGCGGACCAGAATGAACGGTTAAAAGGAGTCAGCAGAATGGAATCTTTGGAAATTGTGCTCGAACAGGGTCACATCACCAATCTGAGCATGAGGGAAAAAGAAATGCTTGCTGACAAAAAAAATCAGTATTACCAGCAGATGATCTCGAATCTTAGCGAGGGCGATATCCTTCCCGGAATTCCGAAATTTCTGAAAAAAATCAAATTGCGCGGGTATGCTTCGGCGCTTGGGTCGGCCAGCAAAAGCGCAAAATTGATTTTGGCGCGTGTTCGGCTGGACTCCTGCTTTGACGCGGTTGTTGACGGCGGCATGGTGGAAAGGGCAAAGCCTAATCCGGACATTTTTCAGAAGGCGGCCGACCTTTTAAAAGTTCCTTATCAAAACTGTATTGTGGTGGAAGACGCCGCTGTGGGGATAGAAGCTGCGAAAAATGCCGGAATGAAAAGTATCGGCATCGGAGATAAAGATATTTTATTTGGTGCCGATATCATTTTGCCGGCAACAGAACATCTTGCGGATGTAGATTTGGAAAAACTGTTTTAAAACATAACACTATAAAATTCCCTCGGCTCGAATTCCTCTTTAAGTGAATAATAATATGAACCGGAACAAAAGCGGCGGCATTCAGAACAGAATGCCGCCGCTTTTTGTGCCTGATAACCGGAAAGAAAGCAATGAGAATTGGGTAAAAAGGACGGAAAAATGATCACCGGATCGCAGTGTAGCCGGCTGAACACGCAGCGGGGAGCATCTGTTAAATCGAAGTGGACTCACGGATGATCAGTTCAGTATCCAGCATGACCTTTTTATTTGGGGTCGCAGGATAGGAAATCTTTTCAAGCAGCAGTTCGCAGGCCATGAACCCGAGCTGCATTTTTGGCTGATTGACCGTCGTGATGGAGGGGATGGCCATGGAGGAGAACTCAATATTGTCAAAGCCGGTCACCATCACGTCCTGCGGCACGCGGGCACCTGCAAGGTAAGCGGCGCGGATCGCCGCTGTTGCATAAACATCGGAGGTGGTATAAAACGCATCGGGCGGCTCGGCGGTGTTGAGCAGCTGCATGGCGCCGGAAATCGCAAGGTCATAGCTGACCTCCGGCAGCTGGACGATAAGATGGGGATCGACCTCGAACCCGGCTGCCTGCAAAGCATCATGGTAGCCTTCTAGCCGCTGGCGCGCGTACTTGTACCGGATTGGCCCGCTGATGAAAGCAATTCGCCTGCGCCCCAGAGAGAGCAGATATTCTACAACGCTTCTGCCGGCCGAAAGGTCGTCAATCGAGACATAGGGCAAATCGACTCCGGCGTCATATTCACAGCACTGTACTAATGTGATCATGCCGGCAAGCTTGCGCAGAGTGTCGGTCGAGATATGATTCAGGGTAATCAGCCCCGCCGCCCGGGTTTTGTGCAGGAGCTCGATGATTCGGGGCAGGGTGCTGCGGTTGATGTGCTCTTCATTGATGAGCAGGTGATAACCGTGCCTTGTGGCGGAAGCCTTAGCGCCGTCCACGATCTCGCTGTAAAAGGGGTTATCGAGGGAGGGAATGTTGAGAATGATGAGCGCGCCGGCAGCGGCATCCTGATTTTCTTCGTGAAAGGGGTAGCCCAGCGTGCGGAGTGCCTCGACCACACGTTCGTAGGTATCCCCTTTGACAATGCCCTTGTGGTTGAGTACTCTGGAAACGGTGGCGGGGGATACTCCTGCCGCTTTTGCAATCTCGGCGACGGTTGCAGCGCTTGAGGTCTGGAACATAGAACAGTCTCCTTTGTATGGAATCCCTTAGTGGGTTAAATCAGAAGTAATTTGTTCATCTAAGTACGGCGATTCTTCGGCAAAAGTTGATAAGGTGTTTACGGCAGAAATATTCAAGCATCCATGAAGCACGAAATTCATATATCCCGGTGTGATTCTTTTATTTAAGTGTGCTGCATATAGATTGTACACCTGCTTTTATACTATACATCATATTCTGAAAAACGTACAGATATTTTCAGAAAATATTAAAACAAATTTTTATAAATTGATATTTCCCCTAAAATAAGCAAGTATAATTTGTTAATTATAGAGAAAATGACTCATATAATTAAAAACAAATTGAAAATGTTTCAGAATAATGATATTATTGTTTCAGAAAATATGGAATAGATTGGAAAAAATACCTTGATTTTCCGCTGCGTGCAGGCAACAGACAAGGCTAAAAAAATCAGGCTGTTTCGTTTTGAGGGGTTATCTGACGGTCTGCAACCTGCAAACCGTTTGAATTAAAAGGAGGCTCGTTATGAAAAAGGTTTTGGCACTTGTTTTGACATTTGCAATGGCTGCCACCGCATTTGTCGGCTGTGGTTCTTCCGGCGGCAACAGTGCAGTCCCGGCAAACCAGCCCGCAGCGGTATCATCCGCCGCGGCGCCATCCACCGCAGCGCCTGCTCCCTCGGCAGCAGAGAAGAAATTCAAGATGGGCGTTGTGGTTCCTTCCGGCGACCACGGCTTTACCGGTGAGAGCGTTGCACAGGCAAAACTCGAATCCGAACTGCTCATGAAACAGTATCCCGGTCTTGAAATTGTCGTGAAAGACGGAATCGACGCATCCGCTCAGATCACCTCAATCGAGAACATGCTTGCCGGCGGCGACATGAATCTGATTATGCTGTGGCCAATGGAAGGCGAGGCACTCCGCAGCGCAGCGCAGTCTATCATTGATGCCGGCGTTAAGCTGGTTATCTATGACCGCCTGATCGAAAACTTTCAGGGCCTTGTCGGCCAGATTATGGGCGACAATGTCGGTATCGGCAAATCGATGGGCGAATACCTCAACAAGTTCTACAAGGACGACGACAGCGTTGAGTATCTCCGTTTCGTGGGTGACAGCTCCACCGTTACCTCTCAGCGTTCCAAGGGCATGGATGGCGTAATCGATAAGAAGTTTAAACAGGTCGCGAATACCCTGGTTACCGACTGGTCCACTGAAAAGGCCCAGAGCCAGATGGAAGACTGGCTGAACTCCAAGAGCAAGGCGGAAATCGAAAGCCTTGACCTGATCGTAACTCATGACGACGAAATCGTCGATGGTATTATGAACGCGCTTGAAGCGTACACCGGCCCGGCAAAGATCAACATCAAGCTGATCACTTCGGTTGGCGGCCGCGAAGAGACCCTGACAAAGTTTGACAACACCAAGCTCGGCGCTAAGTTCTGCACTTTCTTCTTCTCCCCGTCTTTCATCCGTGAGGCCCTGATTCTTTCGGCCGATCATTTGGAGGGTGTGAATTACAGCGGTGCCACCCTGAGTGACGGCATCTACCTGATTCCCTCTTTCTCAATTACCAATGCGTCTCTTGCGGGCGACAACGACTTTGCAGCCTATCGCGCCAGCGCCCAATACAAGGATCGTTACGCGATCAAGCAATGATTCGGATTACATAGTATAACGAAGATTGAAAGGCCGGCCGGCAAATGCTGGCCGGCCTTTCCGCTATTCCTATAAAATAAGGGAAACGGAGGGGATTAATGACTATGCTTGTGGAAATGAAGAACATCGTTATGGAATTTGGACCTGTGCGTGCAGTTGACAATGTCAGCGTCACGATTGAGCCGGGTACGATTGTCGGGCTTCTGGGTGAGAACGGCGCCGGTAAATCCACGCTGATGAATATTCTTGCCGGCACTTATCTGCCGGTCAGCGGGGAGATTCTCATTAACGGTGAAAAAGTAACCATGCACAATGCCAGGGTCGCAAACAAGCATGGTATCCGGTTCATCCATCAGGAATTGAGCCTCTGCAACGATTTAAAGGTATTGGAAAATATGTATCTCGGTGAGGAAGTCAGCAGGTTCGGCCTGCTGAAAAAAGATGAGATGAAGGCGCGCTGCACCGAGACGCTGAAGAGGATGAAGGTTGACATCAATCTGGAAAGCCTCGTTTCAGACCTGAATGCAGCCGAGATGCAGATGGTGGAAATCGCGAAGGCACTGCTCTTCAAATCCGAACTGATTATTATGGATGAGCCGTCCAGTGCACTTTCGACCGGGGAGATCGAAAACCTGTTCTCAATTATGCGACAGCTGCGGGAGGAGGGAATCAGTTTCATCTATATCTCCCACAAAATGCCCGAGCTGTTTGAAATCTGTGATAACTATTACGTGCTTCGCGACGGTAAACTGACTTCAAGCGGCCTCTTTTTCGAAATTGACGAGAATGGCATTACCGAAATGATGATCGGCCGTCAGCTCAAAAATGAAGACTTCACAAATCACGTGAATTATGGGCAGGAGGAAGTCTGCCTTTCGGTGGAACACCTGTACGGAGACGGTTTCAAGGATGTCAGCTTTGAACTGCACAGGGGCGAGGTGCTGGCCATCACCGGCCTGCAGGGCTCGGGGCGTGATACGCTGGCCGACGCGCTGTTCGGCATCATCCCGTTCACTGGGAAAATGTGCCTGAACGGCGTTGAAATCGACGGGCGCAAAAACATTAAATATTACATAAAGCACGGCGTTGCCATGGTGCCGCGCATGCGTAAGGAACGCGGTATTCACAACGATCTGTCAATTTACGACAATCTGTCCATGGCGTACCTTAATACAAAATACAGAAAACTGTTCATTAACGACAGGATGGAGCGTGAACGCTACGAGCGCGAGCAGAAAGCGCTCTCCATTAAGGCGGATAATCCCAAAAATCCCATCACATCCCTCTCCGGCGGCAACCAGCAAAAGGTGATCCTCGGCAAATGGCTCGAGACCAACGCTAAGGTGCTGCTGTTTGACAATCCGACACAGGGTATCGATGTTGGTACCAAGTTCGAAATTTATCACCTGATCCTTGAACTTGCCAGGGATGGCAAAGCCATTATTGTGTTCAGTTCCGAGTTCCCGGAAATCTACAAGGTGGCCGATTCGTGTATGGTTCTTTATAAAGGGACGGTTAATGCGGTATTGAACCGTGAAGAGTTGACCGAAAAAAATGTGATGTACTATTCTACCGGTGCGAATCTGGAGGGCGAAAAAAATGCTTAATACACTTAAAACAATGACTCCTGAAATTTTTTTTAAAAAGCTTGTCAAAGAATACAGCTTTGTTCTTTCGCTCATTATGCTGATTATTATTGCCACCATTGTGAATACGAATTTCTTCAGCTGGACCAATCTTTCGAACATCTTTGTACAGAGTTCAATGGTCGGACTCATTGCAATGGGTATGAGTATGGTGATTTCGGCCGGGCAGATTGATATTTCGGTCGGCGCACAGGTTGCTATTATCGGCGGATTCGGTATTGAGGTTTTGAACAAAACCGGCAACATGCTGGTAATGCTGCTGTTCTGCTGCGGTTTTGGCATTGTGATCGGTACCATCAACGGGCTGCTGGTCACCAAGGGCGGCATGCCGTCCATGATTGCCACGATGGCAATGCAGAGCGCCTGCCGTTCCGTGATTAACCACTTCGGCTCTGGTGGCCCATTCACTGTTGACAAGTCGCTGTATGAATCGTTCCGTTATTTCGCCGTGGGCGGTATTGATATCGGCTCCTTCAAGTTACCCTATCTTATGATTCTCTTTATTGCCGTAGGCGCGATTTTCCACGTCATCATGAAGCACACAAAGCTCGGCAAGCACATTTACGCTGTGGGCAGCAACGAGACCTCAGCCCGGCTTGCCGGCATCAGCGTCGATTTTGTGAAGAGCATTGTTTTCGTCATCACCGGTCTTATGTGCGGTATTGCGGCGGTGGTCTATGCTTCACGCATGACCGCAGTTGCGGCTTCCAGCGCGGCTGTGAACTATGAGATGGACGCGATTGCGGCGGTCGCGATCGGCGGTACCGCGATGAGCGGCGGCCGCGGCAAGATCATTGGCACCTTCGTTGGGGTTTTGATGTTTAAGATTATCAGCAATATCCTGACCGCGGCGGATGTTTCCACCTTCCTGAACGGTGCCATCAGTGCGGGCATCATCGTTATTGCGGTGCTGCTGCAGAATGTCCAGAATCGAAGCAGAAAATAACAGCCGGAGATAGGAGTAACAGAGTATGATCAAAATTGGCATTATTGGGTGCGGCAAGATCGCCGAGGTGCGCCACGCTCCCGAATACACGGAAAACCCGGCATGTAGGATTACCGCTTTTTATGATGTGATTCCTGAAAAGGCAGCGCAGTTCGCAAAGCAGTTTGGCGGCAAAGCTTACGCCTCCATTGAAGAACTGCTTGTTTCTGATGTGGACGCGGTCAGCGTCTGTGTCGCCAACGTCTACCACGCCAAAGTTACCATTCAGGCACTGCGGGCGGGTAAGCATGTTTTGTGCGAAAAACCGATGGCCACAACCCCCGAGGATTGCGAAGCCATGATTGCCGCGGCAAAAGAAGCGGGCAGATTCCTTATGATCGACCAAAATCAGCGGCTTGCTCAAGCGCATGTCAATGGAAAAAAGCTGCTCGACAGCGGCGGGATGGGTACCCTCATTTCATTTCAGACAAATTTTTGCCACCCCGGCCCCGAGGGCTGGACCGGGGCGCGCAACTCGTGGTTCTTTGACAAAAAGATAGCGTCTTTCGGAGCAATGGCCGACCTCGGCGTCCACAAAACGGACCTGATGGTCTACCTGTCCGGTCAAAAAATCGTGCGTACCTTCGCCGTGCTTGCCACGCTGGACAAAAAATTCCCGGACGGTCGTCCCATCACGGTGGATGACAACGCAATCTGCACGTATACCCTTTCAGGGGGGGCGGTCGGCACGATGACTGTGAGCTGGACCAATTACGGCGTTGAGAACAACTCGACCAGATTATACTGCACCGGCGGCGTCATACGAATGTATGACGACCCCCGATATTCCCTGATCGTGGAAAGCCGGGACGGTACTGTTACGCGCTATGAACTGGATAAGCTCACCTCCAACAAGGAGCAGACCAGCGGCGGCCGCACCTCCACCGGCGTGATCGACGCCTTCATCAACGGCATTGCAACGAATACCCCGCCCGTCATCGGCGGCGAAAGCGTACTGCCTGCCATGAAAGCCATGTTTGCAAATCAGCTTTCGTCCGACACCGGCCGGGCGATCGACATAGACTAAGGAGGCACAATATGAAAAGACCTGTCACAATCGCCTCAGGCCAGTTTGGCGATCTCTCTTTTGAGGAGCTCTGCAAGCTGGCCGGCGGCATCGGCTATGAAGGCATTGAGGTCGCGTGTCACGCACACCTCGACGTACACAGAATATTGGAGGATGACGCTTATGCCGACTGGTTCCGCGGCATCCTTGGCCAATACGGCCTTAAGGTCTGGGCGCTGAGCGCTCATCTGGCCGGCCAGTGCGTGGGGGATAACTGGGACCCGCGGCTTGACAATTTTGCGCCGGCATCTCTTTCGGGCAAGCCGGACGAGATTCGCACCTGGGCGGTAGAAGAGATGAAAACCGTCGCCCGCGCGGCACGCAAACTCGGCGTTGAAACCGTCACCTGCTTTTTGGGGTCGCCCATCTGGGCATACTGGTATTCCTTTCCCCAGACCCCGCAGAAGATGGTCGATGAGGGCTTTGCAAAAATTAAGGAGCTGTGGACCCCGATTTTTGACGTTTACGATGAGAACGGTGTCAGGCTGGCACTCGAAGTGCATCCCTCTGAGATTGCGTTCGATTACTACAGCACTAAAAAGCTGCTCGATACCTTCGACTGGCGCCCGACTCTGGGCCTTAATTTCGACCCGTCCCATCTGGTGTGGCAGGGGGTCAATCCCGTCGTATTTCTGCGCGACTTTGCGAGCCGCATCTACCATGTTCACATGAAGGATGTAAAGATGATGCTGGACGGCCGCGCGGGAATCCTCGGCAGTCAAATCGAGTTTGGCGACACGCACCGCGGGTGGAATTTTGTTTCACTGGGTCATGGCGACGTGGATTTCGACGGTATTATCCGCGAGTTGAACCAGATGAATTACTGCGGCCCGCTTTCTGTGGAATGGGAAGACAGCGGCATGGAACGCATTTTCGGCGCGACTGAGGCGTATGAGTTTACCCGAAAAATTAATTTCTCACCCTCCGAAATCAACTTCGACGCAGCCCTGAAGGTGGACTGAGTCTCTGCGGCGGAATAAAACGCTGCTGTAAAGAAAGTCACATACCGCTCTTAGGGGCTGATGCCTTCATCGGCCCCTGTTTGATTTACGCAATGAAGAAAAGGAAAAAGGATGGTACATAAAAACGATGCACCGGAATACGATTGAAATTATCAGGCCGAGACCCGTCCCCCGTGGCTTCCGCTACGCCGTGCTGGATTTTGACGGTACCATCAGCCTGATACGCGAGGGCTGGCAGAAAATTATGATTCCCTACTTCACTGATGAGCTGTGCGGCACCCCCAGGGGCCGCGACATGAATCGCGCGGTGCTGGGTGAACAGGTGCTGGAATTTGTTTTTGTCAACACCGGCAAGCAAACTATCTATCAGTGCATTGAGCTTGCGCACCGCGTGCGCGCACTCGGCGGGGAACCGCCTGATCCTCAGGAATACAAGGATGAATATCAGCGCCGTCTGCTTCTGGCTATCGACCACCGGTTCGCGGGCCTTGCGGACGGAAGTATTGACCCGGACGACCTGATGGTGCCCGGCTCAGCCGCGCTGCTGGCTATGCTGCGCAGCCACGGCGTTTCACTCTACCTTGCAAGCGGCACCGACGACATCTATGTACAGAAGGAGGCTGCGCTGTTGGGAGTGACCCCATTCTTTGAAGGGCATATCTACGGCGCGCAGCGCGATTACAGAACCTTCTCGAAGAAGATGGTTATAGACCGAATCCTGCGGGAAAACAATCTTGCCGGGGAGTCGCTGCTGGGATTTGGCGACGGCTATGTTGAAATTGAAAATATTAAATCGGTCGGCGGTTTTGCCTGCGGCGTGGCCTCCAATGAGGCCGAGCGCCGCGGCGTGGATGAATGGAAGCGGGAACGTCTCATCCGTGCGGGTGCGGACATGATTATTCCGGACTATCAAAACATTGCGGAGCTGGAACAGTATTTGTTTTGATCCGGCACTGGAAATTCAGGAGGTTTTTATGCCATTTAAACAATTTGATCGCTCACGGCTGCAGCTTTTGCCGCTCAGCGAGCGGATTCACGATCTTGACCTCAGTGTGATGGTAGACCCCGATGAACCGGTGGACTACTGCCATCCAACCATCAGCCTGCTTGCCCAGCGGGTGCGCACCGCACGCGGGAAGGGTGCCGCGGTGCTCGTGATGATGGGCGGTCATGTTATTCGCGCGGGGGTCGCACCCTGTCTGATTCGGCTCATGGAACAGGGATATATTACGCATTTCGCCCTCAACGGAGCCACCGCGATTCACGATTTCGAATTTGCGATGATCGGCGCAACAACCGAGAGTGTGGCCAAGTATATCAGCGAGGGACAGTTTGGCCTCTGGCGGGAAGACGGCCTTTATAACCGGGCAATTAGCGAAGGGGTGAAGCTCGGCCTTGGCGCGGGCGAAAGCCTGGGTAAATTTATCGAGGAGCATGATTTTCCCTGCAAACAGTACAGTCTGCTTGCGGCCTGTTATAAAAATCAGATTCCTGCAACCATCCATATTGGCATCGGCTGCGACATCGTACACGAACAGCCCAACACCGACGGCGCGGCGCTGGGTCAGGCGAGCTATACTGATTTTTTAATTTATGCAAATACGATGGAGAACCTCGAAAATGGTGTATTTCTCAACTTTGGCTCCGCCGTCATCGGCCCGGAAGTTTACCTTAAAGCGCTCTCAATGTCCCGCAATGTCGCAAAGCAGGAAGGCCGTTCCATCGGTCATTTCACGACGGCGGTGTTTGACCTGCTGCCGCTCGAAGATAAGAATATCCACGACGCGCCGCCAAAATCGGACCCGCGGTACTATTTTCGGCCGTGGAAAACCATCATGGCGCGCACAGTCGCCGACGGCGGGGAAAGCTTCTATGTACAGGGTGTGCATCGGGACACCATCCGCGCGCTGAGCTGGAACCTGCTGCACGGCACGGAGGCCGGCAGACCATGACAGAAGAGAGATTGCGCGAGCTGCTTGACAGATTCGGGAATCTGCGTATCGCCGTGGTGGGCGACCTCTTCCTTGACCGGTGGTGGGAGGTTGACCGCGGACTTGACGAGCCGTCGGTTGAAACAGGAATCACCGCGTACCAGGTGGTCGGCAAACGCAAAAGCGCCGGCGCTGCTGGCACCGTCCTGAATAATCTGTCAGACCTTGGCGTCGGCACTCTGTACGCTGTCAGCATGGTGGGGGATGATGGGGAAGGCTATGAGCTGCAGCAGCTGCTGTCGAAAAAGCGGGTCGATACCCGCTATGTTGTACAGAGCGATAAAGTGTTTACTCCCACTTACATAAAGCCGATGTTCTTTGAAAACGGAGGCAGAGAAAGCGAATCAAACCGATTTGACATCAAAAATTACCGCAAAACGCCGGAGAATATTACTGACAAGCTCATTCAAAACCTGCGCCGGGCGGCGCAGGAGGCCGATGCGCTGATTGTGCTGGACCAGCTTACCTACGAGGATACCGGCGTCGTAACGGCCAAGCTGCGCGGGGCGTTGGCCAGCCTTGCAGAAGAGCGGCCGGAACTTCTGATTCTTGCGGATTCCCGCATGTTTGCCGACCGATTTTCCGGTGTTATCATCAAATGCAACGACAAAGAGGCCAGAAAGATGGTGCTCGGGGAGGACGACGGCGTCTTCTCGCTTAAAGCGCTGTCAGGCTGCATGAAAGAACTGAAACGCCGTACCGGGAAACAGGTTATCATCACCTGCGGCGCAAAGGGAATTCTCGTTGAAGACGGCGGCGGTGCTGCTTTGCTGCCCGCCCTGCCCATCGAGGGGGAAATGGATGTCTGCGGCTGCGGGGACGCCTGCACCTCCGGAATGGTCAGCGCGTTCTGCGCGGGCGCAACCGGCCCCGAGGCCGCTGAAATCGGGAACCTGTGCGCATCGGTTACTATCCGCAAAATTGGCACGACCGGTACCGCCAGCAGGCCCGAAATCTTGTCCCAGTATGAAAAATTCTGCAAAGAGAACGGGGGCCTTCCATGAAACGCGTTGCGCTTTGTTTTGACATTGGCGGCTCTAAATACAATGTGGGGCTTGTGGACAGTGAAGGTACCATCTTGGCGCAGTCTATCGGGAAATGGACCGCGCTGACCGAAGAGGCAATCCTGCACGATCTTTTTGGCTGCGCCGACACGATACTGGCCCGGCATCCCGAAATAAGGCCTGTGGCGGCGGGTGCGACGATTCCCGGTCTTGCCGACCGTGAACGGGGCCTCTGGGTCGAAGCTTCCTTTTCCGGTATCCGCAACTTTGCCGTTGCGGATTGTATTGGTGCGCATTATAGGATGCCTGTTTTTATTGATAACGACGCCCAGGCCTGTGCGCTGGCCGAAAAGATGTTTGGCTGCTGCAAAGAAACGAATGATTTTGTTTACCTTACCGTTTCAAACGGAGTGGGCGGCGCCTTTGTATTGGATGGCAGGCCCTACGGCGGCGCCTCGCAGGGTGCGGGTGAAATCGGCCATTGTGTTGTTGCAGAGGGAGGGCGACCTTGCGGATGCGGCAGCCGCGGCTGCCTTGAGGCATACGCGGCGGGGCCCGCCATCAGCAAAAACTACCTCGAACTTGGCGGTCAGCCAGGCCGGGGGGGCGGTGCGCCGTCTGCAAAAGAGATCGCGGAGCGGGCCCGCTTGGGCGAGCAGACGGCAATCGATACTTTCCGCCTCGAGGGCGAATACCTTGGCCGGGCCGTTGCCTTTGCCGTTAACCTTCTCAATCCCGAAAAGGTTGTGATCGGGGGCGGCGTTTCGCTGGCGTTCGATTTGTTCGGGCCTTCGCTGAACGCGACTGTGCGGGAACACATTTACCGAAAGGCGAACAGCGGTCTTTCCATTGTGCCCTCCGTACTTGGTTACAACGGCGGGCTTTACGGCGCGGCGGTGCTGGCCTTTTCATGAAAAGGAGTGATTGCTTTATGTATAAAGAATATCTTGACAGCTACAAAAAAGAGGTAACCGCGGCCATCGAGGGAATCGACCCGGCCGGATTTGAAAAAATCATCGAAACCCTGATTGCCGCGTACAGGGCGGATAAGCAGATTATTATTATGGGCAACGGCGGCAGCGCCGGAACAGCCAACCACTTTGTCTGTGATTTTGGCAAAAACGCGGTACAGGACCTCACGAAACGCCGTTTCCGTATTCTTTCAGTCTGTGACAATGTGGAAAAGATCACCGCCATTGGAAACGACATCGCCTTTGAGGAAATCTTCCGTCAGCAGCTTATTAATCTGTTGAATCCCGGGGATGTGGTGATTGCAGTCAGCGCAAGCGGCAATTCCCCCAATCTTGTGCGCGCCTGCGACTACGCAGCGGAAAAAGGAGCGCACGTGATCGCCCTTGCCGGCTTTGCGGGCGGAAAAATCAGTGAGTATGCCGAGGCGGGTCTCATAGTGCCGCTGACCAGTTACGAACAGATTGAGGATGTACATCTGGTCATCATGCATATGATCGTATGCTTTTTTAAAAATCATCCGGAGTGCCTTGGGTAGAGCATGAAGCAATTGTGAGCAAGAGCGAAAGAACATAGTGTGTGTAAAGTCGGGATTGTCATGGCCTCCGACCCAAAAATATCATGACAATCCGTCTTGAAATAACTTGATTTGTTCAAAGAATTGCTTTAACATAAAGGAAATAATAAATGATAAAAGAGTTTCCCGGCAGGCGGACGCATGCAGGGAGCTATTATGGAAACCTGAAATAAATATGAATTCGCAAGGGAAAATCATGGAAGAGAACGAAATTGCTTTCAAATCAATTGGTGAATCTATTTCTCAGTTTCCCCCTGAAGTTCAGGAAAAACTTAATCACTCAGAAACACGATAAGAGAATCGGCGCCGGACGCAGAAGAGAAAATAAGCTGGAGAATGCCAGCGCTTTTTTTGCATGGTAATCCGGTGCACCAATTATTGTATTTGAAACAGAGGATTTGTATGACAGAGCAATATTGTGTTTTCCTCCGGGGAATCAATGTAAACGGAATTAAAATAAAAATGGATACCCTGAAAGAAGCCTTTCATAAGATGGGCTTTTCAAACGTCAGGACAGTTCTGGCCACGGGAAACGTGATAATTTCCGTATCAGAGGAAAACAGTAACAGAGAAAAGCTGAAAATGCTGATTGAAAGAGAATTGAGCGAACAGTTCAGCTATGATTGCCACATCATATTGCGCAGCGAAAAAGAAATAGGCGATATCTGTTGTGCTGCCCAATCAGTCTCTGTTCCGGAAGGGTACCACAATTATTTCATATTCTGCGGCGACAAAGAAATATTATTTGAATTGAGCCGTCTTTTCGATTCCGTGTCGCACGTGCTGCAGGAGCAATTTTTTCTATCACAGGACGGGGCTTTTTGGATTGTCCCGAAAGGATTCACATTGGAGTCGGAGTTTGGCTCCAATATTCTTGGCAATAAAAAATATAAAAATAGATTAACTTCCAGAAATGTTAATACGATTGAAAAAATATACAAATGCATTCTTGCGTAAAATTATTTTCAGCGGATTCACTCTATTCAAAAATGATCTCATCACGGAAAGTTAATACAGCGACAGGAAATCCTTTACGGTCGGTCCGTTTTGAATGGGCTCTCCATGTGCAGGACACAGCCATTCAAAATCGAGCTTCTTAAGTAAAGAGATGGACTTTTTCACTGCGTTCTGGTCCCAGGTCATAAAACCGGGCGACAGCTTAAAGCAGCCATTTTTAATTTTGAATAAATCTCCTGTAAACAGGACATTCCGATATTTGAAAATAGTATGTCCGGGTGTGTGCCCCGGCGCGTAAATCGGACTTATTTCTCCGAAGTTTTGATTGATTGTATAGCTTCCAAAAAGATCGGGTTTATTTACTTTTACCAAAGTTTGAATAACATGCTTTACCCCGGGACGGTTCTGCCCTCCGTTAATGTAAGGAATATCGTTTTCGGGCGCCCAAATGTCAGCGCCTGTGGCTTCCTGCAGTTGTTTTGCGTTGCCGATATGATCAATATCGTGGTGCGTGAGCAGAATTGTCCGAATCGTATCCGGCGGAGCGCCCAGACTTTCCAATTCTTCCAGAATCTTTTTCGCCAGTCCCGGCATTCCGGTGTCGATCAGAATATTTTCCTCACCTTTGACCAGAAAGGCATGACTGTATTTTGTGGATTCCAGTTGATAAACGTTTTCCGTGATTTTCATTTATATGGATACCTTCCTTTTATCAGATATGGATATGTTATTTGCAGAGCAGCAGCCCCGTACAAACTATTACCACACTGTTTTAGCTTCGTGAATATAAACTATGATGGCATAATAAACCAATACGATTAATTTGTAAAGGAGGTAATTTCATATGAAATTATTAATAGACAGCGCAAATCTTGAAGCCATAGCCCGGATTATCGATCTTTTCCCGATTGCGGGTGTTACAACCAACCCGACCATTCTTTTGCGGGAAAAGAGGGACCCGTGGCAATCCCTTTCTGCGATCAGAAAACTGATTGGGGATGATTTACAACTGCATTCTCAAGTCGTTTCTCAGAATGCGGGAGGTATGGTGGAAGAAGCAGAATATATCAGGGACAGGCTTGGGGAAAATACCTTTATTAAAGTCCCGGTCAGTCAACAGGGACTCAAGGCTATCCGGAAGCTGAGCAGTCAGAATTTTCATGTGACGGCCACGGCGGTATATACACCGGTTCAGGCGCTGTTGGCTGCCACTGCCGGTGCAGAATGGCTGGCTCCGTATATTAACCGGCTGGAAATGATCGGCTCGAACGGGGTTCAAGTAGCCGGGGAGATCCAAAAGCTTTTGGAAAATCAGCATTCGCAAAGCGCCGTACTTGCAGCGAGCTTTAAAAATGTGGAACAGATTCTGCAAGTGCTTTTAACGGGGGTCACAGGGATCACCGCGGCTCCGGAAGTGATTGAAACACTGCTGAATCATCCGTTAACGGATAAGGCAATTGAAGATTTCACTTGCGATTTTGAAAAACTGACTGCCGCAGGCCAAACTTTAATGTCCATATAGATCCAAGTCAGGCATAAAAAACTCAAAACCCACAGCAAATACGGCTTGTGGGCTTTTTTGTAATTCGAACCCCGGTTAGAGTGTCCGATATCCCGCAGAAACGGACAGAAAATCAGGGTTTTGCCGGGGGTGACTATTATTAATTAGCATAATAAAGCAGTTGACAATTTTATGTCGAAAATATATAATTACAGATAGAATATCATGGAAAATTTAATGTAAAATAACTCAAAAAATGGTATTTATGGGAATCTGTTTGATGATTCTGAAGCAGAACAACCGGCTTGAAAAATTTCATTCTATTTTTATTTTTAAGAATATTAAGGCAGGAAACCAAATGATGAATATGGGTTTGGCAGTTGTCATGGGCGCGCTTGGTTTGGTTGCTGGTTTTTTCGCTCCCTTACTGGCCCGGAAAACGATTATTTATAAATACGCCAAAAAAAATAAAGAGTTTGTTGAGGACAAGCGCTTCACGGGATCACTGTTAAAGGTAGGGAGCGCTCTCTTTAACGCCGCCGGCTGGGCAGTAATTGGTTTTTTTGCTAAGAACCCCTTTTCAGCGGTTTTACTCAGTCTGCTTTGGACAATGGCAATCATTATTGCTGTTATTGATGTAAGAGTACATATGATTCCAAATGAAACGGTTCTGGCAGTGGCGGCTCTGGGGATTTTTTTCCAGCTTTCTTATTTTGGAGTAACCGGTCTGCTTTATTCAGCGATTTCAATAATAGCGGTCATGGTTGCGTTTACCGTACTGGCCGGAATAATGGGGTTTGGTGTCTCGGTCGGGGCCGGGGATGTGAAACTGGCGGGGGCAATGGGGCTGGTGCTGGGATATCCGTACATACTGCATGGCCTGCTTGCAATGAGTGCTCTTATGATCGTTTACTGTATCATTGGACTTCTGACGAAAAGATTAACATTAAAAAGCATGTTCCCTTTTGCCCCGTTCATGATGGCTGGAATGACTGTGGCAATCATCGCAATCCTACTCGGGTAGCAAGGTCAGCTTATATTAGCTTCTATGCGAAGCGCTTTAGCCGGTTAAATTACCGTTTCCCCTTAAATATATTAAAATAAATGGAAATATCTTGAAAAGTGTAAAACAAAGTGTTAACATGTGACTATGTTATATGCACAACATAAGGCGGTCATAATGTGAATACAAATTCTTGAGGGAAAGGAGAGTAACCGATGAAAAAGATGTTTAACTGGCTGAAGAACGAGGAAAGCGGACAAGGCATGGTTGAGTATGGACTGATTATCGCATTAGCTGCGGTTATTTTAATTGCTGCATTTGCGATACTGGGACCAAAGATCCAAGGTCTGTTCACTAATGTAGGAAATAACCTTGATGTTTAATGCGGGTTTCTTCTATCGCTACCTAAAACTAATAAGTAAAGTTTATTTGTTTCATTTAAAACAGCGGGATGCCAGACCTCGGCTCCAGAGACGGGGTCTGGCTTTATCCTTTTTTAAGGATGGTGAACTTGATGTGTCTGAAAGGCGAAAAAGGGCAGGCGATGGTCGAGTTTGCCCTTGTCCTGCCAATCCTTATCCTTCTGCTTTGCGGCATAATTGACTTCAGCTGGATTTTCAGCAATCAAATTACTGCCAACAATGCCTGCCGGGAGGCGGCAAGATACTCGGCCATCCATGTGAACGACAGTACCACCAACGACGACCAGGCCGATGCTTTGACCCTTGTTAGAAATATAGCGCCGACCCTTCCTTCACCGACGGTTACGCTTGTAACGGATTCCAGTTCTGTGAAGGTAACCGTTACCGCGCAGGTTCGGGTTCTTACGGGTGTCACATCAACGATACTTGGGCACTCCGACATTACGGTCAATGCCCAAAGCACGATGAAAATAGAACAGTAAATTTTTATTGATGCGTTTTTTACCGGTGATGAATTACATAACGTTTTTATAATTTTGGAAAATAAAAAGGACAGGGTTGAAGTTTTGTGTCGTCATTTACCGGACGGCATGAACGGCTGCAACGCCTTCCTTTTCTATAAATTTGGGCGTGGATCAATCTGAGCCCCGTTTGGAGGTTTTGGCATGAAGAAAATAAAACTATTGGCTTTTATTGCTGCTTTGGCGACTGCCCTTGGGCTTTATCTCTTTTTTCAATCCGTGAAAAAGCCGTTGGCAACCCCTAAGACAAACGTAGTTGTGGCCGCCATGAATATTGCGGCGAATACGACAATAACCAAAGACATGGTAACGACATCTGCTGTCCCGACAGAGGCGGTTCTGCCGAACGCGGTGCGGGATTCGTCCTTAGTTGTCGGTTCGGTGCTGAGTGAGAACGCGGTTTCCGGTGAGCAGATCATAAGCGACCGTCTGGTCAAGGCGGGCGAGGTCGGCAACGGCACACTGGCTTATGCCGTGAAGCCGGGCATGAGGGCCATCACAATTGGAGTGGATAACATTACTGGAATAAGCGGCATGATAAAGCCCGAAAACACGGTGGATATCATAGCACAGTTTCAGGTTCAAACGCAGTCTGCGACGAGCAGCGGAACCGAGGGGGCAGTCACTGCACCGCTGTCTAAGATGCTTCTTCAGAATATTAAGGTGCTTGCCGTTGACCAGGTGATGTCAAAGTCTGAAAAATCAGGTACGGCAAGCTACTCGACAATTACACTGGAGGTTACGCCGCAGCAGGCTGTGGAATTGAGTTTTTCCGCCAAAAGCGCCACACTGCAGGCAATCCTCCGGTCACCGCTTGATAAAAAAGAGGTCAGCGTGCCGCATGTGACCCAAAAAGATTTAACCGCAAATTAATTAGCAGGGAGAACTCGAAATGAAGATTAATGTTATGCTGGTCAGCAAGATGGAAAGTACGCTGAACTCCATGCGGCGCATGATACAGGATGATGACATCTCCCTTGTGGGCGAATCGTCGGGCGGGGCTCAGGCGCTGGATAAGATTGAAAATACTTCGCCTGACATTATAATTATGACGCTGGGCGGAAGTGACCTTGATGTACTGAACCTTACGGAAAGAATTGTTCTCCATAAGCCCAGAACCTTTGTGATTCTTCTTGTCGAGAATATGGATACCGATACACTGAAGGAAGCCACCAGGGTAGGCGCGCACAATATTATCGAATTTCCTACTTCGGCGAAGAGCTTTTCGCAATACATAAAATCGGTCTATAACAGTGAAACCACGAGGCTGAATTCTCTGGCAGAAAAGCAGAATATTTCCTGGCTGTCAAGAGTAATCACTGTTTTTGGTTCCAAGGGTGGTTTGGGCAAGACGACGGTTGCCACAAATCTTGCGGTGAAACTTGCGCAGAGCGGGAAAAAGGTAGCTTTGGTTGACTTGGATCTTCAGTTTGGCGACATCCATATTTTCCTGGATATCGAACCCAAGGAAACGATTGCCGAACTTGTTCAGGAGGTTTACACCCCGAACATTGATTCTGTGCGCAGTTATATGGTTGTGCACCCCAGCGGAGTGCATGTGTTATGCGCGCCCAAAAGCCCGGAATATGCCGAGGTTGTGTCATCCGAGCGGATACAGAGCCTTCTTAGCCTTCTCAGATCCTATTATGACTATGTTATTATAGATACGCCGCCATCCTTCAATGAAGTTACAATGATGGCAATCGAAAGCTCCTCAACCGTTCTTTTTGTTACCGGACTCGATATTTCGATTTTGAAAAACTCAAAGCTTTCTCTTTCCCTGCTGGAATCCCTGAAGCAGAAGGATAAGGTCAGGGTTCTGGTCAACAGAGCCGTTGAGATTAATTCAATAACCCTCAATGATGTTCAGAAGATCATTGGCTGCCCCATATGGGCACGGATACCGAGTGACTACAAGGTGGCGGTTTCTGCGCTCAACCGCGGTGTGCCTTTCGTAATCGGTGCGCCGAACACGAAGCTTAGTCAGTCCCTGTCGGATGTTGCGGATCTGCTCCTTACAGGAGACTCCAACTATGACATACAAAAGCTGAGTCCAAAGGAAAAGAAAAAGCTTATGCGAAAATATCAGACCAGCGAGAAAAAGTTTTTCTTTAAAAATAATAATTCTTAAAATTGATATTTCTCATTTTCATTGCTAATTGTTCGGGAGATGAATTTTATGACTTTGCTCGAAAGGCTTGAGCAGCAAAAAGCGATACAGCAGCAGGATAATCAGGAGCCGGTTTCAGCCAAGGCTGCTTCGGTGATTGATGAATATACGGAGCTTAAGGAGAAGTTGCACAATGAGGTAATCGAGTGGATCAACAGGGAAGCCTCGGGCGGTGATTTAACGGACGAGCTGCATGAAGACTACCTGAAAAGCACAATAGATACGCTGATCAGCAACAAGGGAATTAATATCCCGCGAATCGACAGGTCAAGGGTAATCAGCGAAGTATACAATGATGTTGTCGGCCTGGGTCCGCTGGAACCGCTGCTCCAGGATCCGGATATTACGGAAATCATGGTTAACGGCCCGTACAATGTGTATGTTGAACGCAAGGGCAAAATTGAAATGAGCTCGACGGTGTTTAAAAACAATGATCATGTTATGAACGTAATCAACCGTATCGTGTCTTCTGTTGGAAGAAGAATCGATGAATCCAGCCCGATGGTGGATGCCCGCCTCCCCGATGGCTCCCGTGTAAATGTTATTATACCGCCGATTGCGCTTACCGGGCCTACCATTACCATCAGAAAATTCCCCAAAAACCCGCTTATGGTGAGCGACCTGATAAAGTTCTCGTCTGTTTCTCCGAAAATGATGTCATTCCTTGAGGCGTGCGTTAAAGGGAGGCTCAATATCATCGTTTCAGGGGGTACCGGAAGCGGAAAAACGACTCTGCTGAGCATCCTTTCAGGATACATACCGGATAATGAGCGCATAGTCACAATTGAAGACGCGGCGGATCTGCAGCTTCGGCAGAACCATGTGGTTACACTGGAAAGCAGGCCGGCGAATATTGAGGGAACGGGTGAGGTCACAATACGTGACCTCGTCCGGAACGCGCTTCGCATGAGGCCGGACCGCATTATTGTGGGCGAGGTGCGCTCCGGTGAAACGCTCGACATGTTACAGGCCATGAACACCGGGCACGACGGCTCGCTTACGACCGCCCATTCAAACTCACCCAGAGATTTGTTATCCCGCCTTGAAACGATGGTTCTCATGTCCGGCATGGAAATTCCCATCAAGGCAGTCAGGGAGCAGATAGCTTCGGCGCTTGACGTCATTGTTCATCAGTCCCGCTTTAAGGACGGCTCGAGAAAAATTGTCAATATCACTGAGGTTGTCGGCATGGAGGGGGACACAATCGTCCTGCAGGATATTTATGTCTACAAGCAGCAGGGAATGAATGTTGGGGGAATGATTAAAGGAACCTTCAGCTCAACAGGGGTAAGACCCGCTTTCACGGAAAAACTGGCTTCCAGCGGTATTCTGGTAAGAGATGACTGGTTTTCAAATTGAGGTGAAGATATGGAATACATTCTGGTGCCGATTGCGGCTGCGGTTTTCGTATACCTGGTTTTTTTAATAATTTTTGATAATTCATCGGAGGCTAAAGTACAGAAACGAATAGCCAATCTGTCTGCTGACATCAATATGGATAACATACATGACGATGTCCTGAAGGAAAAACAAAGAAGAATAAACGGGGACAAAAGGAACAGACTGATCAGTCAGAAGTTAGTGGATGACCTTGCGCTGGCGGGGGTTAAGCTTAGCGCTAAGGAGTATCTTTACGCCTGGGCCGGTGCGGTATTAATCCCGACTCTGCTGATGATCATTTTCAGAAGGAGTATAATATCGGTGTTTGGCGCAGGGGTGATTGGATTTATGATTCCGCCCTTTCTTGTTCAGCGAGGCATGAAAAAAAGGCAGGAACTGTTCAACAAGCAGCTGAGCCAATCTCTTGTTATAATGAGCAACAGCATAAAATCGGGCTATTCCTTTCAGCAGGCAATGGAAAATATAGCGACGGATATGCAGCCGCCCATTTCAACTGAATTTACAAAAACACTTCGTGAAATGCACTATGGAGTAAGACAGGAAGTTGCGCTCAAACATTTGGTTGACAGGGTTCAGAATAAGGATTTGGGGCTGCTGATTTCAGCAGTAGTCACTTCAGCCCAGGTCGGTTCAAATTTATCGGAAATTATGGACAACATATCAACCACCATAAAGGACAGGGTAAAAATAAGAGACGACGTGAGAAATTTATCTGCACAGGGAAGAATTTCGGGGGTGATCATCGGGCTTCTTCCGGTAGTGATATGCTTAATGCTTATGATGATTAACCCTGATTATATCATGTCGTTTTTTGAAAGCTCAATCGGTAAAATTATGATTGCAGTGGGGGTTGTTCTTGAATTGATTGGCTTCGCGATTATAAACAAAATAGTCGATATCAAGTATTGAGGTGATCATATGGAATGGTTTGCCGCTGCATGTGCAGGAATTCTGATTTATTCTCTTATCGTTATCCTTTTTCAAAGGATTGGTGAGGAGAATGATATTGTGAGGCGTAGGCTTGACTCCATTAACAATGTTTCAAAACAGACATTTGTTATAGATGAAGAAATGGGCAAGCCTCTTATGGACAGGTTAATTAAGCCCATGCTGAAATCTTTTACGGAAAAGCTGACGAAACTTGCGTCAAGATCCAATGACGAGGGGGATAACAATTCCGCAAAAAGTCAGCAGATCAATAAGCTGAAAAAGATGCTGATGCAGGCGGGTTTTACGATAAGCGTGTCAGAATACAGCGTGATCCGGATTTTTATTATTATCGGCACAGCTTTGTTGTTTGCATTCATTGCAGCTGTTTTAAAAGCCGGGTGGAGCAATATTTTACTGGCCTTTTTCGTTGGCCTTTTTTTCAGTTTCACAGTGATGCGCTACTTTCTATCGGTGCGGATAACCCAAAGACGGAAAGCGATAGAGCAGCAGCTGCCCGAGGTGCTTGACCTCCTCAGCGTCAGTGTTGAGGCCGGCCTTGGGTTTGAACAGGCGATCAATCATGTTACGAATAATATGGAAGGCGCGCTCATTGACGAACTCACGGTCACCTACAGGGAAATGACTATGGGCAGGACAAGAAAGGACGCGCTGACTCTGCTGGGCGAGCGATGCGGCATTGAGGATATCAAGTCCTTTGCCGGAGCAGTGATCCAGGCGGGGCAGCTTGGTATTTCAATCAAAAATGTTCTTCAATCCCAGGCAGCAGCCATGCGGCAGTCCAGAAAAGCAAAAATACAGGAAAAGGCCAGCAAGGTTTCAGTTAAAATACTGATACCGATGGTTATGTTTATTTTTCCGGTTATTTTTATTGTACTGCTCGGGCCTGCGATTGTAAGCATCATGAAAAGTTTTTCATAGGAGAATAAAATGACGGTATTGATTGGTGAAAAAATACTAGCCGGCAAAGTTGGGCCGGCAGACAGCTTTTTTAAAAGATTGATTGGTTTAATGGGGAAGAATCAACTGAATGAAAACGAAGGCCTGCTGCTCTTTCACTGCTCGGCCATACACTGCTTTTTTATGAAATTCGCAATTGATGCGGTCTATCTTTCATCCGGCATGAAGGTGCTCGGCATTGAAACCCTGAAGCCATGGAAAATCGGCCGGGTATTCAGGGGCGCAAAACATGTGCTGGAACTGCCGGCGGGGTTCACGGCGGGAAGAGTGACTGTTGGTGATATTTTAAGTATTAAAGGCTTATAAAGAGAATGCGGGGTGGGTTTTAATGCCCGATATAAATGAAAAAAACATTGTCGATATGCTTAGAGAAAAAACTGAGGAAGCAGATTTGGAACAACTCCTCAAAAGCACAATCGGCGGATATACAAAAAAATCCGTCATGCAATACTTTGCGGCTTTAAAGAAGCAGCAGCAGGCCACAACGGAGACTTTTAACCATAATCTGCAAACACTTTATGAGGAAAAGAAAAGCCTTCAGTCAAACAATGAAATATTACGGTCAAAGCTCACTAAAGCCGAAACCGGGCTGGAAAACCTGTCTGAAGCAATGGCTACATATAAGCTGGAAGACAAAGTGTATTCTGTCCAGGACATCATTGCGCTGAAAAGCAAAATTGTTGCTCTTGAGAGTGAAATTAAAAAAATGAGCGGCGCAAATCATGAACTTGAAAAAAAAATTGAGCGGCTGAATGTCACAATCAGTGAAAAAGATAAAGAACTGGAAAAGTCCGGGCAGGAAACACAGATTCAAAGGGAGCTGCTTGTGACCGAGAAGTCGGAGACCAGAAAGCAGCGCGATCTTGTTTTGGAGCTTTCCGGTACGGTGGAGGAATTTAGGGATGAAATAAAATACCTGAAGGGTATTGTGACGGAAGGAAAAACAGCAGAGCTGAATGCGCGTATCGATGAACTTCTTGCCAGTACTTCAACACAGGGCGAAATCATTGCCCGGAGAAATTTGGAGCTGGCCGAAAAAGAAAAAGCAATGGAAACGCTGCGGGAGGAAAACGAAGCTTTAAAGCAGAGTATGACCCACCTTTCACAGTCGTTGAATCAAATGATGCTTCAAAACGAAAAACTTGTCTCCTCCAACAGAGCGATAACTTCCAAGCTTGAAGAAACATATAAAAATACAATAGAACTTATTAATGAGAAATCAGAAGTGACCGTGGAGAAATTAATACTTGGCAGAAAGCTGGATGAAGCGAAGCTGCGGCTTTCCTCGCTTGAAATGGAAACACGCAGGCTCAGCAAGGCGGAAAGTATCGGCAAGAATTCGGCTTCTACAGATCAGAAGCAAGAGAAATGAGCAGGAACCCTTTTATTCGGAAATTCGTGCTTCACATAACCGCCGGGGAAATATGAAATCACGCAGTAATTGATAGGGATTTTTAAATCTGCTGAACAAACCCTGACCAGATTTGTTCAGCAGAAACTATTTAAATAAGAGGACTGTGCTGGAATATGGAAAAGAAAGAAACAGCGCTTATCATCGGCGCGGGACCGGCAGGGCTTACAGCGGCGTATCAGTTTTTAAAAGAGACGGACATTCAGCCAATCATCATTGAAAAGGAAAATTTTCTTGGGGGAATATCCCGTACCGCGGAGCACAATGGCAATCGAATTGACATTGGCGGCCACAGGTTTTTTGCAAAAAACAGTGAAGTAACGGAGTTGTGGGAACGAATTATGCCGGTGCAGGGCTTTCCGGCGAAAGATGACAGGCTGATCAATCGCAAAATACAGTTAAACGATAATGGGCCTGATCCGGAAACAGACGACAGGGTCCTGCTTGTCAGAAACAGGGTGTCCAGAATTTTCTACTTGAGAAAGTTTTTTGATTACCCGATATCCTTATCTCTTAAGACAATTACAAACATGGGTTTTGGAAATACCTTTAAAGCAGGGGCGGGATATCTTCGTGCTGCCTGGTTCAAGCGGAAGGAAACAAACCTTGAAGATTTTATGATCAACCGTTTTGGGGCACCCCTGTACAATATGTTTTTCAAAGACTATACAGAAAAGGTCTGGGGAAGAAAACCGAAGGATATTTCCGCCGATTGGGGAGCGCAGCGCATCAAAGGCCTGTCGCTGATGAAAACACTTTTGGATGCGCTTTCAAAGCTTTTTAGTAAAAAGGGCAACGACAGTAAAAATGTTGAAACTTCACTCATAGAACAATTTTGCTATCCGAAAAAGGGCCCGGGGCAGCTGTGGGAGCTGATGGGCGAGGAAATAACAAAAATGGGCGGAAAAATTTTTCTGGAGTCGGAAGCGGTTGGCATTTCCGTTCAGGATAGGAAAATAAAATCAGTTTCAGTGAATTCAAACGGCGAAAAACACCTGTATCAGGCGGACTACTATTTTTCTACTATGCCGGTATCGGAACTGGTTGGTGCCATGGACGCCGGGGTACCGGCTGAAATAAGAAAAATAGCCGGGGAGCTGCCTTACCGTGATTTTATAACCGTGGGATTACTTGTTGACAGGCTTAAAATCAAAAACACGACCAGATTCAAGACGGTCTCGGATATTGTTCCTGACTGCTGGATTTATGTGCAGGAAAAAGATGTTAAGCTGGGCAGAATCCAAATTTTTAATAACTGGTCTCCCTACATGGTAAATGATTCTGAAAACACAGTTTGGATGGGGCTTGAGTATTTCTGCAACGAAGGGGACGAACTGTGGAAGATGAATGACAATGAATTTATAGAATATGCCATAGGAGAAGTGGAACGAATCGGCGTGATTGACCGGAAAAGCGTGAAGGACAGCGTAAGAATTAAGGTGAAAAAAGCATATCCGGCCTATTTTGGAACGTATAAGAATTTTGATCAGGTTAAGGAATTTTTAAATTCGATCGAAAACCTATACTGTATCGGAAGGAACGGACAGCACAGGTATAATAACATGGACCACTCAATGCTCACAGCCATTGAAGCGGTAAGAAGCATAAGAGCAGGGGATAATTCCAAACGGAAAATTTGGGAAGTAAATACGGAAGCGGAATATCACGAAGAAAAAACAACTGACGGAGCGGCTGAACAATGACGCAAACAATGACCGAGAAAAATCACATAGATAAAAAAATAAAAATCTTTTTGTTTGTTTTGCTCTTTATCCCATGCCTTCTCATCAATTTTACACTGAACAATGACATCTGGTTTTTACTCAACAGCGGAAGGTATGTGTTTGCAAACGGGATTCCGCACATTGAACCGTTCACGATACATACTGGGATGACCTTTGTCATGCAGCAGTGGATGGCTGCGGCTGTGTTTTGGCTTGTTTACGGCAGCTTTGGGGCTGCAGGATTGTTTGGGCTTGTTTTTATCGTATTTGCATGCATTATTTTTACTGCGTATCAACTATGCATACTGGTATCTGATCACAATTTCATTGTTTCCTATGCAGTGACTCTGGCCATAAGCATATTGATCAGTTTTTTCATGGTAACCAGGCCGTATATTTTCACAACGCTGATTATACTGTTGGAGCTTTATCTGCTCGAACACTTTATAAAGACAGGCAGACGGGGACATTTAACCTTGCTCCCGGTTCTGTCATGCCTGCAGGTGAATCTTCAGGCTGCCATGTGGCCCGTGCTGTTTGTCGTTTTAATTCCATATGTTATTGATTCTTTTCACTTTAAACTGTTTTCTATATGCGGACAGGGTTATTCAAAAAAGATACTGTCTGTTTGTATTTTGGCAATGTTATTAGCCGGATTCATAAATCCTTATGGGCTGGAATCGATGACCTATCTTTTCAGATCATATGGAGTGGAAGAAATCAGCCGCATGGTAACGGAAATGCAGCCGGCGAACATAAACGATCTTCTGGGCAAACTGATATTTGCCGCGATTTTTGCCTGTATTCTGTTATACTGCTTTTATATGAAAGGCAAGACCGGCGCCAGATATACACTGCTTGCGATGGGCACGGCCTATATGGCGCTTTCTTCGGTAAGAAGTTTTTTGTTTTTCGCTGTATG
Source organism: Bacillota bacterium (assembly GCA_023391275.1). GTDB lineage: Bacteria > Bacillota > Clostridia > Oscillospirales > Acutalibacteraceae > Caproiciproducens. The sequence goes on along the minus strand of JAEWBE010000112.1, from coordinate 14,651 downwards.
CGGCCTTTTTCCATTGGCGTATTATCTGAAGGATGCTGAATTGCCAAAAGGAAAAATACAGACGGAAAAAAATATAAAGAGGCTCAGGGGGATTCTTATCGCCCTGTTGTGTATTGCGATTGCGGCTGCCTTCTTCGGAAAATATCGTGATATCGTACAGACAAAAGATGCCCCTAACGAAGCCGGCGCGGTAACTTACGTCTTGAAAAACGAAGCCGGCAAAAAGCTTATTCTGTATACAGGATATAACGAGGGCGGATACGCCGAGTTTATGGGGCTTAAAGCATATGTAGACCCAAGAGCGGAAGTGTTTTTGAAAGAAAACAACAACAAATATGATATCATGAAAGAATATTGCCAACTGCAGAAGGGGCAGATATACTATAAAGACGTTTTGAATAAGTACGGATTTACAAATCTTCTCGTTTCAAAATCAGATATTCTATATGCTTATTTGCCGCATGATACTGATTATAAGCAGGTCTATGAGGATGAAAACTACCGCGTTTACGAAAAAAGCTAAGTGTGTTTGTTCAAGAGGGGTTCAATAAAACGATGCCCCGAATAACGAGAGCACTCGCTGTTCGGGGCATCGCAATAAAATTCGTTCGAAAGAATTACTATTCAACCAGCTTCCTTTTCGTGGCTGGGACACTGTTCTTGGCCGCATCATCGTCATATGTGATGTTCATGCCGCCACTGCTGTCAATCTCATTTGCTATTATGCTGCCATACAGTTGGTCGCTATGTCCTTTGAGTTCTACCGTACCGTTCGGAGCATAAATAATGCCGTAAATATCTTCTCCTCCGCCAGCAAATTTGATACTTCCATTTAAGGAACAGAGGCAGATTGAAGTAGTCGAAGTCATATCGACGCCGCTACCGGTGAAAGAGATATCACCGGAGACAATCATGCAGCCGGTAGTAGTAATCCCACTGCCGTTGATCACTAATTCTCCATCGAAATAGGTTACCGGATGTTCTGCTAATAAATTGTTAAGATCATCGGCCGATAACGTTAAATAATGTGTACCGTTGGAATATATATACGCGTCGTTCTTAACACTTGTAAAGTCAGGCATGGCAATATTATTGGAAGCACTTTTCACTTCTTGGGTCGCGGCTAATCCTCCGTCCTCTATGTTGCCGACCGCCGTAACCGTGCCGTCTACGTCTGTATGCCCGCTGATTTTAATACTGTTGTTTGAATGTACGTCGCCGACAATTGTATTCTGTCCGGTGAGCGCAAGCAAATCAATGGAACTTCCTGAAAAAAGAGAGTACTTAAATGAATCAAAAACACTTGCCGCAATAGCGGCCGCCTTAACGGTAACGGTTGTACTGTTAAAACCGATGACCTTTGCAAAGGTATACTCCACGGGCTTTGAGACGGTCACGGTAACTTTTTTGTCGGAATCGGAAAAGGCTACGGTAACAGGGGCAGTAACTCCGTTTACATTGGCATAATTCTCTGCCGCTGAGCGGGCGAGCGTTTCAGTGGGCAACGCATGAGCGGCGGCAAGTGCGGCGGCATCCGCGGCATTTTGCAGATTTGATTTTTCAACGGCTACTCTGCCGACATCGACAGCAAGAGCTCCGAATCCAATCAACACAGTTAACACCACTGCAAATAAAACAATTGCCTGACCGGATTCTTTTTTACAGAAGTCAAATTTTGCTCGCATTCCCTGTTTCCCCTCCTCAAAATGCCCCGCAATTCAACGAACGGCTTACTTTATTGTGTTACTGGGAGTGTACTTGAATATCTTTCAATAATCGTAGTGCTGACTATAACTGAGTATACAAACCCCATAATAATTATAATCCTTTTTTTTCCATTGTAAAGTCATTGTTTTATTATATTTGCACTAAGGTCACTGTGGTATTTCTGCTTTGCTTCACGGTACGGAAATAACGCCCGGATAAAAAATGCCGCCCTTTTTAAAAGGCGGCATTTAGGAGGGGAATATGAAAAAGAGTATATAAATCCTCGCTGGAGGAACTTGTAATTGGTCTGCCTGCCGATCGGTTCGGTGTTCCGTCTTACCCAAGGGCATGGCAGTAAATATAAAAACACTTTAATCTTTCTTGAGGAACAATTAAAGTATAATCAGTTTATGTGTTTTCAAAGTGAATTATGTTTGAAGGTTTTAAGAAATTTATATTAAGAAATTAAGAACAGGCGGCAGTATAAAAAAGCCGCCCACAGGATGGGCGGCAAAAGATTATTCACGCTGTAAGCCGTTGTCTACTTTATTTCTGGAATGAGGAACGTCGTATATTTCATTGTAGGATTCGGCTTCATCGACGGATATTGGCGGAGTTTGAACCAGCCCGGTGCATTCTGTAGCGGATACAACTGATTCCGCGTCGAAAAATGAATCTTCATCTTCCAGTTTTAAATAATGCTTTTTCTTATTCATATATTATCCCCTTTCAAAGTTAGTGTATCCAGCAAAGTGCTTTTTAATAGAGTAAATTCGCTTTCAGCCTATACTTTATTCATTTGCTGCGCTACCCGGGCATGAAATTCTTCATAGGAATGGCTGCCGTTCAGCAGGTTCAACTGCTCGGCATCCGGCAGCTTCAGAAAAAAGCTCTTAACTTTGTTGTCATCTTCAGAAAGAGACGATGGAAAAGGGAATTCATAGAAGCCGGTATAATCCATAACTATCACCTCATGGATAGTTTATGGAAATTTTTAGAATTAATTCATAAATCACGGGAGTAAATTTAACAGGTGAAGGGATAAAAGGGTGGCTCAATTTAATCACAACAGACCGGATATGATTTGTGGGATTCGGCATCCGCGGCCCTGCCAAAACCATGCAATATATACCAATTGATATCGGCAGTTATATCAGCTATGATATAGTCATGTATTATAAAAGGAGTGATTCGTGCGGACTGATTTGAAATGTTGAGAAACTGAAAAAGGCGTTATTACAGCAATAGATAGAGTAGTGCTCAAAAATTTAAAATGATTGGAGCTCAAATGATGATTAAACAAGAAACCGCTGAAAAAGTCAGAGAGATGCTGAAAGAATTAGGCTGGTCGGAGGAAGTAATAAACCAATATCTGGCGGAGTCCTTTGGCGACACGGATGAAGCGCACGGATAGATTGTACTGGGCGGTACGGTTGCTCTGGTTGGAAGAAAAACATAGCTTTCCCGGGTGTAACAGCCGGGGGCGCAAAACTACATGTGACTTGACTTCCAGTCCGAATATTCCCTTAAAATCTGCATATCTGTCGTGTTGTTTTTGGTGGCCATTTCCACAAATGTTTTACGTAAAGACGGAAAGCCTTTCCCAAACGGGTCTTGGATTGTATTGATTTTTTTGTCGAGTTTTTTTATTTCATCTTGTGTCATTAAATATACCTCCCTTTAGTATATTTTTAATTATAATACAAATTCGACAGAAAATGACAAATGTAACAATATGTTCCAAAAAGAGCCCTGCTGACCGGTAAAAAGGTCTGCAGGGCTCTTTGCTGTATTCGGCTCATTACATTCATAAAAAATTAATTTTATCAGACTTGACAATAAGTGAATGTTCATTTATTATATAGGTAATCCTCAAATTTTAATTAAAAAATTTAGGTGGTACGCATGAGAAGAAAAGACGACGAAAAGCAAAGATGCATTAAGAATGCGGTTATTCAGCTGATTCTGGAAGAAGGGTTCCAGGGGGCGTCCGTTTCAAAAATAGCGAAGGTTGCCGGCGTATCCCCGGCGACGGTGTATATTTACTATGAGAATAAGGACACCATGCTTCGTGATATTTATCAGGAATATGCGGAAGACTCAATTCAGTATTTGCTCCAATGTTTAAGTCCGAATATGGCGGGTGAGGAAATCATCGCGGAGTTGATCCGGCGGTACTATTTTTATATTGTTGAAAACAAAGAAATTTTCCATTTTATTGAACAGTTCAGCACGTGCCCTGCCCTTCAGAACAGTTGCTGTCAGATGAAAGGGCCGGCGGATTTAAATCAGCTGCTGACGGATTTAAAAAGACGGCAAATTTTAAATGATTTTAATAATGATAATTTATATGCGATTTTGTTTTCTCCTGTAAAGACGATTGCGGTAAGAACCTGCGACTCCGAAAATACTGCAATGGAACGCCTGGACGAGTTGGTCTATATTGTTCAGAAGGCGCTGATTAAAGACTTTTAGGCTTCAGCAAATCAAAGCCCAAGTTCCTGCAAAAATTTTATAAGCTGTTAAGCGAGTGTAATATCTCGCTTCTCTATTACACACCGTATAAATGAATATTCGTTTATTAAAGAAAGGATTACTCATATGATCTTACTAATAGAAAATCTCGTTTTATTACCTGGAATGACTTATCCGTTAAATTTTGACCGCCTCAGCGAAGAGGAACTGGCCGGGATTCAGGAAAAAAGTCAGCAAATTGTGGCACTGCCGTTAAAAAGGCATCGGGAAAGGCATGAAATTAAAGCGACCGATTTTTATAAAACCGGCGTCGCCCTTGAACTGCTGGAAGTGAATTCCGACGAGACAGGGTATCATGTTAAAGCACGTGTTTTAAACCGTGTGGAAGTATCGGACGTTCGTATCGAGGAAAACATTATCACCGCAAAAACGGTTCCGGTTCCGGAAGTAATTGACCTGAACGAAAACGGCCAAAAGGAAATGATGACCTATATTCAAAACATATCTCATCAAATCGGGGCTCATTTCAGGGATTCCGACAGCATTACAAAAGCAATTGACGAAATAAAAGACCTCAATGTTCTGATGGGATATATCTGCCAGTTTATCCCTTTTACCAAAGAAGAGAAATACACCCTGATGGAAACAGCGTCGTTAAAAGACCGCAGTTTAACCTTTATTGATTATTTTCTGCGTTATAAAGAAGCAATTCAGCTTCAAATTGAAATGTCGGAACGCTTTTCCGAAAGAGCGAACAAAAACTATCGTGAGGCGGTATTGCGCGAACAGCTGAAAGCGATTCAGGAAGAATTGGATGAAGGTAAGCCGGAGTCGACCAAAAAGGGAAAAGACTATAAAACGCGCATTGAAAACGCGCATATGCCGGAGGAAATACAATCGGTCGCTCTGGAGGAATTCGGCAAGTTAAGCAGCCAGAATCCCGCAAGTCCTGATTATAATGTGATCCAGAACTATTTGGATCTGCTTGTAGAGCTGCCGTGGGAAATGAAGGCGGAAGAACCTGTGAATATTGGAGAAGCGCGCCGCATTCTCGACGAGCAGCATTACGGCCTGGAAAAAGTGAAAGACCGCATTATACAGCACCTTGCGGTTATGCAACTGAAAAAAGAGAAACAGGGTTCCATTTTACTGCTGGTTGGCCCTCCCGGAACAGGGAAAACGAGTCTGGGCAGGAGCATTGCAGAGGCGCTGGGCCGCAAATATGTACGGCTCAGCTTGGGCGGCATTCGCGATGAGGCTGAAATCCGCGGGCACCGCAGAACATATATTGGCGCAATGCCTGGGCGCATCATTCAGAGCATCAAAAAAGCGGGCGTAATGAATCCGGTCATGGTACTGGACGAAGTGGATAAGCTGATGACGGGTTATAACGGGGACCCTGCAAGCGCGCTGCTGGAGGTACTGGACCCGGAGCAAAACAATACCTTTACCGACCATTATCTGGATTTGCCCTATGATTTATCCAACGTATTTTTTATTGCGACGGCGAACTCTCTTGAGAGCATCCCGAGGCCCCTGCTGGACCGTATGGAAGTGATTCAGCTTTCCAGCTACACTACAAATGAAAAGTTTTACATCGGGAAGGATCATTTGATTCAGGAAGCCCTCGAAGAGCACGGATTAACAGGGGACGACGTTCAAATCAGCGAGGAAGCGTTAAAGAAGATTATTTCAGATTACACGATGGAGGCCGGTGTGCGGGGCCTAAAAAAACAGTTGGACGCGATTGCGAGAAACGCGGCGGAAAAGATTGTTCTGAAAACCGTTGAAAAGCCGTATCTTGTTGAGACGGACGCGCTGGAGGAAATCCTCGGCACGCAGTATGCAAGGCATGACAAGGCTCAGGAAATGAACCCGCCGGGTGTTGTGACCGGATTGGCATGGACGCCGGTAGGCGGTGAAATCCTGTTTATCGAAGCAACGGAAATGCCCGGAAACGATCAGGTGATTTTAACCGGACAGCTGGGGGATGTTATGAAGGAGTCCGCAAGGATTTCGTTAAGTCTGCTGAAGTCGCGTCTGCCGGTAAATTCCATTCAGTTTAAAGATAAGGACTTGCATATCCATGTGCCGTCCGGGGCTGTCCCAAAGGATGGGCCGTCGGCGGGGATCACGCTTTTTACAGCGCTTGCCTCCCTGATTACCGGAATCAAAGTGGATTCGAAACTGGCAATGACGGGCGAAATTACGCTGAGGGGCGCGGTCCTTCCGATTGGCGGGCTGAAAGAAAAATTATTGGCCGCTGAACGCGCGGGTATCACAAAGGCCCTGATTCCAAAAGACAATACCGCAGACCTGAAGGATGTTCCGGAAGAAGTAAAAAGTAAGATTCGAATCGTGCCGGTGGAGACCATAGAGGATGTTTTGAAGGAAGCGCTGGGAATCGCTTTACCTAAAGTTGAGCAGGTTCTGACGGAACCGGGATTTTTCACAAGGCTTACAAAACAGCAGCAATAATCCAAACAGGTGAGCGAGTTTAATCTCCGCCACTTAATACAAAGCGGGAATCCGGTTCGAAAGAACGGATTCCCGCTTTGTGCTTTAATCACAGCCTGCCGACAAATTCCTTTATGCTTTGCAGTTCGCCTATCAGCGGGGCACCAATCACTTTTGACAGAGCCTGGTTTAACTCTTCGTACTGATTGCCGGTAACAATAATCTGCCCGCCCTGATGTTCCTCCAAAAGATGAATCCGGCGGTCGAGCTCCTGAATCATTTCCTGTTTGAAATCCTTACTCATAAAAATTACCTTTCCTCCGCACGGTGAATTCCGGCGTTTCGTATACCGACCTGTAGTATACCCCGAATTCTTTTTATTATTTTGGTTTTTAAAAGCAAAAATGAATAAAGAAAGAAAGATATTTACAGAATATAGAAAAAGAGCAGCTTTTTCAGCTGCTCCATACAGAAGGATTATTTTTAAAGTTTGAATTCCTCAGAGTCGTGCGCCCGCAGCGGCGGAAGGTTTACTGGGGACCGTTTCAGCGGATCGTACGCAAAGCGGCGGCAGGTGCCGTCCGGCAAAAGATAGCGGTGGAGCCTGCATACACTGGCGCCGTCGAAATCTGAACTGTTGATACAGTATTCACATTTTACCTCGATTTGATTCCCGAAAAGTTTTGCTTTTTTCTTGCCTATCATTGCGTTAATCTCCCATAATTATAAAACAGTATGGTTTATCAGGGTGAAAACATATTCCGATAATTTATTATACCATCAGCGATTTCCAATTTCCAGTTTTTCTTCCGGAAGACTGAAAACAAAGGCTGCGCAAAGTGCGATCAGTGCGGCCGCCGCGGGAACGGAACCGGAAAAATTTGCGGCAAGCTGTGCGGAAGTATTGCTGAACGCCTGGGTGCTGAGGGGAAATATCTGCATTAGCCCTCCGGTAATCAGGGCTGCCAGAGTGCCGTGCAGCAAGCGAAAAAAGAGAAATCGCGGCAGGCCGACCCGGATTCTTTCAACGGATGACAGAACCTGAAAATGGACACAGATTCCGCCCCACCCGATGATGAAGGAAATCGCCCACAGCGGCAGGTTCAGCTTCACAAAATCAGAGCATCCTCCCGTTACTTCGAGCAGCCCCGAAAGGGCCGCGGCGCTTTGCGGAGTTTTTACCCAAAGACGCAGCAGGTTCATCAGTGCTGCAAACAGTACAACGAAGCAGCACATGTTAATCATGGCGTGTGCGGCGTCGGAAGCCGATGCGATGAGCGCATTCGCTATGCTTTTGGAGGGAAGATTTTTCACCGACTTGGAAGCGGGTTCCGCTTTTCCCGTGATTCCGCAAATCAGGCTTAATGCGATGGAGGCAAGAATTTGTGACGCGAACAGGATGACTCCCGCTTGCTGATTCTTTAGAAAGCCGGCTCCTACGGCGCTGATAACAAATGCGGGCCCCGAATTTACACAGAAACAAAGCATTCGGGCCGCCTGACTTTCGCTGATTAAATTGCTTTCATACAGCGCAGCCACGCTTCTGGCCCCGGTTGGGTAGCCGCCAATCATGCTCATAAGGATGGTTGCCGACGCGCTGCCCGGCAATTTAAGAAGTGCGCGGGCGGGCGCCTCAAACAGTCTGCCGATTTTTTCGGACAGGCCGCACTTGACTACGAAAACGGAAAGCACCATGAACGGGTAAAGGGAAGGAACAAGAATTTGAAGGCAGTACCCGATTCCGTTTTTTGCCCCGGCCGCCGCTGCCGAGGGGAAAATCAGCAGTGCGCAGGCGGCCAAGAACGTTGCGGCAAGCAGCAGACCCTGTTTTATTTTCATTGTATCACCCCGTTTATATATATGATGCGACGCGGATTTTAACGCCTTGCGCCGCATAGGCTTTATGTGACAAATATGATTAGGGCGGGGATTATTTTGGGCAAGAAAATGAATATCAAGGGTCTTACTTCACCGGTGCCAATGCCGACTCATATGGAAATCAACGGAAATACGGAAGTGGTTGTAGAGGGCTGTAAAGGAGTGCTGGAGTATGATACCGACGTTGTGCGCATTAAAACCGGCAAGCTGATCGTGCGGTTTACCGGGCGGGGCCTGGTCATTAAGTGCCTTACCGCGGATTCCCTTGTGGTAACGGGGTTTATCACGGGAATTGAGTTTTTAACGTGAGGTGATCCTATGGTTTCTTTAAACCTGACACGCTGGCTTTTGGGTTATGTGCAGTTTTCCGTAATCGGCGGCAGCCCGGAAAAGTTCCTCAACCAGTGTGCGCGTTCGGGCATCTATTTATGGGACATTCGGGGCGGCCGTAATTGCGGCGCCTGCATTGCCGCGGGGAAATACCGTTTGCTGCGCGGCTGCGCGCGGCGGGCCGGTTCAAGATTGAAGGTGAACAGGCGGCATGGCTTTCCGTTTGCAACCATGGGAATCCGAAAACGGCGGGGAATTCTTGCCGGGGCCGTGCTGTTCACCATAGTGGTTGGCATGCTTTCCATGCATGTTTGGTGCATTGAGGTTGTCGGCAATACAACCATTCCGACCGCGCGGATTGAGGCGGAGCTTGCCGAATTGGGAATTACGCCCGGCATACTAAAAAAAGACATTCAGCCGCAGCTGCTTCAGCAGGCGCTGATGCTTAAACTTCCGGAGGTTGGCTGGCTGAGCGTAAATACCCGGGGCTGCACGGCGGAAGTCCGGCTTCAGGAAAAAACGGAACGTCCCCCGATTGAAACAAAGGATACCAGGCCTTGCAATATTAAAGCAGCTTATACGGGTCAAATCGTTTCTCTGGAGGTTTACACCGGGACAGCGCAGGTAAAAGAGGGCGACGCGGTGGTTGAGGGGCAGCTTTTGATCAGCGGGGTCGTGGAGGACCAGCAGGGCGTCACGATGCTGAAGCGCGCGGCAGGTAAAATTGTTGCCGAAACCAGCCATACCCTTACTGCGGAGGTGGAACTGAAACGTAATGTAACCGGGCCGACGGGGCATGTCGTCACGCAGCGAAGTTTCAGCTTTTTCGGCGCGCGCGTGCCGCTTACTTTTGTGGGGAAACCGGTCGGGAATTACCGCGCCGAAGGGGTTTTTACGGAAGTTAAACTGATGAATGCCATCCTTCCGCTCAGCCTTTATGAGGAGAACTGGATTGAGGAGCATACGGCGGCGGTTACGCTCACAAGGGAAGAGGCGCTCAAAGAGGCGGAAGTTCAAATCGCACAAAAAGAAGAACAAAGTCTGAATGGCGCGCAGGTGATTTCCTCGAGCGGCAGCGACAAAATTGTCGGCTCCAGGCTGATCTACTCGGCACTTGTAAAATGTCGGGAGAATATCGCCCAGGAATCGGAAATATTGATAAAATAACTACATTTTTTGTTACTAATTATGGTGACGAATCCTGCAAATTATGATATAATAAATATAATTTACCGTGAGAGAGTGTCCCTCCCGACCGGTAAAAGAACTGTAAAGGTGATTGAATGTTTGAACAAAGGATCAATATTGACCGCATGGAGCAGGCAGTCGCTCTTTTCGGCAGTTTCGACGAAAATATCAAACTGATGGAAAAAGAGTATCAGGTCAGCATCCTCGGGCGCGGAAGTGAAATCAAGGTTTCGGGCGAACCGGAAAATGTTGCTTTGGCGGTGCGCGCCATCGACAGCCTTCTTACACTGATCAACCGCGGCGAGGCGCTGAGTGAGCAGAATGTCCGCTACTGCATCTCGCTTGTCAATGAGGGGAGCGAGGATAAAATCGATACGCTCGCGGGTGACTGCATCTGTATTACATCCAAAGGCAAACCGGTCAAAGCAAAAACGCTGGGACAGAAAAAATATTGTACCGCGATTAAAAATCATACAATCACAATCGGTGTCGGCCCTGCCGGCACCGGAAAAACCTATTTGGCCGTCGCATTGGCGGTTACGGCCTTCCGTGCGCAGGAGGTCAACCGTATCATCTTAACACGCCCCGCTGTGGAAGCGGGCGAAAAACTTGGCTTTTTGCCCGGCGACCTGCAGCAGAAGGTCGACCCGTACCTGCGCCCGCTTTACGACGCATTGTTCGACATGCTGGGGGCCGAAACCTACCAGCGATACGTGGAACGCGGCAATATTGAAGTGGCGCCGCTCGCGTATATGCGCGGCAGAACGTTGGACGACAGCTTTATTATTCTTGATGAAGCGCAGAATACAACACCGGAGCAGATGAAGATGTTTTTGACCCGTCTGGGGTTCAATTCCAAAATGGTCATCACCGGGGATATTACTCAGATTGATCTTCCGGAAGGCCGCAAATCCGGCCTCAAGGACGTGATTCGGATTCTGCGCGGCATTGAGGGCATTGCCCAGGTGAGGTTCAGTGAAAAAGATGTTGTGCGCCACAGGCTGGTGCAGGATATTATAAAAGCATACGAAAAAAATGAGGAGGTCGGGCGTTAACACAATGGAAAAGATAAGAGTAATCATCGACAACAAGCAAAAAGAGATAAAAATACCCACAGGCTTGCGCATGCTGGTGCGCCGCTGCTGCAACGCAGTGCTCAGAATGGAGCATTTTGAAGATCCTGCGGAAATCAGCGTTACATTTGTTAATAATGAACAGATTCGAGAGTTAAACAAACAGTATCGCAGTAAAGACGTTCCGACGGATGTGCTTTCGTTCCCCATGGGGGAAAACGGAGTTTATGATGAGAATCATGCGACCGGCGCGAAAATTCTGGGCGACATTGTCATCTCGATGGAAAAAGCAGTGGAACAGGCGGAACGCTATGGCCACAGCCTTGAGCGTGAAGTCGGTTATCTTTCCGCGCACTCCATGCTGCATCTGCTCGGTTATGATCATGAAAACGGTGGGATTGAGCGGGTTCGCATGCGTGAAAAAGAAGAGCAGGTCATGACACAGCTTGGTCTGCCAAGCACAAGCAGCTATGTTTTGGACGAGGATGAGGAATAAGGCTTGCGATTTTTAAAAAGCTTTAAATACGCCTTTCGCGGAATAATTTATTGCGTCAATAATGAACGAAATATGAGGATACATATGGTGGCCGCACTGTATGTATTTGTCTTTTCGTTTTTTTTTGAATTGTCACGTACCGGTTACGCGATTCTTTGTCTCACCTTTGCCAGCGTGATGATGTCGGAACTGTTCAACACGGTTGCAGAGGAACTTTCGGATATGGCCGCCGCCAGTTTTCATCCCGTGGTTCGAATTGTAAAAGATATGGCTGCGGGCGGTGTGCTGGTTTGCGCGCTCTTCGCGGTGGGTGTTGGCGTTTGCCTTTTTTGGCAGCCTGCCTCTTTCGCTAAAATAATTTTATTCTTCGCTGTCAATCCTTGGCTGTGTCTGCTGCTTCTGGCAACCGTTGCGCTGAGCGTTGTTTATATTGTCATGGGGCCGATTGGAATCCGCGATTTTATTCGAAGAAAAAGGGAAAAATAAAGAAAGATTATGGACAAGCCCGACAGGCTGTTCCGTGAATATTCAGTGACAAAAGCGGATACGGCCTGTGACTCTGTTAAAATAAGGAGAATTTATCGTGCCTGATCAATCAAATGACAAATCGGCGTTTATCGCCATAGTAGGCCGACCCAATGTGGGAAAATCCTCGCTGTTGAACATACTTCTCGGCCAAAAGGTAGCCATTGTTTCCAATAAGCCGCAGACTACCCGGACCCGTATCATGGGTGTTTTGACACGCGGTGAAAATCAGCTTGTGTTTATTGATACGCCGGGTCTTTTGAAACCGCATAATCGGCTGGGGGAATACATGGTAAAATCCGTCAGCGAATCTGTCGCGGGTGTGGATGCATGCCTGCTTGTTGTGGAAGCGGGGAAAAAAATTTCTCCCGCGGATCTGGAACTGATAAAAAAGTTTAAATCGCTTGACCTGCCGGCAGTTTTGGCAATCAATAAGATTGACCTTTTGCCGGAGAAAAGTGTTCTGATTACCCAGATTGGGGAGCTTTCAAAGCTGTATGATTTTGAGGCGGTCGTACCGATTTCGGCGATTGACGGCAACGGTGTGAAAGATCTGGCCGCGGAACTGGAAAAGCTCGCAATGCCGGGCGGGCATTTCTTTGAAGAAGATACCCTTACGGACCAGCCGGAACGTGTTCTGGCCGGCGAAATGATACGTGAAAAGTTATTGCGCCTTTGCGACAAGGAAGTTCCCCACGGAATTGCGGTCGTAGTGGAAAAGATGCGTGAACGCGATAACGGAAGCGGCATTACCGATATTGACGCGACGATATACTGTGAGAAGGAAACCCACAAAGGGATTATCATCGGCAAGAACGGGGTCATGCTGAAAAAAGTCGGCACGCTGGCCCGCACAGATATGGAACGTTTTTTTGACTGTAAAATCAATCTTCAGATTTGGGTTAAGGTGAAGGAAGACTGGCGGAACCGCTCAGGGGCTTTGCACAGCTTCGGTTTTGACAGCAATGATTTTAAAGGCTGACAGGGCATTGCCCTGCAGCGAATCATTTTTTTCGAAAAAATGGCTGTACCCGGCCGGAAGCATATTTTCATCGAATATTTTGTAATATTATGGGTTTAATTCATTTATTTACCGCTCATATAACTCCCTCATTGGCGAATACTTAAATTAGCAAACCAAAAAGGGAGTGGAAAGTATGGATGAAAAGACTGCTTGGAATTGTTTTGAACATACAGGGAACGTAATGGATTATTTGATTTACAGCCAGTGTAAACACAGCAACGAGGAGTTGCAGATGCGGGAGGATCCCGATGCAGATAGAAACCGAGGGCTTGGTCATTATGGAGAAGAGCGTGGGTGAAAGCGACCGCCTGGTGACCGTCTTAACACGGCAGGAGGGCGTGTTGCGCGCTTTTGCCCAGCGAGCAAAAAAACTGAAGAGTAATAAGCTTTCTGCCACCCAGCTTTTTAGTTATTCCCGCTTCACGATTTTTAAGGGGCGGGATAAGTACATAATTGACGACGCCGAGCCTATCGAGGTCTTTTTTGATCTGCGGCGGGACATGGAGCGCCTTTCCCTTGCCCAATATTTTTGCGAACTGGCGGGTGCGCTGGCTCCTGAAGAAACGGAGGCCGGGGATTTTTTGCGTTTAATGCTGAACGCGCTGCATTTTTTATGCAAAGGAAACAGGCCGAACCTCCTGATTAAGGCGATTTTGGAAATGCGCATGCTTTCGCTTGCGGGGTATATGCCCGGCTTGATTTGCTGTGCCGGCTGTTCCTGCTATGAAGCGGATGTGATGTATTTCCTGCCGCGCAGCGGCGTAATTTACTGCGGCGACTGCATGCAGCCTTCTTCAGAGCCGGCTTTAACATTGAGCCGCGGCGCGCTTACGGGTTTGCGGCATACTATCTATGCAGATTTTGAAAAACTGTTTTCTTTCAGCCTGTCCCCCACGGGGCTGAAGGAACTTTCACGCGCGAGCGAACAATATGTGCTCAGCACGTTGCAGCGCAGCTTCAATACGCTTGATTTTTATCATCAGATAAGGCAGGAGTGATCTGCGGTAAATTTAAGGGGACTGTGGAATGGAATACCACCATTCAAAATAAACGGAGTTTGACTGTGTGTGGTTTGGTTTTTTTCAAAGAGGTTTTATGAAGAAGAAAAGGAATTCATGGTTACGCAGAGCGCTCATTAAAAGCGCGGCGGCCCTGTCCGCTGTTTTTATAGAAAATCATCTGCTGCAGAAGTCTGAGTACCGGATTGTGTCGGAAAAAATTCCGAAGGCTTTTGACGGACTGAGGATTATGCAGCTTTCTGATTTGCACAGCAAGCGCTTTGGGCGCGGCAATGAGCGGCTGCTTGCGAAAATTGACGTAGCCGGACCGGACTTAATCGTTATGACCGGGGATATGGTTACCCGTACTGATTTTAATCATAATATATTTTTCAGTCTGGCGGAAACACTCGGGAAAAGCTATCCGGTTTATTACATCATTGGCAATCATGAGCAGGACATGCCCCCCGCTGAGATGAAGGCATTTTTATCCCGGCTTT
>JAEWBE010000097.1 GCA_023391275.1 Bacillota bacterium | reverse complement strand
GGGTCAGACCGGGTGCACAGGAGCTTCATCTGCCATTTCGTATTACCATTTATTTTTGTGCGGTGCCGGGCTTTATCCTGCTTTACTGCCTTGACACTTTGCTGAAAAACATCCGGGCGGGCAGCGTATTTGTCAAGGACAATACAAGGATGCTCCGTATTATTTCATGGAGCTGCATCGCGCTGGGCGTAATTACTTTTGTTTCAGGATTTTATTATGTGTCATTTTTTCTTTTGGCGGTTGCTTCGGCCTTTTTTGCTCTGATTATCCGTGTAATTAAAAATGTTTTTGAACAGGCAATTGAGTTAAAGAGTGAAAATGATTTTACCATTTAGGGAAAGGCTGATTTCGTCAATGTGCGTGGATTGCAAGCCGGTTTTTTGGCGCCGCTCAGGCGGGGAATCGGTCGGCAGGCTGTGTACGGGAATTTAGTCAGTGGTTCCTTAGGGGAATGGAGAAAAACATGCCCATTATTGTGAATTTAGATGTAATTATGGCAAAACGTAAGATTTCCTCCGGCGAACTTTCCGAACAGGTCGGAATCACTCCGGCAAATCTATCCATATTAAAAAATAATAAAGCGAACGCCATCCGTTTTTCGACTCTGGAAGCATTGTGCCGTGAGCTGAAGTGTCAGCCCGCGGATATTTTAGAATAGAGCGATACGGAATAAAGGAGTATTATTATGAATACAACAGAACAAATCGGGGCCGGTCCGGTACCCGAAACCACAGGTGCGCCCGATTTGCCCCAAACGTTCGGGTATGGCCGGATTTCGAATCAACAAAAGGAGAAAGTTCCGGTTCACTTTACCGGCCTTGATTCAATCTTTGCATTGCTCACCCTTGTGTGTGGTTATCTGTTCATCTGGCTGATTCATCCATCCGGTCTTGGATTCGGCGTTACACTGTTTACTTTTTCTTTTTGCGCTATAACGCTGCTTTATCTGAAAAAGCGGGCGGTATCCATTCCGAAGCAAAGTTATCTCTGGCTTGCGGTCGTTCTGCTCTCGGCGGTGAATTTTTCGCTTTTCTCCAATGATTCGCTGCAGTTTCTCAACTTTCTTTTTTTAATGGGCTGCGCTGCTTATTGGGTTGCGGTTCTGGCTTCCACCCGGGTTGAAAAATCTTTGGGCGGATATTTTTTACCGGACATGGTAAACCAGCTTATTCATGTGCCGTTTGGCAATTTCAATTGCGCGGTAAAAATCGTGGGGGAAACGGCGGCCAAAAATAAAAAAAGCAAGGTGCTGTTTGCCTCGCTTGGCGGGGCGCTGGCGGCTGTTCCGCTCATTTGCGTGGTGGTTTCCCTTTTGATTCAGGCGGATGAGGCGTTTCAAGTTATGATGGGGCAAATCACAGCAACTGTTGGGCAGCAGTTTGTCAACTTTTTGCTTCGGCTTTTGCCTTCCTTTTTAGTGGGCAGTTATTTATTCGGACTGCTGTACGGCAATTTTGAAAAAAGACACGTGGATACGATTACAGCGGAGAAGGCCTCGTGCTTTGCACAAAGCTGTAAAAAACTTCCCGCCGCCGCGTCTGTTACTGCACTGTGCCTTCTGTGCGGAGTCTACTTGCTGTTCTTCGGCACGCAGGCCGCTTCTTTGTTTTCAGCTTTCTTTCATCAGCGGCCGGATGGGGTTACCTATGCGGAATATGCGCGGCGCGGATTTTTTGAACTTTGCAAGGTTGCTTCCATTAATTTGGGCGTTATGATGGTGTCGTCCATCTTTACGGCACAAAATGACGGGCGTCATAAAGTTTTGCGTATGGTTAATATTGTCCTTTCTGTTGAAACACTGCTGTTGATTACCACGGCGGTGAGCAAGATGTTTTTGTATATCGACCGGTACGGCCTGACGCAGAAACGGGTTTATACCAGCTGCTTCATGATTGTACTGTTCATTGTGTTCTGCATTCTGATCCTGGCTCAGTATAAAAAAATCAATGTGACAAGGAGTATCGTTCTGACTTTAATCATCAGTTTTATGCTTGTGTGTTATGCAAATGTGGATGGCGCGATTGTCAGTTACAACATCGGTCGTTACGAAAGCGGAACCCTGCAGACAGTTGACGTAAACATGATGTATCACGCGCCGGACGCCTCAAAACCCTATGCCCTTGAATTGTACCGTCATGCCGAAAATCCACAGCTGAAAGAAGAGCTGAAATTATTTTTGCAGAGGCAGGAGGAAAAAAACATCCCGTTTCAGGAAGTGAATTTACAGCAGCTTTTGGCGCTCCGCCTTACTGTTGAATAGACGAACCGGTCTTTACTCCGCAGAACATGTTCTGCGGAGTAATTTTTTTGTTCTAACCTAGCCAAGTTGTCCATATCTATGTGATGAAAGGGAGGACAAGTGAATGGATAATTACAGCGGCTCAAGATTTGATTCGGCTTCCAAAGCGCTGTGTGACCGGATTAAAAAATGTCTTAAGTCTTTGCCGGACGATATTAAGAATCAAACACAGGAGCTCAGGCTTCGCGTGAACAAACCGGTTTCGGTCTGCTGCACCAACGGAATTTATTTTTTAACACAAACAGGCAGGCTTACGTGCTGTCCGGACAGTGATATGATGCTTGCGGATAAGGACGATATTGACGAAAGCTTCCGCAATATTTGCAGTTACTCAATTTACAGCCATCAGAATGAAATTAAAAACGGATATATTACGCTGTGCGGAGGGCACAGGGTCGGCATCAGCGGTACCGCGGTTTTTCGGGAGGGTACTGTTACCGGTATGCGGGATATTTCCTCCATCAATATCCGGGTTGCGCGCGAGATTTCCGGTGCGGCGAATGAACTGTTTCAGGCGCTCAAAAGCAACATCTCGTCCGGTCTGCTGCTTGCCGGAGCGCCGGCAAGCGGAAAAACAACCATTTTACGCGACATTGCCCGCCAGCTTTCCAACGGCGTCTGCGGCAATATCAAAAAAGTTACGGTGGTGGACGAGCGCGGGGAACTTGCCGGTACATATATGGGCGTGCCCCAGAATGATCTTGGTGTTTGCAGCGATGTGCTTGACGGCTACCCGAAGGCCGAAGGAATCATGCAGGCAATCCGTTCCCTTTCCCCGGAATTTATTATTTGCGACGAGCTGGGGGGGGACGAGGAAGTCAGCGCGGTGGAACAGGGGCTGAACGCGGGGGTCAGTATGATATCCAGTA
>JAEWBE010000018.1 GCA_023391275.1 Bacillota bacterium | reverse complement strand
AACAAAACAAAAAACCTCATAAGCAATGTCATGGCGAAGTCAGACCCTTCGCTCTTTTGCTATGCTATTTTTTATTTCAATACTATTATACACTATTTTTGACTATTTGCGGAATTTCCTATAAGTTGAAACAGCGTGTTAGAGTCTGCGTTTTGCAACACAAGGATACTCTAACACGCTTACAAAAGCTATACCGAAAACCACTAAATTTACGTTGTCTGAGCCTGCGCCTTGGAGACGATGAGGCTCTCGACACAGTCCTCTATGCTCCTGCCGTCAGAGAGAAAATGTAGATTCACAGTGTAGTTTGTTCTGCCGATTTTTATGGATTGGCATGCCTGTTTCACGGAACAGCCCACAGCGTTTTTCACTGCCCGTTCATACACACCGGTGTCAAGTTCGCCTAACTGATCGGCCAGAGCCTTTCTCATTTTAAAAATGAAATTACGAATCCAACTCATTATGCTTGTGTTCTTCATAGCCATTCCATCCTTTCGATTATTTGGTTAACATTATCTACAGAGAAAGAAAATGTTGTTCTTTTCTGCCTGTTAAGCACAAATCCAAGGGGTAAATCCCTCAACTGCGCCATTCCTTGAAAAGCTGACATAATAAATTGGGGTATAGGTCAAAAAGTTATGTCACTTTCAAATTCCCCAACGGCTTTGCCGGTGGGCGTTTCCGGGAGTTATGCTGCCAAAGCAGCATAACTCCTTTAACCTGCACAATATTCAACCCTGCTGTTTTTTCAGGTATAGCCTTAGATAATTCTTTCTCTGTTGATAAAAATTGTTGTTATGGGAAGTTAATATTCATCTTGTTTACTCCTATCCGTTTGCAAGACAGGGTATATGCCATCATGACCTGTGGGGTTATCTGTTTCACAGATAGCTAAATCAATAATCTCATAAGAATTATTAATCTGCCTGCCGCCACGAAAGTTTTTGGCAACCACAATCAGCCCCGTATCCGAAAGCTGCTTGATGGCTTTGCTGACAGAGCTTACTGCTATTCCACAAGCTGATGCGATGGTTTGCTTGCTGGGATAGCATCCGTTTTTCTTGTTTCTGCATTTGCAAAGATAGCAGTACACATAAAAAGCAATCGGTGATAGCTTATAATTGAAAATCTGATTTTGTATGACAAAAAAATTTCCTCGTTTCATATATGTGAACATACTCCTTTCCAGCGAGAGAGAAGGCATAAAAATGCCCCTCACTTCTATTAAGGAAAAAGTGAGGGGGTTGAGCAGGTTTGTGCACCAGCAACAAAATAAGAATAAGACTTGACAATCAAGTTTGAGTCTGATATATTGTTAGTGAACACTGTAATCTTAATTTAATGGAGTCCATTATGCCACGTGATAAAACAGATACACATAAAAAGATTGTGACAAGCGCAAAGAGAGAATTTTTGGAGCAAGGATTCGAGAAAGCATCTATGCGAAAAATTGCGGTCCAAGCTGGGATTACAGCAGGAGGGTTATATAAACATTTTCCAACAAAGGAAGCTATGTTTGAGGCACTGGTTGAGCCAACGCTAAAGGAATACTATCGGCGTGATGTGGAATTAACGAATATTGCTATCAAGCAGATTGCAAAGCACAAATTCGATTTATTTCGAACAGCTTCCGACAGCGGAAACCGTGAAGTTCTGGACTATATTTATCATCACTTTGACGAATTTCAACTGATGTTTAATCGTTCTGCCGGTACAAAGTATGAAACAATCCGGCATGATTTGGTTATGTTAGAAGTCAGCGGAGCAAAGCGGTTGATTGAAGCACTGAGAAAACAGGAAATTCCGATTCGGGAGTTTAACGATGAACAGCTTCATATTTTATACAGTACTGCGCTGACACCTTTTTTTGAGATTGTTACACACGGTTATCCGTATGAAAAAGCGCTTACCTTCATAGATTTAATGGCTGATGCAATGAATTTCGGTTGGGAAAAAATTATGAATCCATAAAAAAGTTAATAAGTTGTTATATTTTTAAATCGGGCTTAAACCCGATTTTCTTTGTTTCAGTGGTTAGCTAACGCTAACCGCAATTGTTTACTTACAGATTCCACCCAGTTTTATGCAGCTGCATCAGAAACTGTTGGAAAATATATTTTCAAGGAGAAATTTATTATGGAAGAAAAAAGCTTAAAGGTAAAGGATTTAGTGAACATTGGTGTATTTTCAGCCCTCTACATGATTCTTTCGTTCATCGTCATGGTGCCGTCCATGGCTTCGCCGATCATCTGGCTCTTATGGCCTGCAATATGCGGTGTGGTATGCGGATCAATTTACATGCTGCTGGTAGCTAAGGTGCCCAAAAAAGGAACCGCTCTTTTGGTTGCCCTAATCAACGGTATTATTTATTTTGCCATTGGAGAATGCACATGGACAATTATTTTATCCTTTGCAATTGCCGGTATTGTTGCCGAAATTGCTCGGGCAGCATTAGGCTATCATACCACAAAAAGTGCTTTGGTTTCTTGTGGAATCCTCGCAGCCGGGTTTATCGGTTCTCCGCTTCCCATGTGGCTGTTTCAGGACAGTTACGTGGCCTCTATTATCAAAATGGGTATGGACCCCACTTACGTTGCTAATATGCAGAGAATGATTTCTGTTGGTTCCCTGTTTGGATTTATTGCGGTTGCTTTTGTAGGGGGATTGATTGGAGGCTTTATTGGCAAAGTTCTGTTCAAAAAGCATTTCGAAAAGGCAGGCATTATTTAATGGGTGCAATTCCAAAAGGGGTTATCTCTTTAGACCCGCGAACAAAAATGCTTCTGCTCATTGCTGTCAGCGTATTCATTTTTACCAACACCAGTTATCTGGCAGAAGCTTCTATTCTGGTAATACTGATGCTGATTGCGGTTGGGCTTGGCATCCCAAAAACGGCATTGAAAGGGGCAATCATCTACATAGCGTTAAGCGCTATAAAATATGGGCTGCTGCCAATTTTCCCAACAATGATTGCCGCCAATTTTAACATCGTAGCCGTTACATTCCGCAAGCTCCTTCCCTGCTTTTTGGCAGGGGGAATTTTAGTGCAAACGACTTCGATTCGTTTGCTGATGTTTACGTTACAAAAACTGCACATTCCCCAAACCTTAATTATCCCGCTGACGATTACCGTTCGTTATTTTCCAGCGCTTTCTGAAGAACGTCAGGCTATTTCCGATGCGATGAAAATGAGAGATGTAAAAGGAATTGCAAAAAAACTGGAATACGTGTATGTACCGCTCATGATTACTGCATCAAACACTGCCGATGAATTAAGTCAGGCAATCACGGCACGCGGAATTGACAACCCGGTTCCCAAAACTTGTGCCATAGACCTTCGCCTGAAAAGCATTGATATTTTTATGATGGCGGCTTCTGTTGGTCTTCTTGGCTTTACAATCACAAAAATGTTTCTATAAAGGGGGGGATGGTAATGCTTCAAATTGATGATGTATCATTTGCATATAAACAACAAAAAAAAGAACAGCTTTCTCATGTCAACCTTGCCATACAGCCCGGAGAATTTGTCTTGCTTTGTGGAAAGAGCGGATGTGGTAAAACAACGATGACAAAACTGATAAATGGATTAATTCCCCACTTCTCAGAAGGTGAGTACAGCGGCAAAGTACTTCTCTCCGGGGAGGACACCCGTAATTTAAAAACCTATCAGATTGCGGAGCACGTGGGCTCCATTTTTCAAAATCCCAAAACGCAGTTTTTTAATCTGGATACGGACAGTGAACT
>JAEWBE010000004.1 GCA_023391275.1 Bacillota bacterium | reverse complement strand
TGACAATGACGGAAACACACCCTGATCCGGTTCCGGAAAACTGGGCTTACAGCAATGAAAGCTATTTGGTCATTGTCCATTCGGACGGGTCGGTCAGTTATGAGGGAAGTAACGAAGTCCCGTTAGGGGAAGGTGTTCTTCCAACTTTCATAAACACATACACCGCGCCGATAGTGCCCGTAAATCCTGTGTTGGGGACAATTCAGGCGACAAAAATAATCAGCGGTTCGCCAAGCACAATGCCTACGTTTAAGTTCACACTGAACGATTCCGGTACGATCTACACAGCTGCAAAGGCCGGAGCGGGTACCGCAGCATTTGATATGACGGGCTTTGTACTTCCCACCGGGGAAGCTACCAAAACTTTGACAATGACGGAAACACACCCTGATCCGGTTCCGGAAAACTGGGCTTACAGCAATGAAAGCTATTTGGTCATTGTCCATTCGGACGGGTCGGTCAGTTATGAGGCAAGCAACGAAACTCCGTTAGGGGAAGGCGTTCTTCCAACTTTCACAAACACATATACTGCTCCGGATGCCAATGGAGGCGACGGCGGTGGAGGCGGCTCAACTCATCATTCAGGCGGTGGCGGAACACCAAGTAATGTGGAACCTGTAACAACGCCCGCCGTGCCGGAAACAGTGCCTGAAGACACAATCCCGCTTGCCAGCCCGGCTGTTCCGGAGAAGAAACCCCAAGAAACTATTCCTAATGACCCAACCCCGCTTGCGTCCCCGAAGACCGGCGATTCTTCCAATCCGCTTCTTTTGGTTGTTCTGCTTGGTTTGGGTGGAATCAGTTTTGTAGCAAGTAAGGTTCTTAAAATCAGATCCAGCAAGTAAATCATTCAGGCTCAAGCGTTAATCACATTCTCTTAGACTTCAAAAGTTCACCCCGCCCGGTTTTTCCGGACGGGGTGAGTTGTATGAAAAGGAAAGTTGCAGGGATGAAGACCCTGATATGACGGTCCGAGCTGGCTTATAGAGAAAATGGATTGACAAATCAATTGACAACTGTTAAAATATAAAAAAATAATCGTTTTCTTGAGGGAGTAGTTTGCATACGTTTCTACGTATGTGCCAAGTCAACATACATGGCCGTTTCGGTCTGACTTGTCTTAATGAACAAGACTCATGCATAGCTTTACTTAAGCTGTGTATGAGTCTTTTTTATTTATATATGAATTTCGCATTATCGAAAGGGAGAAAAGAATGAAGTACTATTTGGAAAACATAAACCAGGTGTTCCAACAGGTGAAAAGCGGTGAAGAAGGGCTCCCTGAAACACAGGCGCAAACGCGTCTGCAGGAAAACGGAAAAAACAAGCTTGCGGAAGGGAAGAAAGATTCCCTTGTAAAACGGTTTCTAATGCAGCTTGGCGAGCCGATGACTGTTATTCTGATTGTTGCCGCCATTATTTCCGCAATTACATCTGCCTACGCACACGAATCTTCCGCTGACGTATTTATTATTATGATTGTTGTTCTGATTAATGCAGTTCTGGGTGTATATCAGGAAAGCAAGGCGGAAAAGGCCATTGAGGCGCTGCAGGAAATGGCTGCGGCTACTTCGAAAGTGCTTCGCGATGGTACTGTCGTTGCCGTGAGAAGCGAAGACCTGGTAGTCGGGGATGTTATCGTCCTGGAGGCCGGTGATGCGGTTCCGGCTGACTGCAGAATTATAGAGAGCGCCAGTATGAAAATTGAGGAAGCTGCTTTAACGGGAGAATCGGTTCCCGTCAATAAAATTATTGACACCCTTTCCCTGAATCATGAAAAAGAGGTTTCGCTCGGCGACCGTAAGAATATGGCCTATATGGGCAGCACCGTGGTGTACGGGCGGGGCAGAGCGGTGGTGGTCGCAACCGGTATGGACACCGAAATGGGTAAAATTGCGGATGCGCTTGCCAGGTCGGAACAAGGGGAGACGCCGCTTCAAATCAAACTGAACCAATTGAGCAAAATTTTGACTTACCTTGTAGTCGGCATCTGTATCTTTATGTTTGCATTCAGCCTGATAAAGGAAGGAAATTTCAGCGGCCGGGTAATTCTAAATACATTTATGGTAGCGGTCAGCCTTGCTGTCGCGGCGATTCCGGAAGGGCTTGCCACGGTTGTGACTATTGTTCTTTCTATCGGCGTAACCAACATGTCGAAGCGCAATGCCGTCATTCGAAAGCTGACGGCGGTGGAAACACTTGGTTGTGCGCAGATCATCTGTTCCGATAAAACCGGAACGCTTACACAGAATAAAATGACTGTGGTGGAGCATTACGGAGAAGATGAACCTTTGCTGGCGACAGCCATGGCGCTGTGCAGCGATGCAGAATTGCATGAAACGGGCGAAGTGACCGGGGAACCGACGGAAAGCGCACTGGTCAATTACGCCGCGTCTTTGTCACTGAAAAAGTATGAGATGAAAGAGAAGACCCCCCGCATCGGTGAAGCGCCGTTCGATTCCATGCGCAAAATGATGTCGACTGTTCATTCCATAGAAAATGCCCCCGTTCAGTACACAAAAGGCGCCCCGGATGAGATACTGAAAAAATGCACCCATATCCTCCACAACGGAAGTGCTGTTCCATTAACGCAAGAAATCCGCGCGGAAGTGCTTGCTGAAAATAAACGTATGGCGGATAAAGCGCTGCGTGTGTTGGGTGCCGCGTACAAAAATCACTCCCAGCTCCCAGCTTCTTTTGAGCCCGATGTATTGGAACGGGGGCTTACCTTTATCGGCCTGGTTGGCATGATTGATCCAATTCGTCCGGAAGTGGTGGGCGCAATTGAAGAATGTAAAGCGGCAGGCATCCGTGCAATCATGATAACCGGGGACCATAAAGATACTGCGGTTGCCATTGCCACACAGCTGGGTATTATTACCGATGCTTCACAGGCAATGACCGGCGCACAGCTGAATGAACTGACCGAGGAAGAACTGGACCGCAGTATTGAAAAGTATTCCGTTTATGCCAGAGTGCAGCCTGAACACAAAGTACGCATTGTCAATGCGTGGAAAAAGAAGGGCATGATTACTGCGATGACCGGCGACGGCGTCAATGATGCTCCCTCCATTAAAAGCGCGGATATTGGCGTGGGCATGGGGATTACCGGAACGGATGTAACGAAAAATGTTGCGGACATGGTTCTGGCGGACGATAACTTTGCGACCATTGTCTCCGCAGTGGAGGAAGGACGCAGAATCTACGACAACATCCGCAAAGCGATTCAGTTCCTGCTGGCCTCAAACCTGAGCGAAGTTGTTTCGGTATTTACCGCAACGCTTCTGGGATTCACGATTTTGGAGCCGGTTCACCTTCTTTGGATTAACCTGATTACAGACTGTTTCCCCGCTTTGGCTCTTGGCATGGAGCCGGAGGAACAAAACTTGATGGCCCGAAAACCGAGAAATTCGAAAGACGGCATTTTTTCCGGCGGACTCGGAACGGATGTGGCTTATCAGGGAATCCTTGTTTCGCTGGTTACACTTGCCGCTTATTTTGTCGGGCATTTTATGGAATCCGGCGTCTGGGCGATTACCAACAGCGCCGATGGCATGACAATGGCGTTCCTTACGATGTCAATGGCGGAAATATTCCATTCGTTCAACATGCGTTCTCAGCGCGGTTCTATTTTCACTATGAAATATCAGAATGTTTTTCTGATCGGGGCAATGATTGTTTCGCTTTTGATGACAACGGCAGTTATTTACATTCCCGCGCTTTCGACTGCGTTCGGATTTGAAGAAATCTCCTTAATAGAATATATCGTTGCTCTTGCACTTGCCTTTTCTGTCATTCCAATTGTCGAAGCGGTAAAGCTGATTCAGAGAAAGACCGGCAAAACCACTGAATAACCATGTTCAACAGTGCAGAATGGATTTACGCAGCTGCACTGCTGAGCGCATTTGCAACCGCATTCATAATACCGTTGCTGCTGAAGGTGGCGCCCGAAACCGCATCCACATTGACCGACTGGCTGCTGATAATATCCTGAGAAACCGATGTATAAGCACGGTCAAAGAACTTTTTATCATCGCCGTAGGAGTCCACGGTAATTGCGGTGATTTCGCCGTTCGACACAACTACCGAAACCGTGGTGGTTGCTCCTCTGAACCCCGAACCGGAACCTTGATAGGTACCGTCTTTATACAGCCGACTTGCAGATGCGGTAAGGCTTGTTTGACTGGATGTGGCTGCGGTGCTGATTGCCGCCGCATTCACGGTAAAATCACCGATGTAGTAGATAGCCGTCATAGCGGTAACCGCGGCTACACCCGCCATAAGCGGGCGCATGTCGTTTTTGGCAATCGTAAAATCCGTGTTGCCGCGCGGGCATGCGGTAATACACTTCATGCAGTTTATACATTCTCCGCTTTTCACAACGTCCATTTTGTAAAGGGGAATCCCCATGGCGCAGCTGTTTGTACACATCCTGCAATTGCCGCATTGAGCGGAGGGCTTTTTTATTTTGGCAACCCGTAGTTTGGAGGTGAGGGCAAAAATTGCACCCATTGGGCAGAGATAACGGCAAAAGAACCTTTCCACCAGTGCCGATGCAGCAGTGATAACAATTAAAATCACAAATCCTGCAGTAAGGTTTGTAATCACATAGGAGAAATCCGGAGCTTTCCCAACAGTTGCGATCATTCCAAATACATCCCATGGGCTCGCCGTGCTGAATGCTGTTAAATCAAGGCTCCATACATCGACAACGAGCACAGCAAGGACAAAATACTTTATCGTCTTCATCCATGCGTCGCTTTGTTCATTTATTTTGAATTTTTTCTTGAATACTTTATGGGAAACGCGGTAAACAAAATCGCCGAAAGAACCGAAAGCGCACATCCATCCGCAGAAAAAACGTCCCAGCATCATTGTGATGGGAATAATTGAGATTACCTCAACCAGCTGCGGCAATAGGTCGGCGCTGATGCTCTGATGTATGATAGCCAGATAAATCTGTTTGACTCCATTTAAAGTTCCAATATAAAGCGTGGGTAAAAAGATAAAGAAAGCAATTTGCAGCAATAATCTCAGGATTTGTAAAATTGAAAAATTCTTATTTTTTGTTTTCAATGCGGATGCCTCCCTGTTCATTCGAAATTTTAAAATAATTGAGCAGCCCATTCGTTACTGTCACCGTCAAGTCCTTGGCAACAAAAATAGCTTCTGCTTTGACTTTACTTAAAAGCGGCGCACTTTTTTCGGGACCCAGTACGAACAGTACAGTGGTAAGAGCATCCGCATCGGTGGAACGCGTGCAGATTGCCGTCACACTGAGCAGAGAATTCTGTGCCGGCTTGCCTGTGCGGGGGTCCAGAATATGGTGATAGCGCACACCGTCTTTTATAAAAAAGCGTTCGTTGCTGCCCGAGGTAACGACCGTTTTGTTTTCTGTGGATAAAACGCCAAGATACCGGCCTGTAGGGGCAAGCGGATTTTGGATTCCGATTTGCCACGGCAGTCCGTCCGCACGCTTGCCAATTGTAACGACGTTGCCGCCGAGATTAATCAAACCACTCCGGATTCCGCTGTTTAACAAAATTTGTTTAACCTCATCCGCTGCGAATCCTTTCGCGATTCCGCCCAGGTCGAGGGATTGCCCGGGCCTTTTCAAACGTGCGCCCAATGTTTCAGAATCCAGCTGGATGTCATGATAATCGACCAGAGCGAGCGCTTTCTGAATTTCGAAATCAGAAGGAATAAAATTTGCTTTTTTATTGATTCCCCAAAGCTCTACTAATGGACGTATGGTAATATCAAATGCACCGTTTGAAAGATCACTGAATTCAACGGCTTTACGAATCAATTGAAAGGTATCCGGATGTACATTCCGGAAGCCCTGCCCGGAATTCCGGCTTAGTATTGAAATATCACTTTCTGCCTTAAACGCAGACATTCTATTCTCAATTTCAGCCACCCGCTTTATTGCCTGTTCAACGGCAGCTCCTTTTTCGCTGTCAAATATTTTAATATAATTGATTGTTCCAAGTGCAAAAAAGGTTTTATTAATTGTGTGGTTTGCTTGTGTTCTTATCAGCATCATATTACCTTTCACCTTAATCGACTATAATTGTTCCGGTAAGATAATATTACTTTGCTAAAGTGAAATCCCCGTGACAGGAAAAAGAAAAATCGATGTATTCCAGATTAATATGCGATGAACAAAATGGGGCTTTTTAAAGATTGCCGTCTGATTAAGCTTTTGCGGTGAATTCTATTTTCGTAATTCAAACATTAAAATGCCTTTTCCAATCCAAATAAAAAAACTCAGGCTAAAAAATAGCCTGAGTAAAAATTATAAGACACCGCGCTGAAATTCGGACCGCTCCTGCTTATTTTACTGTCCGTGCCATTGAGGCTGCGGCCTCGCTGATGGCAGCAAGTTTGTAATCCTTGTTCCATCTGTTTACACCAATAAAATCATAAATTTTTGCGTTCAGGTGATGGCACAGGCGCTCCATTTGTTCAAGACAACTGATCATCCCGTTACCCGTGCCGCCGGGGGAGGCAATGAGCAGGACAGGTTTATTGGCCATTGCACCCATTTCACCCTTCCATGCCTCACAGCGCCGGAAACGGTCAAAAAATGCCTTCATGACTTCGGTCATATCCCACCAATAGACGGGTGTATCCAGTATGTAAGCGTCCGCATCCGCCATTTTCTTCTGAATTTCCGAAAAACCGTCGTCGCCGAAGACACAAACATGGTCTTCACGGCAAATCCCCCAGCCATCGCCGCACATTGCACACCGTTCCAGTTTATAATCACACAGCTTAACTACTTCGCAATCCGCGCCCGCTTTCTCAGCTCCCTCTAACGCGGCATTTACGCAGGAACAGCACAGGCCTTCACTTTTTGGTGTCCCTGTTATAATAATAACCTTCATGCGATTGTCTCCTTTTCTGTTCTGTCATGAGTTTATATATGTTCCAGGATATAACGCTTTATAAAACACAGAAACTCCATTCATCTCCCTCAGCATTCTGCGTAACAAACACCGATTGTCCCCGGCCCCGAGTATACCCCCACAATGGCGCTGATTTGTCCAACCAGATTCACATGCTCTATGTTGGGATTTTTTAATAACATGTCGCGTACTTTCTGCGCATCATCTTCAACATTACCGTGCACAATATAGGCGTCACATTTTTTACCTTTTACAATTTCTTCTGCCAGTTCCACCAATTTACTCAGTGATTTGTTTTTTCCTCTGACTTTGCTGTAGGTAAAGCATTGACCATACTCCTCATCAAAACCCACAATTGGCTTGATGTCTAAAAGTTCGCCGATCGTGCCGGATATTCTTCCGATGCGCCCTCCTTTTCTGGCGTACTCCAAGGTGCCGAACACAAAGAAAAAGTGAAGTTTTCTTTTTATTTCAGGTATGATCTGTACGATTTTTTTAAAACTTCCTCCAGCCTCAATCAGCTCTCCGCATTTTTTTAAGATGATTCCTTCACACACAGAGGTTGACTTTGTATCGTAAATATAGGTTTTAATACGCTCGAATTTTTTACTGATCAGCTTAAAAGCATTATAAGTACCCGAAAGTCCGCTGGAAATAACCACGGCGATCACATGGGTATAATTTTCTTCTTCCAGTTTTTTATAGACGCTCTCAATATCCTCCATGGTCGGCTGGGAGGATTTTGGGATCTCATATTTCATATTATTATAAATTTCTATCGGCGTAATATCTACTTTATCCGTATATTCTCTGTCTGAATAAATGATTTTAAAGGGCAGGATGCGAATATTATATTTGCTGATTGTTTCATTATCAATGTCACAAGCCGAATCTGTTATTAACGCGATCTTTTCCATGAGACAAATTCTCCTTATATGCATATAACGTCAATTTGCTTATCCATTAGCGGGTATCCTTTGTGTGTGGAGTTCTATGGTTAAAATAAAAAAACTTATCCCATGTTGATGTGTATATAGTATCTGAAATTACATTATCACGTAACAAATATAAAGTCAATATAGAAATATTTTTCTTAGCCGTTGTTGCGCGGCTGAATCATTTTTTCGCCAATGACAGCCCGTCTTTAATCAGCGAAGAGCGAAATAGAACGGCCTGTTTTCCAGTATATCTGCAGCCGGAAGATGTGTGCCTGCATGAATTGCTGTTTGACATTGCATCTTTTTTGGGATTTTTAGTTTATTTCAGGGCTTGTGTGCGGAGGAATCTTCTAATAAAGTGATATTTGGAACGATTACGGAAAATCTTATCGCTTTCTTTATATATAAATGCTATTCATACGGGTTTTCTTGTTGTATAATATAAATCCGGTTAAATAGTATGTTAATTTAGCTGAATTTTTACTGCTTGATTTATTCAACTTTTAGTGAGGAATATTATGCAGAAATCACGCAAAGCATGGATCAGAAAAAACCTTTTTTCAGCCGTTACGATTCTGCTCACAATTGGAATCCTCTTCTTTTTTATGCTGACGGAAGACGGCATGAAAAATTTAAGGCATGTTCTGTTTCACCTTCAGCCGGTCTGGCTGTTATGGATTGCTGTGGGAGTACTGGCGGGCTGGCTGCTGGAAGGCTTTGTATTGCATTTGTTTTGCCGTCATTTGTACAAGCAATGGACCTTTGGGCGTTCTTTCTATGTTGGAATGGTTGGCTTCTTTTACAGCGCGCTCACCCCATTTTCCATGGGCGAACCGATGGAAGTCTACAGCATGACAAAAATGGGAATGGACACCGGTTCCGCAACCTCCATTATTGCGGTTAAGTCGCTCGTGCACCATGCGGTTACATTCGTATATGCACTGGTTCTTATCTCGTTTGAATTGAACTATTTTCAAACAAGGGTCAGCAATTTTTCGTTTATTACGGTTTTTGGCCTGATTACCAACAGTATTTTCATTATTTTCGTCATCATGTTCATGCTGAATGAAAAGCTTACAAATTCCTTATTGATGTTATTAATCAGATTTTTAAATAAAATTAAGCTGCAAAAAATCGCGCAAAAGATTTATGCAAAAGTGCAGGATCAACTTTTAATTTTTCATGAAAGTTCAAAAAAAATCGGAAGAGCGTACCTTCTGTACGTATTCGCGATTCTGTTTACTTTGCTTCAGATTACAATTGCCAGTTTGATTTCATATTTCGTATACCGCAGTTTCAATTTAAGAGGGGAATCCGTATTTATCATGGTTGCGGCGGACACGTTCGTTACAATGGTGGCATCCTTTATTCCTCTTCCAGGTTCTTCGGGCGGTGCCGAGGGTGGCTTTTATCTTTTCTTTCGCGAATTCTTCGGGGCGGCAATTATTCCGGGTATTACGCTCTGGCGAATTTCCACCTATTATTTCAACATTCTTTTTGGCGGTATGATTACTTACCTTGGCCGCAGAAAATATAAATTATGACTTAATATTGGATACTGACCGAAAAGAATAATCGGCGTTCGATGGGAGAGAAAAAGGTGAACATTTAAAAAACAGCCATCAATTTATGGCAGCTAAGCCGGGAAACGGTGTCTAAATCTATGTTTGATTTAATTAAGGAAGTGCTTTTTCAGTGTTAAAGAAGGTCAAATCCTTTTTGATTGGACGCGCAATCAAAAGTACGGAAAGTGAAAATGAGAAGTTCAGTGTAATTTGGGGCCTCCCGATTTTGTCCAGTGATGCGATTTCTTCGGTATCCTATGCCTGTGAAGAAATCTTGATGGTGCTTATCCCCGTGCTTGGCATTGCATCGTACAAGCCTTTAATGGGAATTGCCGCAGCGATTGTCGGGCTTCTTTTGATTTTGGCGTTTTCCTACCGGCAAACGATCGATTGTTACCCGCACGGCGGCGGTTCTTACAGCGTTGCAAGTGATAACCTTGGTAAAATTCCGGGTCTTGTGGCCGCTGCGTCGCTTTCCATTGATTATGTACTTACGGTGGCGGTCAGTACCTGTGCCGGTACGGCTGCAATTACTTCCGCTTTTCCGGAACTTCTTCCGTTCAGGGTGGAACTTACATTATTCCTGATTCTTCTCTTAACGCTCGGAAATCTAAGGGGAATCCGTGAATCCTCCATCCTCTTCGGGATTCCGACTTATCTTTTTATTTTTTCAATTATTGCGATGATCATAACCGGCTTCATCAAAGTGCTCATTCTTGGGCAGGTTCCGCAGCCGACGGCCGTTTTGCAGCAGCCGGTGCAGGAT
>JAEWBE010000128.1 GCA_023391275.1 Bacillota bacterium | reverse complement strand
GGCATACGGTGCGCCGATGCGGTAGTTGTCACGCTGCACCGGCAGAAAATTGCACACCGCGATGATCTCCCTGCCGGACTTGTCGATCCTGCGGAAAGCGATCACGCTCTGCGTATAGTCGTCGTTCGAAATCCAGGAGAAGCCTTCCCATGAGAAATCCACTTCCCAGAAAGCCGGCGTCTTCAGGTAGAAATGGTTCAGGGCGCGGAAAAAAGCCGCTGCTTCCGGTGCTGTTCATAGTCGAGCAGGAGCCAGTCCAGCTCCTTCTCAAAATTCCACTCGAAAAACTGGCAGAACTCCGTACCCATAAAAATCATCTTTTTGCCGGGATGCGCCATCATATAACACAGGAAAGCCCGCACTCCCGCAAACTTCTGCTCATAGGTCCCCGGCATTTTGCCGATCAGCGAGCATTTGCCGTGAACCACCTCGTCGTGAGAGATGGGCAGGATATAGTTCTCTGAAAAGGCATAGAAAAAAGAAAACGTGATGTTGTCGTGATGATACTTGCGTGCAAGCGGGTCCAAAGACATATAGTGAAGCATGTCGTTCATCCAGCCCATGTTCCACTTGTAGTTGAAGCCCAGTCCCCCGCAGTCGGTCGGGCGCGAAACCATCGGCCACGCCGTGGATTCCTCCGCGATCATCATGGCGTCGGGGAAAAGGGCAAAGACCGTTTCGTTCAGGTGCTTGAGAAAATCGATCGCTTCAAGATTCTCTTTTCCGCCGTTTTTGTTCGGAACCCACTCGCCGTCTGGGCGGCTGTAATCCAAGTACAGCATGGAGGCGACGGCGTCGACCCGGATACCGTCGATATGGTACCTCTCGAACCAGAAAACGGCGCTCGAAGTCAGGAAACTGACGACCTCGCTTTTCCCGTAGTCGAATACCAGCGTTCCCCATTCCCTATGCTCGCCCTTGCGCGGGTCGGCATACTCGTAGCAGGGCGTGCCGTCGAACCTCGCCAGGCCGTACTCGTCCTTCGGGAAATGCGCCGGCACCCAGTCCATGATGACGCCGATGCCTTCCTCATGGCACCGCTCGACAAAATACATGAACTGCTTCGGCTCCCCGTAACGGGACGTGGGGGCAAAATAGCCCGTCACCTGATATCCCCAGGAGCCGTCGTAAGGGTGTTCGGTCACGGGCAGCAGCTCGACGTGCGTGTAGCCCATCTCTTTTACATACGGGATCAGCTCGTCCGCAAGCTTATCATAGGAAAAGACGTTGCCGTCCGCGTATCTGCGCCAGGAACCCAGGTGGATCTCATAGATATTGACCGGGCTGCTGTAATGCGGATGAGCCGACTTTTTACGGAACCACTCGGCGTCGTTCCAACGGAATCCGGAAAGGTCATAGTATTTGGAGGAATTGCCGGGAGACGATTCAAAATGGAAGGCGTAGGGATCGGTTTTGAGGACGTCATGCCCGTCTGCTCCGGATACGCAGAATTTATAACACGAAAACTGTTCCAGCTCAAACGGAAGCCAGCATTCCCAGATGCCGCCCGTATCCGTCCGCTCCATCACGTTCGCTTTGGCATCCCACTCGTTAAAATCGCCGACGACCGACACGCCCGCGGCATGCGGCGCCCAGACGCGGCAGCTCATGCCCGGCTTGCCATCCCGGACAGATCTATGTATTCCAAAGTAATCGTAAGCCCTGCTGTTCTTTCCTTCATAAAATAATTTGGCGGGAAGGTTCTCGGATTCGACGGAGGAATAAGTCTGCACAGGAACAACTCCCTTTCGGATTGATGGCCGGCTTTATTTGCTTTTATCATATCACAAATTGGTAAAATATCAAGTAATTTGGTTATTTTCTTTTAATATATCCATGTAAATTATTACTTTTTTGTATGTATTGTTACAAAAAAGTAATGTCAGAGTGCTTCAATGATTTTTGTTCTATTGTAGCACAGGCAGAATGTCGATTCCTGAAGGATATATACACGCGGCCGTTTTGTGTTAACGCATCTCTATTCCTTTTATGATGCTGATTTCATCCGCCCGGCCGGTAACTTTTGCTTGAACAGCAGGATGCGCCTCTGCGAATCCGACGGGTTGCCACTTGAGACTTTCAAACGGTGGCCTTGGAAAGAAAGGCACTGATTTTCTATACAAGCCCTACAACGGTTTTGCCAAGCCAGCAGGCAAATAAAGCCAGGAACAGGTTTAACCCCACGTTTAATCCTCCCATCAGATACTCGCCCTCAGACAAAAAAGAAATCGTTTCATAACTGAAAGCCGAAAATGTAGTGAGTCCTCCCATGACGCCCGTAGTCAAAAAAATTCTCATATCGGCGGAAATCGGCCAGATACCGGTACTTGCTTCCATAATCATCCCGATCAGAAAGCCTCCGACGATATTGACAATCAGGGTACCCGCCGGGAAGGCCCCAAAATATTTCGCGGACACGGTCGAAATCACATATCGGAGAATTCCCCCGATCAAACTGCCAAAGCCGACAATCAAGATCCTGCTCAGTTTCATAAATGAATACCACCTTACAGTAAAAAATAAGGCTTCTACTTTAAACGATTAAAGTAGAAGCCATTAGCCTTTCGGCAATATAGTGAGCCTCATCACTGAAGATATGATTTGTATATAAGGTTATCTAATTTTCGACTTGCTGTAAAGAACAAATTGAGAGAATATTTGTGCATTATTGGCTGAATTTCGTATCTTTAGCACAAGAACGGCTATAAATCGTCCGGGTGGATGAACTGTGTCTGACATTCTGCCCGGTTCCGTTGCGCCTCCGAACGTAGTCTGTAATTCGTGAAAAGCTGAATGCATACTCCAAAGGTGCTCAGCTCACCCGAAAATGCGGCCCGCTAGACATAGCGTCTCACTTGTTGCATATATCGCAGGTACTCTGCGCCAAATTGATTGATGCACCATCTTTCCT
Source organism: Bacillota bacterium (assembly GCA_023391275.1). Classification (GTDB taxonomy): domain Bacteria; phylum Bacillota; class Clostridia; order Oscillospirales; family Acutalibacteraceae; genus Caproiciproducens. Next base: position 12,842 of record JAEWBE010000128.1, on the reverse strand, counting down.
CTGAAAGGATAACCCAGTGTGCCGATATCTGAAAGACAGCCAGAAGTATCAGCAATACCCAAGAATCTGTAACTATCGCACAGCCCAAAAAACAGATGAAATAAGCGACGTAAATCGGATTGCGGGATATCCGGTAAAGTCCGCTCACGTTGATTCCATTTGCTTTAGGCTTTGCGAAATTTATAAAAGATACGCTGCATAAGAGGACCCCAAGACCATATACGGCCACGCCGAAATAAAAGCCGATGAAGGCGGTGTCTACCTTCAGGAAAAACAAATATAAAACGAGAAGGAAGCTTGCAGCTTGATAGATCCAAAACGCAGCAATTTCTTTTCCGACGAGCGGAGGGATAAACGCCGCGCGCCTGAACGCTTCTTTACTCCACAAGCGTAAGAGGACATATCTGATCAGAACAATTGGGACTAAGGTCAGTGACGCGTTCATTATCATTTTCACCGCTTTCATAGGCTTTCGTCGAATCATCCATTAAGATGCAGGTCAAAATGCGCGACGTTTTGAGCTCTGTGAATGTTTCAACCCTATTCAAGATCCCCAACAGCACTTCCGGTCCCAGGTTACCGCTATATAAATATTGCATACCGGCTTATTATATCATGGGAGCGATAAAAAGCAAAGGGACCTGAATCACGTGGGAAAACCCACAAAATGTGCAACTGCGGCCATAGTTGCCCTGCTTGCAATCAGCGGGGTTTTATGATACAATACTTATTATAAGATATATAGTAAGTGGAGGAGCTTATGCAACCCGCGAATACTCTCCTTATAAAAAAGATTAATCTGGATCTGGTCAGGAAACAATTACTGTCATTAAAGACTGCGACAAAACAACAACTGGCGAAACAAACCGGCCTAAGTTTAATGACGGTAAACTCAATGATTGCCGAGATGACAGCAAGCGGCGAAGTCGTTGAGGGTAATATGATCCCATCCAATGGAGGCAGGCCCTCAGCGGAGTTTCGCTATAACGGCGAATTTAGCCATGCGGTTATCTTTTTTGCATATCAAAAAGGCAACCGGAATTTCATTTGCATGCATGTAATCAATATGTTTGGTAACTGCGTGTATGCGGAAGAAAAATATATGGATACAGTTCTTTGCGACAGCTTCGATGAAATGATCGAACATGCATTTGCGTCGGTGACGAAAATCGCGATTATAGGTTTTGGATTACCGGGTGAGGAAGATAAGGGTATTGTTACAATCAATGATTATTCGCAACTGATTGGTGAAGAATTCATTAAACGGTGCCGCGAGAAGTATAAGGTTCCGGTTTTGTTTGTAAATGATGTTAACGCAAGCGTTCTCGGCTATTATAAGAAAAACTATAAGTACCAACCCTTAACTGGCGCATTGGCAGGACTCTATTTTCCACGGCTTTACTATCCCGGAATGGGGTTGGTTATTGGAGGAAAACTGCATTGCGGAAAACAAAGTTTCGCAGGAGAGCTTGGTCATCTTCCTCTAGGAATTGAATGGAACCATCTGGATTATGAGAATAAGCCTGCTGTTTATGATGCCGTTTCGCATTTGCTTTCAATTGTTAGCTGCATGGTTGCACCTGAAAAAATGGTCTTATATGGCGACTTCCTTTCGGATGGGGATGCGGCCTGCATCAAGAAAAGAACCGAAGAATTGTTGCGGGGCGATTTTACCGTGAACCTTGCGATAGAGCCTGATCCTGGAAACGATTATGAATATGGGTTAACCGCTTTGATACTAGATAATTTGCACGATAACTTGTTCGGAAAATATGCGGGAGACTAACATGCCTGTAAGCTATATCAATTTAGAGCAAAGGAGCAACCCTGTGGCAAACGGTTCATATAGCCAAAAGAATGCCCATTTGGTATACATAGGGCTTGTGATTGTGAACATCTGTGCCACCTATTTCGCCGGTGGTTTAGGTATTTATGCGGCAACAGCTTTTCGTGAATATGGCAGAATTGACTTATTTAATCTCATATTTGTGATTGAACCTTTGGTAAGAAGTTTGGCACTGCTTATTTCCGGAAGATCAGGGGAACATTTCGGTCGAAAAAAATTGTATCTTTGGAGCGTATCCGGATTTTCGCTCACTGTTGTGATCTGCATGGTTGCGTCGGATGGCATTACCTTCCTCATTGCCAGGAGTTTATCCGGATTCTTCTGGGGCCTGTTTCTGACAAACGTATTTGCAATAGTAAATGACGTATTTCCAAAAGAAGAATACCCTGTGAGAATTGGCATTCTGCAAACTGTGAATTCATTGATTTTTATTGTCGGCCCGATCATATGCGGTGTCATAATAGAAGATTGGAACTGGCGGATTTCATTGGGTGTGATGCTTCCTGCTATTGTAATAGGTCTGCTGTTAGTTGAGTTCTTTATGCCCCGGATGCCCCGGAGAAAAGGAACGCATGAAAAATCTGCCGTCAAGAATTCGGGTTCGGCCTCAAAGAAAAGGCGAGCCTGTCAGCCGTTCGAATCCATCAAACTGGGGGCGTTGCTGAACCAGGATGGGTTTGCCGTTCTGATTCTGATCATTTCAGTCTATACGTTTGTCTACTGTACGGGAAACTATATTCCTCTGTATGCGCAGACGGAGCTGAAAACAGGTGTGGCGTTAAGCGCGATGGTACTCGTCCCCTGCAATATCATGGGCATGCTGTTCTCCAGTTTATCTGGAATGTATATTGCAAAAAAAGGGTGTTCGAAAAAGCTATTACTAATGATGTCCGGAGCCGCCCTATGCGGTTCACTTCTTTATATACTGTCGGCAGTCGAACCCGGTTTTTTCATTATTACATTGGCAACAGCGATTCTTGGTATCGGAGCGGGCATTTATCAGGTCATGCCTTTTTCTTTTGTGCAGAAATATTTGAAAAAAGATTTGATGGCAGAAGGGACCTCCTTGATTGGGTTTGTCGAAGGCATTGCATCAGTCATTGCGGGCTTTATATATTCGGCTACAATGATAAACGGAATTGCTTTCGGTTTAGCCTCCGCATCAATCTTTGGCGTTCTCGTTTTTATTTTGACCATATTAAAATACAGGGTACCAAATTCAGGATTTCAAAGTAAGCGAAGGAAGAATAAAAATAAGTGAATGAAAATGCCGGTAGGTCTTCCCGGCATGTAATGTAACTGTTTTACATACCAACAGACAATAAGCAAAGGAGAAATTTATTATGTCAGAAAAAGAAAAAATGCTTGCGGGGAAAATTTACGATACGAGTGATGAGTGGCTGGCTTTACGCAGAACCGAAACTCACAAATTATGTAAAAGATATAACGACACCGTTGAAGATGAAACGGAAAAGAGAACTGAAATATTAAATCGGTTATTACCTGACAGGGGTAACGGCGTTTATCTTCAAGGACCTGTCTATTTCGATTACGGTATTTTTACCAGCGTCGGCAAGAACTTTTACGCCAATTTTAATCTGACGGTCATCGATTGCTGTAAGGTAGCCATTGGGGATGATGTATTAATCGGCCCCAACGTTTCGATTGTCACTCCGGTTCATCCACTGCGCTATCAAGACAGAAACATGCGGGTAAAAGAAGACGGAACTGTCTTTGATTACGAATACGCAAAGCCGATTACTATCGGAAACAACTGCTGGATTGCGAGCAGCGTGACCATAATCGGCGGTGTTCATATCGGAAACGGTTGTGTAATCGGCGCGGGCAGTGTCGTCACAAGGGATATTCCGGATAACTCTCTGGCTTTGGGAAATCCGTGCAAAGTTATCAGAGAAATAACGGAGAAAGATGCAATTGAGTTGAAAAAAGATTTATTTTAAAAGATATATATTTTAATATGCAGGACAATCAGAGTATTGGTCATTTGAAGGAGCTGTTAAGGATGAAAACGCTTATACTTGTAACCCATCCCAATCTGGAAAAATCCATAATTAACAAACGTTGGGTGGCAGAACTCAAAAAGTATCCGGAACAGTTAGGCTGCTGGGTGTTTGCATTGGATAAAATAAAAAAATCCCCCGCCAGCCATAACCGGCCGGCGGGGAGTATATTTTTAGCCGGGTTGGATTACTCCTTCCCGGCTTTTATGCGCTTTATACGCTCGTCTATAGCTTGCCTATGAAATCATTCAAACTCCCCCCCCTGCCCTATCTGCTGCGGACTGTATCCCGGCTCTGCAGCCCTTGGGCGCAAAGGATACGGACGATCACAGGTTTTAGTTTGTAGACTGAAAAGCCGCTCGGCGAGATGCCAGGCGGCATACTTACTTTTTCCATTTCCACGCGAGATACTGTAAAGCTATATCATGCGCTGATAAGCCGCTTTCCTCTGCTAATTCCTCACCGACTTTTCGCAGCGTTGGAAATCCCGTCCCAAAGGGGTCCTGAATCTGTCGTAGCCGCTTGTCCAGCTTTTTCAAGTCTTCTATTGTCATATCATACCCTCCGGTAATTATTATACAACAAAAAGCCATTACCGGTAAGTGAACATTATTCACATACGAAAAATAAGCCCCCTCTGCCGTTAGATCATTCCGACGGCAGCATATCGTCCTTAATCAGATTATATATGTATTCATTTAGGCTCATACCTTTTGAATTTGCCCTAGCTCTTATTCTTGGCTTGCTGTCTTTTGGCAGAACCAAAGAAACCCTGTAGCGGTTCGCGGCTGTCCAGTCGTTTTTATATTTTGTAGACCCCGCCATTTCTAGCATCTCCTTCGAATATTTCTATTGAATTAAATATAATTCAAAATATTTACAACCCTATTTCCATGCTGTGAATGAGGCGTAACCAAAGAATGAAAGCATAATTAAAAAGCCCTCCCGGCCGCCGTGAGGCAGGAGGGAGGGTTTGCTCATTTCATTAGTTTATGCATACCTATCAAGTACGTGCGTTGAGGGAATTTGATTTTTAGCTTCTGCCGCTTTTTCCGCAGGGCTTTCATTTGCTTCTTCGCTGGCATTGCTTACAGTGTGAGCGTTCTGAGTTTGGCTAATGTATTGATGATGCTGGTAAATTCCTATGTTGCCGATAGCACTCATTTTTTCACCTCCTTTTTCCCTCGTGCTATCAATGTTATCGCAACTACATTAGAATGGAATTAGAATATCATCCCATTTTTAATAAATAAGCCCTCCCGGCACTAAAAGGCAGCCGATGGGACAAAAATAGACCGCTGGGCAATTCCCAACGGTCTAGGGACCAAGAGAAGGTGTAACAAAATAATGTCACCGAAAAGGGCCGCATTTATTATATGCCGCCCGGCATCAAATTGTTAGTAAAAAAATAAGCGCTCCCGGCGTCGAGAGGCAGGAGGGAGGACTACAAACTTTATCATTCATCACTGACTTTTTTAAGATACTCATCTGGGACAGGACCACCGGGATAAGCGGCTAAAGTAACAACCTTTGTGCCGAATCTGCTCCACGGATTCGACATCACCTCCCACACAAGGCCATCATAACTTTTTATCCCGGTTTGATGAATCAGTTTTACTTTGTCTCCGACATGCAGCTCTTCCATACCCACCACCCCTTTGCATTTATTCTATCAAGCTGCATTATTTTGTCAATAACAAAAAATCCCCCGCCAGCCGATAAGACCAGCGGGGGATCGTCAACGAAAGAGTCCAGACACGCAGCCGCTTTTCCCGCATCGCATTCCTGACAATCATATTGACAAGCTACTTGTCATCCACATATTATGGAACAGATTTTAGTAAAGGAGGTTCTTTGATGTCTGACTTTAATGAAGATTGCAAAGATAATGGCAGGAGAGACTGTGACTCTAGGAGCGCCTGTGCTTTGAAAGACATTATCCGTGATCTTGATAATCTGAACAACAGTGACCTGTGCTTGCTTGACGCCGTTCTCGACCGGATCATCAGGTGCCGCTCTAACCGTCGCTGCGATTGCTGAAAATAAATTTCAAGCGGGGCGAAAGGCCCTCCCGGCTGCCTTTATGGTGGCTGGGAGGACTTTTATATAAGAAAGCATGAAAGGAGGTGTCTCGAAAGGATTCTGATTTAGATTATGCAAAGATCAAATTGCTTGCTACTTTTTTATTCCACGCCGCTGTTGGGCAGCGCTACCGCCGCGCTTTCTGAGGACACGGGCTGCGCTGCGGCTACCCCGGAACCTGCCATTTTCTGCTTTACCTCGGCCGCCTGTTCGGCGCCGGTGGAATCAGCGGTAACAGCGTGTGTTTTCGGCAGCGCGAGAACAAGCAGCGGGATAATCGTATTTATCAGCTTGTTGATCTGAAATTTTTCTTCTTTCCGCCGGGGATATCCGGCTTTTTTACGCCGCCGTTTCGGGCGGCTCGATCGGGAGCGCACGGGCCTTATTGTACAGGTCCGTGCCCGTTCCATTTCCGCCAAGAGCATGATACGGTTTATAGAGTGCCTCGATGTTTTCGCGGTCCTGCACGTCTGCATAGCCTTTGCGCTGGCAGTCGGTACATGCTTGATAAATGCGGTCGTGTAGCAATCCCCGCAGACCGTCCTCTACTGCCTCCTGCCGCTGCGCCTGACACTTTTGCTTATGCCAAAGATCTTGACTGCTCCGCCAAAAGCGGCCACTACGGAGGCCGCAAGGGCCGATAAAAGTGCTTTCGCCCAGTCTTGCACATCCGACCCTCCCTACTTGATGTTCACTGTGAGCTGCCTCGGTCCGCCGTTGATGTAGACGCCCACCTGATCACCGGATTTCCCGATCGGGACCAGGTAATAGAACCATTGATTGCCTGAGTTGTTGCGCGGAAGGACGGTCACAACGTCCGCCGTCCCCGCGACAACCTTCGGCGCTGCCGCGGCGGTAACTGCGATCTGATATGCCGCGCCGCGGGCGATCGAAACGGTACCGGAAGTGTCACATGCGTAATCCAGCGCCGACACCGCAAAATCTCGGAAACAGATATCCATGTCAACGCTTCCCGAAATGCCCTGCACGGTTCCGCCGCTGTTGGTCTGCTGCATCGCACACGGAACATCCGGGCCACCCGAATAATCGGCAAGCCATACATACCACGCGGCCAGCGTCGCGGCTGAAAAGATGTTCTGCCGGTAATCGTTGTTGGTATAGAGCACTGCGGCCCATCCGTCCGCCTTCGCCGCACCCAGGAAGGCATTTACCATTCCGTTTATCAGGGCAAGCGTCGGCGCCGTTCCGTGCTGCTTCCGGTAATAGACATAGCTGTCATATTCGTAGTCACTGGCGACGAACAGAATCTTTCCCTTATACGGGGCAATGATCTGTCGGCACACCGCCCATTCCTTCATGGCGTCAGCCAGGCTGTCCGCATAGCTGAACCAATACACAGCGACTTTCAGCCCTGCCGCAGCCGCCCCGCTGATGTTGGCCGCAAACCGCGTGTCCTGCTGGCCGGCGCTGTCGCCGTACCCGGCGCGGATAATAGCGCCGGCAACACCGGAAGCTTTTACCTGTGGCCAATTGATACTCCCATTGTGGGCGGAAACGTCGATCCATTTTTCATTCAATGTAGCCCGCCCCTTTCAGCATGTCACGTTCCTCGGCAATTTCCGCCGCGCAGGACTGTTGAACTTCCTGCACGGCGGGGATGCCGATGCCCTCGTCCTGCGCGATCTGGTCCTGCGTCTCACCGTAGGCAAGCGCCTTGATGATCTCATTTTTCGTTTGGTTGGTCATGCTGTACACCTCGTCTCATAGTACTTGTCTGATCTCAATTTGTTACTCTTAACAATCCAACCGGCATGATAAAAGCCGCCCATCTCTGGACGGCCTGGATTATTTGGTTGTGTAATCCGTCCCGGTGGCCTGTTTGTACTCGTCCGGCGACAGCTTTCCAGCTACCGTCGTAATGCTTCTCGCAGAGCTTCAGCCCGAAGATGAAGCCACGCTTTGCCGATATAGAACGCATGAAGATCATTCTGTGTAATCAGTGTAGGAATCCAGATCATCAACTGCGCCGGAGTATAAGTCTTATAATTCCTTGACATAAAGCTATCCTAGCTAATCTTAACAAATAATTTTATTGTGATATAATGCTGTCGAAAGGGGGCGATATCAATGGCCACAAACACAGGCAATGGGTATCGTCATGGCGAAGAAAAAGGCAGAGTACAAAACAAAGCGCCAAATGGAAATCCAATTAAAATCGACACCAAAACCGGTAAGATTCTGGATCAGAAGACGACACCTGGCGACTACAAAGGTGTAAGGCACGAAAAGTAGAATTTTCAGTAGACCGCCCTCGGCTAACGAGGACGGTTTACTGACTGCATAAAAAGGACGGCCCGAAGGTCGTCCGGATGATTTATAGCAATCCACGTCTGTGCAGACAATATAAAACGTTAATCAGCAGAACAACTATTGTAAGAACGATTATTCCGATTGCAAAGGGTAAGGTTAAAGTTTTTATCCGCCTTTTTAGTAAGTAAAATGCAATGGTATCAATAATTATAACGATAATGGTAATTCTTGTTACAATTTCTTGCGTTAAGCTCATAATCTCAATCCTCTCTATTGAAATTATGGTTTCCAGCTACCATCGCATCATGCACTACCCCAAAAGCACCCTCATACACTAGGGGCGCTCTGATGGTTTCTGTATCTCATGGGTTATCACCCCGTTTTAGGCATAAAAAAGGACGCCACTATGGGCGCCCAACTTTATCGAAAGCGGATATTAAAACAATGGTCTATACTTTCATCAACTCTATCCAGGTTATCTTATATGAGCCGCTCGGTGGTATTCGTGGATATTACAATAAATTTTGCAGGCAGCAAATGATTCATATAAACGATAGTCTTTCGCCCGAACAAAAGCACTTTACTGCGCTCATGAAACCGGTCATGCATCTTGCACCCAGAATCAAACACACCATACTTGCAGGCAAATACTTTATTCCCTGTTGGGAAGTACGAAAAAGAGGCAAATTACTTTGCGGTTGATCTGATCTATCCAAATGAAGACTTACGCGATTATTTCAATACTCGGTCCCTCAAATAGCTGAATGCCTCAATCTTCTCTTGCCTCTGGTCGAGTACCGACTCGGTGTCATGAAAAAGCAACTTAAATTCTCAGTATAATAAAAATCCACATGCCGCCGTTAACAGCATGTGGATCAAAATGGAAGTGTCCTCAGAATAAGACAGCTTTCGATATATTATAGCATATATCGGGGGGGCTATGAAATGAAAAAGGTACTAAAAATTTTCTATGATGTAATTATTGCTTTTCTTGCATTTATTTCGGTATTACTAGTTCTTTTGGACTATTCTTCTTTACTTAATTTATCAGCAGCTCCTTGGGAAATGGCCGATCATGTTATTTGGGGCATCTTCACGGTGGATTACGCCACGCGTTTGGCTATCAGCAAAGATAAGAAAAAATTTTTGAAGGATGATATTTTCGATCTAATTGCAATTCTTCCTTTTAATGAGATTTTGTCGATATTCAGAATTTCTCGTCTTTTTCGGGTCGCACGTCTCGTACGATTAAGTCGATTGACAAAAGGCTTCCGGTTGCTCAGAGCTTTTGGATTCTTGGGGATCTTAAAAAAGCGTCTAAATAAATTTTTGCATACGAACGGTTTCATTTATGTTCTGTATTCGGCTGGTGTACTGATTCTTGCGAGTTCAATTGCAATGAGCTATCTGGAAAATAAAACATTTGGCGATGCATTATGGTGGAGTATCGTAACTACGACTACAGTGGGCTATGGCGACATATCTCCCGTAACTCCTGCTGGTAGAATTATTGCCGTAATCCTTATGATCTTTGGAATAGGTTTAATTGGTATGTTAACAGGCACCATAACGACATATTTCACCGGTAAGCAAGAGGTTCCCAAGAATTCAGGTAATGATTGTTCTGCTCTATTGGAAATTTCCAGGACTTTAGACAAAAAGCAATTAGCTGAATTGACAGCCATAGCAAAAGCGCTTAAAAATATCAATTAAAAAGCCGCCCTCTCCTACTTACAATAGGAAAGAGCGGCCACCATCAACCCGAGGGCCGACGGTACGTATAATACAATAATATTGTACTCGTTTGGCCCGGAATAATCAATATCCCGGGCATTTTTATGCCCAATCTTTGGAAGGTACAATATGGCGAAGAGAAAATTAACGGAAGGACTTACTCAGCGATCCAATGGTCAATGGGTAAGGGCGGAAGTCATAGACGCGAAAAGGCGTTTTTTCATCTCGTTTGATCCGGAGAAAGTGTGCGAAAAACGCGACGCGGCTATTTTAGAAGCCAACAATAAAAAGGCAGAAAAAGAGGAAGGCCCAACCTTTAACGAGGTTGCCGATGTCTACGAAAATACCGTACGCGACCTGAAATACGGAACGCAAAAGGTAATACCTTCCGGCTTTGAAACGGGCGCGCGATAAGTTTTGGCCAGCATCACGAAGCACGTCGAGCTTATCGGAAACAAGCCCCATATATTGGATGGGGCAAAGACTGCGGCATGGGTCCGTAAAATTCCGCTGCTCCAGATGCTCCGTGAAGCGCTGGAGCCACTCCATAAACTGCCTCTGGCCACTTTCTTAGGACAGGGGAAAACGCCCCTGTCAGCTTCACAGTATAATCGTGCGTAGGTATTATTTTGGGCGCAGGATGGAATGACGCACTCGCGGGAAACAAGCGGAAAAGCATTTGCGCCAAGGTGTACCGAAGGTTACAAAGCGCACCAGTTTCGGCATGAATATGTCTGTATGCTTGCGGAGACTGACATACCGGAAGCCATTGCGATTCAGATCGTCGGCCATGCCAACATGAAGATGATTACACGGTCAAAACTCGACGTTCTTATTTCCACGCCTATAGCGCGTACCAAAACGCCTACTTAAAATGTGCCATTGTGTTCCAAAACGTTCCGAAAGATTCCAAACGATTATATAACAAGACCCGCATAAATACTGGTTCTTCAGCACTCATGCGGGTCAACTTTCTGGCGGAGAAAGCGAGAAGAATATTAATACCATAACCACAAAAAGGCGGCTTATTCGCTTATCATTTGCTTAAAACAGTAGTTATGTCTGGAACAAAGTGATTGAGTAACAACGCCACTGCAAAAATACAGTGGCGCTTCTCTGTATAGTATTTATCTTCAAGAATATCGATTGCACCATATCCCCATCTATAAAATCGCTCTTAAATTTTTGAATAGTCCTTAACCAAGTAATGACGCTCTTTTTTTATCATCCCGCTAAAGAAGCTTGGCATTGCTGCTAAAACACTATCAATAGTAATTTGTTCTAACGTTTTGACTCCGGAAATATCGCTGATTTGTGTTACACTTTTTCTCTTGGAGGCTTCTCGAAAGATGCCTTCAAAAAGAATATTTATTGAAGGTATAACTTCGTCTCTAAGCATAGCATCTAAATCGAGCCTTAATACATTTGAAAAATCCAGACGATAGTTTCGATATTCAATAAGTAATAACTCGCTTTCCCCTGAATATTTCCAGTTGGAATTTTTCTCCAAACTTTCTATAAACTCAACATATTTCTGATTACTAAATGACCATTGAGCACCATCGATTTTAACAATGTTGATTTCGTCAGGATATACCCCATGCCAATATGCTCCATATCCGGGTAAATAGAAATTAATGCTATAGCCAGAGCGATGGTGGTAATACGGGAGAGTATTAGCAATATCTTTCCCCGCCTCTGACTTTGGCCTAGCAAGCAGAATCCCTATTGTATCCGCAGTAATATTACTTTCTGCGATATTTTCTAATACGGAATTATAAGAAATTGCTTCTAACATTTTTATCTCCTATCAGTTTCCCTCATAAGGAGGAGAAGACGTATTAATTATTCTCATTCTTTGACTAACTCATATCTTCTCACTATATTTGTTGATTCATAAAAGTCCTTGTGATACAATGACGATCTTCTTATTGGGCATTTAAGCCCCTTGGATTCACAGTATTTTATCATGGTTTTTACATACCAATCATCTGATCTTGGATCAAAAGTAATACTCTTCAAAAAAGCTTCCGGTGCAATGTCAAATTCAATGTATGGAATTTCCCATACGTCTATGTCTTGAAATTCTCTATAATAATTTTGTAGACATATAAGTAGCCTCACTTCATTTTCGTGCTTAAACGCCTCTCTTTTTAGAGCCATATCTCCAGCAAATAAATAACTTTTGTTACCGCTGATTTCCCGTCTTTTTTCTATATAGTTATCCTTATTAAAATAAATCACTCGTGCAAGTACGGCGTCCTTAAGATTATCAATTCGATTGAAATTATCAGCGATAGTCTCTAACATTATGCCTTGTTTGTCGCTAGAGTATATTCTCCACATGGCATCTGAATCGTTTTCATATGTCCAACATTGTCCCACAGTAGATCCTGCAAGTAAAGATCCTGCTTTCACTGGTTCTCCATCTGCACGTACAATAGGCAACTGATCGTCAGGTGCTTCCCAAGGGTCATCCCAAAGCTTGACTTTTCTAAGAAAGAGTTTTCTATGTTCCATTAATGAGATGAATCGGGATAGGGATATGTACCTGTATAAATGGTCACCAGGAGTCATATTGTCTGAAATAGTCAATCCGTTAGAAATCATTTATATCAATCACCTCTATGAGTAAATTTATTTTAATTATACTATCTAATGTTAATTTTGACTACTCTTTATATTTCGGTTTTAATTTATAACTAGAGTCATATTGCATTGCCCAAATGGACTATATGGGCGGCGTTTTTGTATATAGAAGTCACTTCGGGCCAAGTTCGAGGTGTTGACAAACCCCGTCATCTGGGATGAAAACACAAAAAGGTAATGGGACAGGCAAAAAAATAGCGCCTTGGAGGTTATCCTAAGCACTTAATCATTCGTTTGAG
>JAEWBE010000083.1 GCA_023391275.1 Bacillota bacterium | reverse complement strand
CACCTCAGCCATAGGATACCCATTGAAGGAGTTTTTTATTACAGATAAAAACAAAATGACCTTTTGATTTTTGAAGAAACCGCGCCCGCAAAAGATAAAAGCCGCATCAATAAGCGAAAAAGCACTTCTCTGATGCGGCCTTTTGTTACAGATTTTCTCCGTTTTGTTCTATCGTCTGCCGATACCAGTACGCACTGTCTTTCGGAATCCGTTTTTGCGTCTGGTAGTCAACATAGATAATTCCAAACCGGTCGTTATAAGCAGATGCCCACTCGAAATTATCCATCAGCGACCACTCAAAATAACCGGCGACGTCAATGCCCTCGTCGGCGGCATTCCTTAGTGAGAGCAAATAGCGGTGCAGAAAGTCAATCCGGTTTGGGTCGTGCACCTGACCATCCAGTGAAACCGTGTCATGTGCAGACATTCCGTTTTCGCTGATTATGATCGGTTTTTGGTAGTTTTCATAAAGAAACCTGGCACACCAGTACATACAGTTGGGCGTAACCGGCCACCCTATGGCGGTTTTCGCGGTTCCGACCGGAAAGGGGACGTTTTTCCAGCCGTTTCCCGCCACTTCAACCTGACGGGAATGGTAAATGTTCTGAGCATAAAAATCAACAGGCTGGCTGATCAGATTCATATCTCCATCGCTGACCCGGGGCATAACATCTGCAAATTTTTCATGGCAGGCTTTGGGGTATTCACCTTTCAGAATCGGGTCGCTCCACAGGGATACGCTGAAAAGCGCGTCAAGGTAATTGTCCGGTACATCAAAAGTCGCACGCCAGGCTGCCTCAACATCCGCGGCGGATTCTGTTCGAGGGGTCAGAATTCGTCCGTTCTGGGCAAAGCCGATGTGCAGGCCGCTGCCGCCGTATGTACGCAGTGCTCTTACAGCACGGCCATGCGCCAAAAGTACGTTGTGAACCGCCAGAAAATTGTTCTGAGCCGACAGCTTCAGGCCGGGAGCGTGCAGTCCGTTTCCGTAGCCAAGGCCGATGAAGCACTGCGGCTCATTGATAGTGAAATAATGTTTAATTTTACCGGCAAACCTCTTTGCAATCAGCTTCGCATAGTTTTCAAACCATACCGGACTTTGCGGGTTCAGCCAGCCGCCCTGTTTTTGCAGGGCAGCCGGATAATCCCAATGAAAAAGGGTGGCAAAAGGTATAATCTGATTGCTTATTAATTCATCAACCAGTTCTTCGTAAAAACGGATTCCCGCTTCGTTTACCTCTCCGGTTCCCTGAGGCAGAATACGCGGCCAGGAAAATGAGAAGCGGTAGGCATGAATGCCGAGCTCTTTCATCAGCGCAATATCTTCCTTAAAGCGGTGATAATGATCAACAGCGGTCTCCCCGGTTTGCCCCTCGAAGGTTGCGCCCGGAACACGGCAAAACTCATCCCAAACGGAATCGGTTTTACCGTCCTCATGGGCGGCGCCTTCAATTTGAAAAGCGGCAGTCGCCGCACCCCATATAAAATCGTTGGAAAATCCCATATCCTACATCCTTTTCAGAAAAAATGTTACTCTTTTACGCCGCCCATTGCCACACCGCGGATGATATATTTTGAGAGGATAAAGTAAACAATGAAGAGTGGAAGAATAGTCAGTGCAATGCCCAGATATACGGTGCCGTAATCAGTTCTGAAACGGTCGCTTTGAAGGAGCTGAACCAAAAGCGGCATGGTAAATTTATCCTGAGAACTTAAAATCATGGATGGAGTGAACAGATTGTTCCAGGATGTGATGAAGACAAAAATTGCCTGAGTCGCAACCGCCGGCTTCAGCATCGGCAATGCAATGATGTTAAATGTTTTAAACTCGCCTGCACCGTCAATGCGGGATGCTTCCACAATTTCCAGCGGAAGGGAGCCGACCATATATTGCCTCATAAAGAAAACGACGGCGGGGGAAGCGGCCGCCGGGATAATCAGGGGCGCGAAGGTGTTGTTCAGCCCCAGAGTATACATAAAATTGAAGAAACCAACTGCGGAAACCTGTGCCGGAATCATCAAAACAGCAAGAATGAAAGTATAAAGCGGTTTGTTCAGTCTGAAATGGTATACGAAGAATCCGTATGCTGTAAGGCATGAAACGTACAGCGAAAGCGCCGTTGAGGTACCGGAAACAAAAGTGCTGTTCAGACAGGCCTGAACAATGTTAAAGTTTTGGCGGTTCATCAGGGTGTCGAAGTTCTTGAAAAGCATTCCTCCCGGTATGACCGAAAAGCTGCTCTGAATTTCCGAAGACATGCGCGTTGCATTGACGATCATGATCCAGAACGGGAAAATGCTCAAAGCGGCCAGCAAAGTACATACCACATAAATCAAGGCTTTTTTTGCATGCAGTGCGCCGGAATAGCTTTTCATTTTGCCATGCCTCCTTTGGTGCGTCTGGCGGCGCGCTCCGGTTTAGCATGATGCGTCGCGTCTTTATCCCGCAAAATATAGAACAGGGCACAGCTTAAAATCGCAGTAAAAATAAACAAAAGAACAGAAAGGGTAGCCGCACGTCCGTAATCCCTGGTGCCTGTAAAGGCCATTTCAAATATGTACATGGTGACCGTGCGAATCATTGGTTTCGCAGGCGATGCCTGTCTGAGCATCAGCTGTGGAATATCGTACATCTGCATACCGCCGATCAGGGAGGTGACAAATGTATAAAGAAGCATCGGCTTCATCAGCGGGAGAGTTACCCTGCGGAAAATCTGGCCGCTGCTCGCGCCGTCAATCTGGGCTGATTCAAACAGAGCGGGGTTAATTCCCAGAATGCCCGCAATGATCACAATCATTGTATTTCCGTACCACATCCAGAAGTTGATGAATGAAACAATCAGGCGCGTTGACCAGCCGTCACTGATGAAATCGAACGCGGCTGTCTGCGCCATGCCGGGCTGGAAGTATGTTTTATCAATCAGTCCGACGGATGCAAGAAGAGAATTGACAGGACCCTGAGGATACGCGAACAGAGAATAGAACAGGATGGAAATACTGGCTGCGGTAATGATGTTCGGCATAAAGATAAGAACCTTGTAAGCTCCCTGTCCCTTGAGCTTCATTCTGGTGTCCGTGAGCCATGCGGCCAAAAGAAGGGCAAGAAGAATCTGAGGGATAAAATTAATCGTCCACATGATCAGAGTGTTCGCAAAACTTCCCAGCATATTTTCATTTGTGAAAGCCACTTTGTAATTATCCAGTCCGATAAAATTAGGACCAATCACTTTTTTTGCGACTGGTTTCATATATTTGTTAAAACTGAGGATAATGGTGTAAACCAACGGGTAAAGACTGAAAATTGCGTAAACTATAAAGAACGGCGCGATAAAACGATAGCCGTATTTTGCATAATTATTTTTTGGGGGCTTTTGCAATTTCAATGCAGTATTCGCACTGTTTTCCATCATGCGGGCCACTCCCTTCCAAATCAAGAACACTGTATAAATTATGTACAGCGGGGCGGGAAGATTCCCGTCCCGCTGTCGTCATGGAAAAAAGAATATGTAATTCAATTGAATCGGAATTATTCCACTGTCAGCTCGGAGAACTTATCGGCAACGGCAGCTTTAAAATCTTTCAGCGCGGTATCGTAATCTTTCTTTCCGTTGGCATATTCTTTGGTTTGTTCATACAGGCAATCGTTGATCGTCTGATCGTAACCGGACATTGCGGAAGTATCCACCTTGTCAATACCTGCCTGGAACAGCGAGTAATGATCCTGACCGCCCAGAAAATCGAAAGAATAACCTTTGTCTATAATTTCCTGAATCGCGGTTTTGTTGTTTACATAGTCGTAGGATTTCTCGCAATAATTTTTCATAGAGTCTTTGTTGGTGGTAAAGTACTTAATAATATCGGCCACAATGGATTTATTATCACAGGTCGGCGGAACCGCCATCCATGTGCCGCCCCAGTAATAAGCCTGCGGGCCGTTGACCGCGGCCCAGTCGCCGTAGGAGGAATTCGCGAGTTTGGATTTGTCAATGCCGCCGGCGCCGTTGTTTGCCTTCGGGTCCCACGCGCCGCAGTTCTGAACCATGGACCATTGAATTCCCCATGTGGAGAAGAAGTAACCCATGATGGCGTCATTTTTGCCCATGCCGGCATTCCACACTTCGGACCACTGGTCAGCTTGTGCGGTGAGCTTTTCATCCGTACATTTCTTTGCAAGATCCATAAACCATTTAACGTTGTCATCAATGGCCAGTTTGTCATCCTGTACCCATGGTGCTTTGCGGGAAGTGCGGACAACCTGCCAAATATCGTTCACGCCCGGAAGTAATTTGGTTGCGCCCTTGGAAGCTGTGTTGACTTTTTCCGCTGTTGCAATGAATTTGTCCCAGTCGGAAACCATCTCCTGCACTTTTGCAGGATCATCCGTACCAAGATACTTTTTAGCAAGACTTCTTTTGTACATGAAGAGGCCCGGGGTTGCCTGCCAGGAACTGCCTTTAATCGCTCCGGTTTCATCTTTTACGACATCCTGGGTATATTTGTACTGATCCTTCATGTCATCTGCCGTAATACCGAGCGAAGACATGGTAACGCAGTTTTCCGTATTGGTGTATTTTTTTGCGTAGTCGGCTTCGATCAGATACATATCAATGCTTTCTTTGTTTTCCAGTGCCAGGTCCAGCTTTTGCTGATAAACGCCCTTGTCATTCGGATTGATGATGAAATTGAGTTTTACTCCGGCAGGCAGAGGATGATCCTTCAGGTAGTAGTTGTTCAGCATGTTCTTGAACTCTTCGTTCCAGCCATAGATTGTAAGTTCCTTGCCGTCGTCCTTCAGTTCAGTATCCGGGGTGAGTTCCGCCTGCGAGGAAACTTCGCTGCTGGCTGGTGCCGCATTGCTTACCACGGCGGCCTGGGATTCCGCAGCAGGCTGATCGTTCTTCTGGCAACCTGTGGCAATCATCATCACGCTTGTCATCATTGCGAGTGCCATTACCATCGCGGTAATTCGTCTTGCCTTTTTCATGGTTAGTAAATCCTCCTTTAATTTGACGGACAATCCGTCAAAATTGTATCAGCATGGC
>JAEWBE010000040.1 GCA_023391275.1 Bacillota bacterium | reverse complement strand
GCCGAAGCCGCCCAAACCACAAATTTGGTCGACATCCGTGCCGCCTGTTTCTTCAATTCAATCACCTGTCCAATCGCATATTTTCTGTTTTTTACTTTCAATATGCAACCATCATCAGTCAGAGCAGCAGCATCATGCCCTTTAAGTTCCACAATTACCGCTTTCATTTTAAAAGCTCCTCTCTGATGTACCGCATATAGCCTGCCAGACAGGGATAATCACCGGTCATTATCTCTGCCGCCGCTATTATATATTTACGGTGGCGTTCCAGTATTTTTCGGGGTACTTTTGAATTTTTTTCAATTAACGTAACAGGCAAAAGTTTATTTTTCCCTTATTGTATTTAAAACAATCGGATTTTGAATAATATAAACGACAGCTCTGGCGCAGGCAATTTTTGTTTTTTCCGCTTTGGGCGAACAGCTTGTAAGATCAAAAAACGAAAAACCGTATGTAGAAAAGATTTGGTTAATCGCTTCAATTTCCAACTGAATGGAATCATCCCGAATTACCGCAATCTTATCTGAAACAGCTGTCTTCATTGCAGCTTCTTCATCCTCGTCCTCCTGAGGGGAATCAAAAACAGACGGACTGACGGAAATTTCCGCCCGATGTTTTGACTGCGTTCGCAGATAATCAATCAGCTTCCGGCGGATTACCAGCTCGGCAAAATGCATAAAGCTGCCCTTTTCAGGAGAATAATCACCCACCGCCTGAGAAAAAGCCATTAACGCGATTGACCATTCGTCATCACTCCTGGTAACATAACGGTGAACAACGGAGGATGCGCATTTTAATATAAAAAATTCATTGCTTTGAATAAATTTATCCATCTGCCGCGCATCCGCAGCTGCTTCTGCCGCCCGTTGATCAATTTGATTCAAAGGAACCCCCCCGTTTCTATCATTGATTGTCAGGTGAGAATTTTTTCGGCACATTTAATGCCGTCAACCGCCGCGGAAATAATCCCGCCGGCATAGCCCGCGCCCTCGCCGCAGGGATAAAGGCCGGAAACTGCGACGGATTCCATATTGTCTCCGCGCAGAATGCGTACCGGAGACGAACTGCGGCTTTCCACCGCAGTCAAAAGCGCATCAGGATACGAGAAGCCACGCAGGCGGGAGTTCATCATAAGAATCCCCTGCCGCATGGAATCCGTAATAAACGCAGGCAGACAGTCGTCCAAGCTGCACGGCGCGACTCCGGGAGCATAGGTCGGCCTCACCGTACCAGTTGATTTGGACGCGCGGCGCTGTAAAAAATCCTCCAAACGCTGCACAGGGGCAAAATACCCCCCGCCGCCAAGCTGATACGCGTTTTCCTCCAGCCTGCGCTGAAACTCGATTCCCGCGAGCGGATGATCACTGCCAAAGTCCCCCGGCACAACACCGACCAGCAGCGCGGAGTTCGCATTCTCCCCGTCGCGGGCAAAGGTGCTCATCCCGTTGGTGACAAGACGGTTCGCTTCGCTGGCCGCCGCAACCACGGTGCCGCCCGGGCACATGCAGAAGGTATAAACTCCCCTGCCGTTTGAAAGATGAACAGCCAGTTTGTAATCTGCCGCGCCAAGATTCGGATGACCCGCGAACCTGCCGTACTGTGAAACAGAAATCAGTTTTTGCGGATGCTCGATACGTGCACCGATGGAAAAAGGCTTCTGCTCCATCGGAATGCCAAGTGAATACAGCCGTTCAAACGTATCCCGGGCACTGTGGCCGACAGCCAGAATCACCCGCCCGGCGTCAATGCGGTACGGAGAACCGTTTTGCGGCTTCAGCTCCACACCGGTGACCTTGCCGTCTTTGAGAATAAGATTCTGCAAAGCGGTCTCAAAATGCACCTCTCCGCCCAGCGAGATAATCTGTTCCCGGATATTTTTTACCGTTGACGGAAGTTTGTCCGTGCCGATATGGGGCTTCGCCATATACAGGATCTCCGCCGGAGCACCGGCCGCGACAAATTCCTCCAGCACTTTGCGCGCACGGGAATCTTTTGTGCCGGTGTTCAGCTTGCCGTCGGAAAAAGTACCCGCGCCGCCTTCCCCGAACTGAACGTTGCTGTGCGGATTCAATTCGCCGGTCCGCCAGAAGTGTGCCACCTGTTCGCCGCGCTTTTCGACGGAACTCCCCCGTTCAAAAACGATCGGCCTTTGCCCCGCCTGCGCAAGAATCAGCGCGGCAAACAGTCCCGCAGGACCAAATCCCACAACAACGGGGCGTTCCTCAAGTTTTTTGCAGGAAGGAAGTTCGTAGCGGTACGGTTCGGCCTGCACAATTTTTTGATCCTGAGGGTTATTATTTTTATTGCACGCAACTTCAACGGTACAGATAAAATGCACATCGTCTTTTTTACGTGCGTCAATTGATTTTTTATATAGCTTTAACGATTGAATCGCCGTTGGCGCAACTTTCAGCCTTTCCGCTGCCAAAGCGATTAAATCCTCTTCCGTACCGTCCAGCGGCAGGCTGATTTCCGAAATTCGATACATGTTCTCTCCTTCATTTTTTTACTTTTCATGCTTTTCAGCGCATCAGGGACCGGGCGGCGGAACGGCCCACCAGCAGCCCGGTGCTCCACGCCCAGTGAAGATTAAAGCCACCGCAGTCGCCGTTGATATTTAAAAGCTCCCCGGCAAGGTATAGCCCCGGACAGAATTTTGACTGCATGGTTGCATCCACTTCTTTTAACGGCACGCCGCCCGCGGTAATCTGCGCGTCCTTCCACTGCAAAGTACCCACGATATCAAAACAAAACTGCTTGGCTCCGTCTGCAATTACAGCCAGCTCGTCCGTTTTCAGTTCCCCCGCGTATTTTGGCGCGCCGGGAAGAACCGTTTTTATCACTTCAGGCCCCACCAGTTTATTGAGGCAGCCATTTAACAGTTCATGTGTCGGCAATTTTTGAAAGATTTCGCTGCGGTGTTTTAAAATAGAAAAAATCTGCCGGACGGAATGCTCCGGCATCAAATCCAGTGAAATTTGAATATTCCTTTTATCCTTCAATTCACAGATCAGACTGGAAAGTTCAAAAATACAGATACCCGAAAGCCCCTGTTCGGTAAACTGTACCTCCCCGCTTACGGTTTTCACGGGGTATCCGTGCGCAAGCAACGTAGCCGCCGCCACGCTGCGCGCGCCCCTGATCGGTTTTGCACGCCGGGGGTCGGTTTTCAGCTGCACCAGCGCAGGGAACAGTTCGGTGCAGCTATGGCCAAGCGATCTCAGAATGTCATAACCGCTGCCATTTGCGCCAAGCTGCGGATAAGCCATACCTCCGGTTGTAAATAGTATTCGTTTTGCCCCTATCTTTTTTTCGGCAGAAACAACCTCGAACCCCGAATTTTTTTTACTGACCGATGTTACCGGGGAATCACAGAACACTTCCACGCCAAAATGATCCAGCTGCAGGCGCAGCACGTCCAGAACGGCGGAAGCCTGTGCATTGTAGGGGTAAACACGACCCTCATCCTGTTCTTTGCAAAGCAGCCCCAGCGACGCAAAAACATCAATAATTGATTGCGGGGAGTAAGCATCCAAAATTTTGGGCAGGCAGGTCACATCGCCGTGATAATGCGCGGGGCCGACATCCATGTTGGTCAGATTACAGCGCCCGTTCCCGGTTGCAAGCAGTTTTTTCCCGATACGCGCGTTACTTTCAAGCACCGCTATTTTTTTATTTTGCCCGCCTTCTTTTAATTCACCGGCCGCGGCAATTGCCGCCATCAGGCCGGCGGCACCCCCGCCAATAATAACTAAATCAAAATTCAGAGCCATAAGGACCTCCAAATCATCCTACCAGGCCTTACCCAAAAGCCCGTAAGAAATGACACACATAATTAAATCCGCGGTCAAGGTACCGGCTACAATGGAAAACATGGCGTGCTTAAACCGCATGCCGATCAAAGCGGCAATCAGCGCGCCAGTCCACGCGCCCGTGCCCGGCAGCGGAATGGCAACAAAAACGAACAGGCCGAAGGTTTTATATTTTTCTATTGATTTGCTTTTCTGCTCCGCCTTTTCTTCAATACGCCTCACCAGTTTTACAAAACGCGTGTTGCGCATCCAGTTAAGAATCTGACGAATAAAAAGAAGAATAACCGGAGTCGGGACGAGCGTGCCGACAAGACAGATAAAAAAAGCCCTTACCATATCTACATTCAGCATCCCCGCGGCCAAAATTCCTCCCCTTAATTCCAATATTGGCAGCATGGACACGATAAATATAATTAATTCCTTGGAAGACGAGGTACTGAAAAGGTTAACAATATTCTGTACAATTTGATCCATTATTCCCTCCGTATTACATAATACATTATAGTATAGCCTATTAGAGGACAGGATGGCAAGTAATTTCAAATATTTAACAGCAGAAATTCACGGTTTTACAGCACAAAGAAAAGGTGCGGCTCAAAAATGAGACCGCACCTTTTGTGATTATGTTTATGAAACAAAATTGCAGAGCGATTATTCAAAATACCTTTTGAGAAGGCCGTTAAAGCCGGACCCGTGGCGGGCCTCATCCTTTGCCATCTCATGGACAGTGTCGTGAATCGCATCGTAATTGAGTTCTTTTGCACGCGTTGCAAGCTGAAGTTTACCCGCACATGCGCCGGATTCCGCTTCTACACGCAGCTGAAGGTTCTTTTTCGTGCTATTGGTTACGACTTCGCCCAGCAGTTCCGCAAATCTGGAAGCATGGTCGGCTTCTTCAAGCGCATATTTTTTAAATGCCGCTGCAATTTCAGGATAGCCTTCCCGGTCGGCCTGACGCGCCATCGCAATATACATGCCAACTTCGCAGCATTCCCCGTTAAAGTTAGCTACAAGGCCGTCGTAAACTTCTTTATCGACTCCCTGCGCGATTCCGATTTCATGCTGGCAGGCAAAGGAGACGCCTTCCGCCTTTTCAACAAATTTTTCCTTTGGGGCTCTGCACTGCGGGCAAAACGCCGGTGCTTCTTCTCCTTCATAAACATAACCACAAACAGAGCATACAAATTTTTTCATTGTGACTTTCCTCCATATATTTAATAATTTTATATAGAAAGGCAATTGCCTTTTTGCCATGAGAAATCTTTTGTTTCCAATCGGTGGAAACACAGCCAGACTTTATTGCGTCAGTTCTTTTTTCAGGCATTCGGAGCAAATCCCATGAAACAGGACTTCGCTGGAGTCCACGTGAATATGATATTTTTGAGCCACTTCGGCGCTGACCGCCTTTCCCACGTATTCGCCGGGAATATCGATAACCGAACTGCACGCAGAGCACACAAAGTGAGTATGCGGCTTGACGTTGCCGTCGAACCGTTCCTGCCCGTTCACCACGCCAACGCTGATAATCACGCCGTCTTCCTTAAACTGGGAGATGTTGCGGTAAACTGTGCCAAGGCTTAAATCAGGATAATCGGGCTTTAGCGTCTGGTACACCCACTCGGCAGTAGGATGGGACGTTGTTCCCCGAATGGCAGTTAAAATTGCTTCCCGTTTTTTACTGTAATTTTGTTTGCGTTCCATATTCACCCACCAATTAAAATCGATAATAGTTACTGTTCTTGATTTATATAATAGCACTCGCTTTGTATTTTGTAAAGACTTTTTTAAAAAAATTTAAAAAATATCCAGCCGACATTCTTCGGCTGGATATCCCCTGCAGGACGTTGTTCGTTGATCCGCTCCATTCACAGTACGGGAATCCCAATTTGCTGTTTCCCGCCTTAACGGGCGTTAATTTGTTCCAGCAGCCTTTGCAGCATTTCCCGTGTAATGCGGCCGCCGCTAAAGCTCAATGCCGCGCGGAGCGGCATGTCGCGGTACATGGCCTGATTGAGTTCAGCCATACCTTCGCCCAGGCTGTTGTCATCCGCATTTGAGTCCGGTTTGTAAAACTGCATCAGATTTGAAAGAAAAGGGTGCACCCGTTCACACGCCATCAGATCGCCGATTGTTGAGTTCAAGGTAAAATAATGCGCCGGAATGATTTTTGAAGTCACTTCTACCGATGCGCTTAAAACAATATTCCTTGAAGATTTCCCGATTAAAATCGTAAAGGTACCGCTGTGTATGCGCCAATCTTCAATTTCAGTATCATAATACGCGAAAGCACGGCGGTCGAGCTGAAAGACGACCGTTTTCTTTTCCCCCGGATTCAAAGCTACTTTTTCAAAGCCTTTCAATTCCCTGGGCGGGCGAATAACGTCGGTTTGACTGTCATGAATATACAGCTCCACAATCTCTTTTCCGAAACGGGATCCGATGTTTTTCACCTTTACCGCAACGGACAGCGTATCGGTATCCTGAATTTTACCAGTGCTCAGCTCCAGTTCACTGTATTCAAACTCAGTATAGCTTAATCCATACCCAAACGGAAACAGAACCGGCATCTCCTTCTTATCGTAATAGCGATATCCTGCAAAAACGCCTTCCCGGTAATCGGCACAATTACCTTCACCAGGAAAAAACAGGAAGGATGGGTTGTCACTCAGCTTGACCGGCATGGTCTCCGCCAATTTTCCGCAGGGGTTTTTATCGCCGAACAGTACATCGACAGTGGCGGCGCCGACCGCCTGACCGCCAAGGTAAAGCTCAAGAACACCCTTAACATCCTCAATCCACGGCATTTCAATGGGGGAGCCATTGTGCAGTGCAACCACTGTGTTTGGCTGCGCCTTTGCAACCTCCTCAATCAAACGGTTTTGGCATTCCGGCAGGTTCATATTTTTGCGGTCAAACCCTTCGCTCTCCATATATTCCGGCAATCCGGCAAAAATGACGGCGCAGTCCGCAGCCGCAGCTGTTTTCACCGCTTCCTCAAGCAGGACCGGGTCAATTCTGTCGTCGGCAGTCCGGAAGCCCTGCGCATAGGATACCGCGGCAACTCCCTTCACCGCTTCCAGCGCGCTTGTCACCTTGAACGCATTAATGTGCGAGCTGCCTCCGCCCTGGTACCGCGGCGACTCGGCAAATTTGCCGATAAACGCGACCTTGCTGTTTCGGTCAAGCGGTAAAATTCCATCGTTGTTTTTCAGCAGAACCATACTTTCACTTTCAATTTTTCGCGCGAATTCATGGTGTGCTTCCCGGTTACATATATTTTCCTTGTGAGACTGTGCATAACAGCGGTCAATCATCGATAAAATTCGTTCCACCGCCGTATCCAGATCTTTTTCGTTCAGCGTCCCTTTTTTCACCGCTTTTATAATTTCAGCATCATTTTCCCCGCCGCTCGAAGGCATTTCCAAATCGAGGCCGGCGGCAATTCCTTTCGCCCGGTCGTTTACCGCGCCCCAATCACTCATGACAAGGCCGTCAAAGCCCCATTCACCCCGTAAAATGTCGGTGAGCAGCCGACGGTTTTCACTGGCGTATACCCCGTTCACACGGTTGTAGGAACACATGACCGTCCATGGGTGTGCCTGTTTTACGGCACTTTCAAATCCCGCAAGATAAATTTCGCGCAGAGCCCGCTCATCAATGTTGGCGCTGACCGTCATGCGGCGCTGCTCCTGATTGTTCGCACAGAAATGCTTCAAACTGGTTCCAACCCCGCGGCTCTGCACTCCTTTAATATAATTTACAGCCAATTCTCCGGTGAGATAGGGGTCTTCCGAAAAATACTCAAAATTTCTTCCGCAGAGCGGCGAGCGCTTGATATTGACGGCGGGGCCTAAAAGCACTGCGATATTCTCGGCCCGGCATTCTTCACCCAATGCTTCCCCCATCTGATAAATCAACCGTCGGTCGAAGGAACAGGCATTAGCGGCCCCGGACGGAAAACAAACCGCAGGAACACTCTTGTTGATATCAGGCTGTGCCGTTTCCATATTCTGTTTGCGAAGACCATGGGGGCCATCGGACAGCATAACGGAGGGAATCTGCAAATGTTCAATCGCTTTTGTGTGCCAAAAACCCGAACCGGAGCACAGCGCAGCTTTTTCTTTCAACGTCAGTTTGGAAATAAGTCCTTTTCGATCCATATGGGCATCTCCTGTTCTGTGGTGGAATCTTTATCTATAATTTATATCGTAATACTCAAAAATATTTATGAAACAGAAAATAAAAAAAATTTATACTAAAATTCAAGTAACATTGTATTTGATTTCTTTATTTTTTTTGGTAAAATAACATAGGATAAACTGTTAAGACTACAAATCACAAAGTCCCTTAAAATTAATTCCGACACAGACACAATAGAGGTTGCTATGAAAATAAAAGGAGTTTCCAAAGATTATTTTCTGATTACGGTCAGCACCTTTCTGATTATGGTGGGCGTGTACTTTTTCAAATTCCCCAACAACTTCACCTTCGGCGGAATTACCGGCCTTTCCGTCGTACTTGGAAAAGTCACTCCTATGTCCCCAAGCACGGTGAACCTTATTTTGAACTTTATTCTTCTGGCGGTGGGCCTGATTTTACTGGGCCGGGACTTTGCAATTAAAACAGTGTACTCCAGTGTGCTGCTGTCGGTCGGGCTTTCCGCACTGGAATATTTTTACCCGATGAAGCATCCCCTGACAGACCAGCCGATGCTTGAGTTAACATTTGCAATTGCGCTGCCCGCCCTTGGTTCTGCGGTACTGTTCAATATTGGCGCTTCGAGCGGAGGGACGGATATCGTCGCTTTTATTCTGAAAAAATACACCAGCATTGATATTGGCCGCGCCGTGCTGTTCAGCGACCTGCTGATTACTTTATCGGCGTGCTTTGTATTTGACATTAAAACCATACTGTTCTCTTTCCTCGGCCTGCTGACAAAGTCGCTTGTAATCGACAACGTAATTGAAAGCATTAATCTTGTAAAATATTTCAATGTGATTTGCTCAGAACCGGAGGTCATCTGCGATTTTATTGTGACCAAGTTAAATCGGGGCGCAACCATTTGCGAAGCGAAGGGTGCGTATTCGCATACGCACAAATATATCATTTTCACTGCGATGAAGCGGACGCAGGCGATGCAGCTCAGACAGTTCGTGAAGAAGGTTGAGCCGAACGCTTTTATTTTGATCACCAATACCAGTGAAATTATCGGCAAGGGCTTCCATGAGTGATAAAATTCCGCTGCAAATGCTTATTGCGTCAATTTTTTGCTGAAAAAATGGCCGTTCCAAAACGTAAAGACAGCCGGAGCATTTGCTCCGGCTGTCTTCTTTTCATGTCTTCTTCGTTTGGTTTCATCGTCCGCTAATGCCGGTACATACTGGCTTTCGGACTTTTAACTCTCCTTTATCATCAGCCGCTCTCCGTCATAATCAACAGTCAGCGTTGTTCTGGGCTTTAAATCAGCGGTAATGATTTGCTTTGCAATCAGGGTTTCCACCTTGCTCTGAATGAACCGTTTCAGCGGCCTTGCTCCGTAAACCGGGTCGTACCCCTGATCGACCACATAATCTTTTGCAGCCTGCGTCAGCTTGACGGTAAGCTGCTTTTCTTCCAGCCGTTTCTGCAGGTCCTTAATCAACAAATCAACAATCCTGTCAATCTCATTGCGGGAAAGCGGTTTGTAGAACACAATTTCGTCCAGACGGTTCAGGAACTCCGGACGGAACTGCTGTTTCAGCATGGCATCGACCTGATTTTTCGCTTCTTCACTTATTTTGCCGTCCGCGCCGATTCCTTCCAGAATCGCGCCGGAGCCCAGATTCGAAGTCAAAATAAGGATGGTGTTTTTAAAGTCCACGGTTTTGCCCTGCGAATCGGTAATTCTGCCGTCATCCAAGACCTGCAGCAAAATATTGAATACATCGGGATGCGCTTTTTCCACTTCATCGAACAAAACAACAGAATACGGATGCCTGCGAACCGCTTCGGTCAGCTGACCGCCTTCCTCATAGCCCACATAACCCGGAGGCGCCCCGATTAAACGGGACACGGAAAACTTCTCCATATATTCGGTCATATCAATACGAACCATATTATGCTCGTCGTCAAACAGCGCTTGCGCCAGTGCTTTCGCCAGCTCGGTTTTACCCACGCCGGTCGGGCCAAGGAACAAAAACGAGCCGATGGGCCGGTTTGGGTCCTGAATTCCGGCGCGCGAACGAAGGATTGCTTCCGTCACTTTTTCCACTGCTTCGTCCTGCCCGACAACGCGTTCATGAAGAATGGAGTCAAGGTTCAGCAGCTTTTCGCGTTCACCCTCCATCAACCGTGAAACAGGAATGCCCGTCCAACGCCCTACAATTTTCGCAATTTCCTCATCGGTGACCCGGTCGCGCAGCAGGGAATCCGAAGCCTGCGCCTTTTCCGCAATCTGCTCTTCCGCTTCCAGCTGTTTGGTCAGTTCCGGCAGTTTTCCGTATTTATATTCTGCGGCCCTGTTCAGGTCGTAACTGCGTTCCGCTTTTTCAATTTCAGCGTTGACCTTTTCGATTTCTTCACGCAGTTTTTGTACCTTGCTGATTGCCTGCTTTTCGTTTTCCCATTTTGCTTTCATTTCTTTAAACAGGGCGCGCTGGTCGGCAAGCTCTTTCTGTATCTGCTTGAGATGCTCCTGAGAAAGGGAATCGGTTTCTTTTTTGAGGGCCGCTTCCTCAATTTCATACTGCATGATTTTACGTGAAATTTCATCCAGCTCCGTGGGCATTGAATCAATTTCGGTGCGCACCATCGCGCACGCCTCATCGATCAGGTCGATTGCCTTATCCGGCAGGAAACGGTCGGAAATATACCGGTTTGAAAGCACGGCGGCGGCGATCAGCGCCTGATCCTGAATTTTCACGCCGTGAAAAACCTCGTACCTCTCCTTTAAGCCGCGCAGGATGGAAATGGTGTCCGCAACGCTCGGCTCTTCCACCATGACCGGCTGGAAGCGCCTCTCCAGCGCCGCATCCTTCTCAATGTACTGGTGGTATTCGTTTAGGGTGGTGGCGCCGATGCAGTGCAGTTCACCGCGCGCCAGCATAGGCTTGAGCAGATTGCCCGCATCCATCGAGCCTTCGGTTTTGCCCGCGCCAACGATGGTGTGCAGCTCGTCGATAAAGAGGATGATTTTGCCTTCGCTCTTTTTTACTTCGTTGAGCACGGCCTTAAGTCGTTCCTCGAATTCGCCACGGAATTTTGCGCCCGCAATCAGCGCGCCCATGTCCAGCGAGAAAATCTTGCGCTCTTTCAGGTTGTTCGGCACGTCGCCGCGCACAATGCGCAGCGCAAGACCCTCGGCAATCGCCGTTTTACCCACGCCGGGCTCGCCGATGAGTACAGGATTGTTTTTCGTTTTACGGGACAGAATTCGGATTACATTCCGAATTTCCGAATCCCGGCCGATCACCGGGTCGAGCTTGTGATTTTTGGCCAGTTCCACCAAATCCTGACCGTATTTTCCCAACGCGTCATAGGTCTCCTCCGGGGAATCGCTGGTTACCCGCGTATTGCCGCGTACAGTGGAAAGCGCGGTAAGAAAATTGTTTTTTTGAATTCCAAAGGATTCAAACACATTGCGCATTGCGGAATTCGGCCTGTTCAGCAGCGCAAGCATAATATGTTCCACAGAGACATACTCGTCCTTCATGCGGTCGGCTTCTTTTTCCGCGTCCGCCAGCGCGGCGTCCACATCGGTGGAAACATAAATTTTTCCGGGCTCACGCCCCGGCCCGGTTACCCCGGGCAGTTTGGCAACCTGATTTTTTACACTGCGCAGAACCGCTTCCGGATCGATGTTCATCTTTTTGAACAACTGCGGAATCAGTCCGTTTTCCTGTGACAGAAGTGCCTCGGCAAGGTGCTCCTCTTCAATCTGCAGGTTATTGTTTTGGATTGCGATGGTTTGGGCCTCCTGAATTGCCTCCAGGGATTTTTGTGTGAATTTTTGAGCGTTCATCGTATCAAACCTCCTCGCTCTTTGCGTTTA
The DNA here is from genome assembly GCA_023391275.1 of Bacillota bacterium. GTDB lineage: Bacteria > Bacillota > Clostridia > Oscillospirales > Acutalibacteraceae > Caproiciproducens. The sequence goes on along the minus strand of JAEWBE010000040.1, from coordinate 7,569 downwards.
TATCATAACTTCATGTTCCATGTAATCCTGGTAATCATTTTCAAGCACTGCGGCTGTCGCGTCCAAATTATCCAGTCCGGCAAAATAACGTTTGAGACTGGCGTCAAAAAAACGGATATATTCCGAAATCGCGTTGGCAATACCTTCGTTGGTTCGCTGTTCCTCCTCCCCCGGCATGAGGAATTCACGGATATACCGTCCAACCCCAATCCGGCAGGGCACCTGCCCCTCCGGGAACCTAACGCCGGCCATCCGGTCTTCCAAATCAGCCCAAAATTCAAAAAAATCAGTTAGAATGTGAATCAGCGGCTGACTTTGCGTTCGCATGGAAACCCGCAGCTCACCGACGGTCGGGTCGCAGCAGCGATAAAGCTCGAGTACATAACGGATCGTCGGGTTATACCGATAGCGCAGAGCGCTTCGAATGGAAATCATCGCATCGCTGGGCTGGAACCGCACCTGAAAGCTTTCCATCTCCGCCATCATTTGTTCTACACCGTCAAAAATATCTTTCATGCGCATTTCCGGTGTAGGGCAGGAAAGATATTCCGCTAAGATCTGATTGATCAAATTGCTGCGGCTGGTGTTTTTTTCATAAGCCATCTTATCCACGGCGTTTACAATATCGTCAAACAATACCAGGCTGTAAACATTTCTGTCCATCCTTATCCTTCCAATCTTAATCTCTCACTTAATAATATTATATCGATTTAATATAATTTGTCAATATAATTATATAATATTGATTACATATTTTTAAAATATAAAAAAGCGCGCAGCGAACTCCCTGTTTACAGAAGTCAGCTGCGCCGAAAATATTAATTTTCTTTTTTAGCTTTTAAATTTATGCTTTTTCGTGCATTTTGTAACCGGTATTAAAATCCACAACATTTTTCAGCTTATCCCCGCGAAAATATCTGCCAAGATTGTCGGCGCATACGGTAAAAACACGTTCATATGTTTCAGGCAGATTGTATCCGCCCGAAATATGCGGCGTGATAAGCAAGTTTTTTGCATCCCAAAGCGGATGTTCCGGCGGCAGCGGCTCGGGATCGGTCACATCGAGCGCCGCCCCGCCCAAATGCCCGGAATTCAGCGCATCGCAAAGCGCGTCGGTGTCAATCACCATGCCTCTGCCAACATTGAGCAGAATTGCGCCGGACTTCATCAGGGCAAGTTTTTCTTTGCCAAAAAGCTTGTGGGTTTGCGGCGTTTCAGGCAGACTGAGCGTTACCACATCGGCGCGGGGCAAAAGTTCATCAAGTTTGTCCATCAGGTAAAGCTCGTCAACATAATCCGGCTTATTTGTGTCGCTGCGCCTGACGCCGATTACACGGCCGCCCAGCGCCCTGAACCGCATGGAAAATTCGCCGCCGATATCCCCAAGGCCGATTACGAGTGCGGTGGAACCGTAAATCGATTTTACCTGGCCTTCATTTTTCCAAATATGGTTTTGCTGGTTGGCCCGGTAACAGGGCAGCTTTAAAAACAGGCTGAGCACCATGGCGATCATATATTCCGACATAGCCAGGCCAAAGCATCCGGTTGCGTTGGTAAGCACAACATGCTCCGAAAGCAAACCCGGCGCTACATACAGGTTTGCGCCCGCGCTTTCCAGCTGAAGCCACTCAAGATTTTTCGCAAGGGGCAGCAGCCTGCGCCGGGGATTGCCGATGATGATACTCACACTTTCCATGGTTGCGGCGTCCGGCAGGATATCTTTGCCGGCATAAATAAATTCCGCCTGCGGGGCGGTTCCTTCAAGCTTTTGTTTATGCGCTTCGTCCAGTGAAAGACAAACCAATATTTTCTTTTTTTCTTTCATTTATGCAACACCTTCTATATATACATTTCGTTTGATTATTTTTCGATGGGGCAATCGCTGCAGGGAGTGCCTGAATAGGGGATGTGCTTCCCGAAAACAGATACATAAAAACGGTTACCTGTTATCAGGTGATACCGGCACAGCGGAATACAGGACCGATTGAATATCACGGTGAATTGTCCAGATATTGCAGTCCTGATTGCAAAGCATGATTATGGTTATATCGGTTTGAGGGAAGTAAGAAAGCATTGCTCTGACCCCGGCGTTCATGCCGTCCTTCTTCATCATATAAGTCTGCTTGCCAATCCGGACAAATTCAAAGGCATAACCGTTAAAAAGTGTGCCGGCGGGGACGTTTTTCCACGCGCGGTAAGGCTGCGAAAACTCGCAATGTGGTTCAAACAGCATTTGAACGTACTCTTTGGAAAGCAGTCGGCCGCTTTTCAGCCCGCAAAGGAATCGATCCAAATCATGTACTGTGGAATAAGCGCCGCCGTCCGGCGCCCCAATGGGAGGATAGGAATAAATATTCTTTTTATAACGAGTGATTCTTTGATTTTCGTCATAAAGCGCGCAGTACCCTTCCGCGGTATTCGGATTGATTTCGTCCATCGCACAGAATTTTGAGTTTTTCATGCCGCACGGTTCAAAAATACAGCGTACTATATTGCTGCGATAGTCCTCCCCGGTCAGTTTTTCAATTACCAACCCGAGCAGGATAAAGGCACAGTTGTTATACCGCACATTGGCGCCCGCTTTAAAATTCGGCTTTTTGAACACAAACTGCGGAAGATAGTCGATGGTACTGCGAAGGGAATAATTCGGTTTATCGATAAAAAGTTCCGCATAGTCCTCACCTGCTTCTTCATCCGCATCATCGGCAATACCGGAAGTGTGCGTGAGAAGATGGTATATTGTCACGTCATCCGGTATTTCCGTGCCATTTAAGTCAATCAGCGCTGTAATCCTGTCATCAAAACGGAGCATTCCGTTTTCGATTAACTGTAAAATCCGAGTCGCGGTAAATACTTTGGTAACAGAGGCAGTGTCAAACATGGTATCGATTCGGTTTGAAAGCTGAAACCCTTTGTGCGCAAAACCGCACGCGGTTTCAAACAGAATTTCATCCCCGTGTTTCACTAAAACCGTGCCTGAAAAATTCTGAGTCAGGCACGCGTCATCTATAATCTGCTTGATTTTATAATACATAACAGGCTCCATATATTAATTTTCGGGTGTTTTCCGTTTTATAACCATGTAGTCGCCCAATTCAGAAAAGCCGATTTTACGGTAGATGCTGCCCGCGGCAGGATTATCGTAGAATAAACAAAGATATTGTTTCCCTTCGCTCAGAAAATCCGTGCAAAGCTTTGCAACAAGGCTGCCCGCCAGTCCCGTTTTCCTTACATGGGGCAAAGTCGCAACTCCAACCACCATGGCTGAAACCGAGTTTTCAGCGGAAGTAGAGGCAACCGCTACAAGCTTGTCGTCAAGGAAAGCGCCATAGCTGCGACCCGCATTGGAAAGATTAAAATGGACTTCCTCCACGGCCTTTTCTTCTTTACCAATGTAATTATCCCGGAATTCCTCAATTTGCAGATAAATCGAAATAATATCCCGCGCATCGTCCGGATTCAGGCGGCGCACCTGCGCGTTTACAGATGGCTCCGGATGAACTTTCACTTCATTCAGCCGGGACAAATAAGTTCTTTGGCCGCATCGCCCGGGAAAGTAAGGGAGCAGCTTTTCCAGCAGCTCACCTTTACCGCTGATTCCATTCACTTCTCTTCCGCAAAGAAAATCCGCAACTTTCTTTGCCTCAAAATCCGTATGATGGCTGTACAGCAGGTAACTGTCCAAATACCGAAGCAAAAGGCAGTCCCAGCCGTCCGGCGTTTCATTTACAAAGACTTCCACGGCATCACTGTCAAAGCCGAAATTTTCAAGATCCCCTATCATAAACAGGTTAAATTCAGGCTCCCTCATAATGTATTCCTGTGCCTGAAGCCTGTCCTTTTCAGTTAATTTCCGCATAAAAGCCTTCTTCCTGTTCACGGTTCGTCTTTGCCATGGCTGTTTTTTTAAAATACAACACAACCCCTGCGCTGGGTATATCAGTAATTTTGCTCATTATATCATAAATTCTGACAAACAAAAAGGGTGAATCAGGATAAAATCCCATTTCACCCAAGGCCCGTGCCGGAGTCGTAAAAAGTTCAGAGAAGAAAGTTATTCTTTTTCGCGCCAATACTTAACACCATCGTTTGTTCTGCAAAGAAGTTTATGATCAATCAGTTCACGCCGAAGTACGAAATAGTCCCCAAAAGTGTGCCATTGGTCAATGATTGAATTGACTTCTTTCTCCGTATAACTTCTGTCATACACAAATTTTTCGGCAAGATAAGCCAGAACAGCACGCTTCGCCTGCCCTTTTGAAGGAAGGTGCTTAATCTTTCCCTGATTATCTAAAAACGCTGTCATTTTAAACATATATCCTCCTGTTAATACAGTTTACCGGGATCCAGCTGTTCGAGCCAAATCTCTTTCAACGTATTAATGTCATCACTGAATTCTTCCGATGTTTGTGCCTCTTTCTTTTCAAGTTCTTCCAACACTTCGAAAATAAAGCTTTCGGCGCCAAATTGCTCCCAATCCTTCTGCAGCTTTATGTTGACACAGCCGCCGGTTAATTTCGAAAATTCAAAACGATTTTTATACCCCTGTAAATTGGCGACGGAGGACAGAAGCATTTTTCCGTTTTTCGTATTTTTGATTACGCAGATACCGCCAACGATTTTACGCTCCTTATATTGGGCCAGCTTTTCTTTTTTATCTTCTTTTTGCATTTCAGTACCCCATCTCTTTCAAGATTCCGGAGAGAGTTTTCAACCGTTCACTGATCAACTCATCATCCTGACTGAGCACCTGTGAAAACAGTTTGATATCCTCGTCGATCATTGGATTATCGGTGCACACCGATACGGTCATCGCGTCGCCCTGCAGGCCGACACGGTCAATCGTGGTGTGGGCGGGATCATACAGCTTTTCATACTGGTAAGCTTCTTTAAAATGCAGTTTTGCCCGGCAGACCAGAATTGCCAGATCGATTACACGATGAAGGGGAAGCTCTTCCGATTGACGGGACCATTTCTCACCTGTATAGCGCCAAACTTTCGCGGAAATGTCCACTTTTCCCCGGTCGTTCCATTGCGCAAGGCCCAGGGACAGCCCTTTTGCATCGGAATGATAGGCACTTCTGCCATCGATATTTTCATAATCTTCCGAAACGATGACCGGTTTGTGTTTTAAAGTAGTCGGTATCTTCATGCAATCGCTTCCTATTTTACTAAATTACTAATTTACTAAATCAGTAATTAAAGAATATACCGCACGCAGCAGTTTGTCAAGGATAAACTAAGAATTTTCAATCCGCCTCAGCTCTTTCTTTTTCTTTTATAAAATCCGTGATATAATAAAAGAAAAAGGAATGGTACGGGCATGGACAGAACAATTTTACATTGTGACTGCAATGGCTTTTTCGCTTCTGTCGAATGTATTTTACACCCAGAATACAAAAATGTTCCGATGGCCGTTTGCGGCAACCCCGAGAACCGCCATGGCATTATTCTTGCAAAAAATGAGCTGGCTAAAAAATACAAGATACAGACTGCGGAAACGATCTGGCAGGCAAAGCGAAAATGCCCGGATTTGGTGCTTGCCCCGCCGCACCATGACGAATATCAAAAATACTCCATACTGATTAACCAGATTTACCAATGTTATACCGATTTGGTGGAACCTTTCGGTATTGATGAAAGCTGGCTCGACGTAACCGGAAGCGAAGTGCTTTTCGGCAGCGGAAAGCAAATTGCCGATGAACTGCGAAAGGTGATCCGGCAGGAAATCGGGCTTACCATTTCTGTTGGCGTTTCTTTCAATAAAATTTTTGCAAAATTGGGCAGTGATTACAAAAAACCCGACGCCACCACTGTAATCAGCCGTGAAAACTGGAAACAGATTCTTTTTCCGCTACCGGTAAACACCCTGCTTTACGTTGGCAAAAGTGTCGGCGAAACGCTCGGCAAATTGGGGATTCACACCATCGGCGAGCTTGCCGTGAGCGACCGGGCGCTTATCACCGCGCGTCTGGGCAAACCGGGCGGTGAACTGCATGATTATGCAAATGGGCTTGACGATAGTCCCGTTCAAAATATGCATGAAAATCGGGAAATGAAATCGGTCGGCAACGGCATGACTTTTAAACGCAATTTAGTTGGCATTGAGGATATTCGGCTCGGCGTAACCGTTTTAGCAGACAGCGTGGCGGGCCGCATGCGCCGGCACGGCGTGAAATGCTGGGTGGTTCAGGTAACGATCCGCAACCCCAATTTCAAGACCATATCGCGCCAGAAAACGCTGGCCTCCCCTACTCATCTTTCCAAGGAACTGGCGGCAGCCAGTATGGAGCTGATTCAGTCTTCGTGGAATCTGAACGCGCCAATCCGCATGCTCACCATTACCGCGGCAAACCTGGTTGCGAACGACGACGCCGGCGAACAGCTCAGTTTTTTCGGCGGCACCAAAAACGAGAGCAGGGAAAAGCAGGAGCATCTGGAAACCGCACTTGATTCCATCCGTTCCAAATTCGGCAGAAGCGCCGTGGCGTTCGGAGGAACCCTGAAAAATGATCTTGGGATAGAAGAACCGCATGAAACAAAAAGCGCGATTATGCCCGGGCCAACCAAATGAAGGAGCATAAAAAATGAAGTATAAAGTTTTTGGCAATACCATCGTGGTAAGGATTGACCGCGGTGAAGAGATCACGGCAAGTGTGAAAAGCATTTGTGAAAAAGAAAACGTAAGACTGGCAAGCATTTCCGCGCTGGGCGCGGTGGGACATGCCGTTGTTGGACTGTACCGGGTGGAAGAACAAAAATTTCTTTCCAATACCTTTGATGGTGAACTGGAAATGACTTCGCTGACCGGCAATGTGACAACAAAAAGCGGCGAAATTTACTTGCATATGCATGCTGATTTTGCTGACGAAACAGGACATGTTTACGGCGGCCATCTGGCTGAAGCGGTTATCAGCGGTACCTGTGAAATGTTTATTCAAAAGATCGACGGAGAAGTCAGCCGGATACATGATGAACAAACAGGATTAAATATTTTTAATCTTTGAATATTTTATGAAAAGGGAGTTTTTGTTATGGTAAAGCATATCGTATTATGGACACTGAAGGATGAGGTAAAAAAAGACAGCAATCAAATCGTTGCAGACCTGCAAAAAAGATTTAAAGCGCTTTTGGGTGTTGTGGATGGTTTGACCGCAATTGAAGTAGGCCGCAACTACAACGGCGGTAAATTTGACCTTGTGCTGTATTGCGAATTCACCACAAAGGAAACACAGGATCAATACCAGAATCACCCGGCCCACATAGCGATTAAAACGACAGTACATGAACTGGTTTGCGGAAGAGAATGCGTCGACTACGAGATCTGAAAAGCACAAATATAACAGTAAGGGGCGGCCGAACGGCCGCCCCTTACTGTTATATTCCGAAGAAAATCGAAGATATGTATCAGTGAAATTTCCTTTATACCGCCACTCCGGCGTTTTGCAACGCCAGTCTCAACGCGCCGATATCCTGCTGATAACAAAAGCCGCGCATGCCAAATTGTTCACCGGCGGCCACATTTTCGGCACAGTCATCAACAAAAAAGCATTCCTGAGGATTTAAGTC
>JAEWBE010000019.1 GCA_023391275.1 Bacillota bacterium | reverse complement strand
TGAAATTCTCGGCTGCGGCATGGTGCACCCGAAGGTGCTTTCCAACTGTGGGATTGACCCGGAGGTTTACAGCGGGTTTGCACTCGGCATGGGACTGGAACGTGTCGTAATGAGAAAATACAACATCGATGATTTGCGCCTTTTCTATGAAAACGACGTTAGATTTTTAAAACAATTTTAAGGGGGCGTAAAAAATGAATCTTTCAATGAAATGGTTAAAAGAATTTGTAACGCTCGATGAAATGCCGATTCGTGATTTTACCGAGGCAATGACCATGAGCGGTTCAAAAGTAGAAGGCTGGGAAATCGAAGGCAGCGAGATTGAAAATGTAATTGTCGGTAAAGTGCTTTCGTTGGAAAAGCACCCCGATTCCGACCATCTGTGGGTCACCCAGATTGATGTCGGTGCCGACGCGCCTATTCAAATTGTTACCGGCGCGCAGAATTTGAATGCCGGCGATATTGTTCCAGTCGCGATGAACAACTCTTCCCTGCCGGGCGGGAAAAAAATCAAAAAGGGCAAACTGCGCGGTGTTGAAAGCAATGGGATGCTCTGTTCCATTGGCGAGCTCGGACTGACAAAACACGATTTCCCCTATGCGATTGAGGATGGAATCTTTGTTTTACAGGAAGACTGCCGCCTTGGTGAGCCGATTCGCGAAGCGCTTGGCTTTAATGACACCAAAGTAGAATTTGAAATCACTTCCAATCGGCCTGACTGCTTTTCGGTAATCGGCCTTGCAAGGGAAGCTGCAGCGACTTTTTGCAAACCATTGATGCTGCACAAGCCAATGGTAAAGGCCGGCCACGGGAGTTGTACGGAGCTGCTGGATGTAAAAGTGGAGGCTTCCGATCTTTGCTCAATTTATACTGCGCGCGTTGTAAAAAAAGTGCGTGTAAAACCTTCCCCGCGCTGGATGCGGGAACGGCTTCGCGCCATGGGCGTGCGTCCGATTAACAATATTGTGGATATTACCAATTATGTAATGCTGGAGTACGGTCAGCCCATGCATTCCTTTGACCTGCGCTTCATTGACGAAAACAAAATCCGCGTTCGCCGCGCCAAAGACGGAGAAAGCATTACCACACTGGACGGCGTCGTTCATAAGCTGAATCCTAAAAATCTGGTGATTGCCGACGCAAACAAGCCAATCGCAATCGCAGGCGTGATGGGCGGAGAATTCAGCGGCATTGTGGATGATACAAACACGATTGTGTTCGAGTCGGCATGCTTCAACGGTGCATCCGTGCGCACAACGGCAAGGGATCAGGGTATGAGGACGGATGCTTCCTCCCGTTATGAAAAGGGGCTTGACGCGAACAACTGCCTGCCCGCGCTGGAACGCGCCTGTGAACTGGTCGAACTGCTGGATGCGGGCGATGTTCTTGATGGTGTGGTCGTTGACGACCATTCCAGCAGCGAACGCCGCAGGATTCATTTGGATGTGGACTGGATCAACCGTTTCCTTGACCTCAGTTTAAACAGCGATGAAATGAAAACAATCCTGAAAAAGCTGGACTGTGAATTCGACGGTGATGACATTTTAGTACCGACCTTCCGTCCCGACCTGGAGCATAAGGCCGATATTGCCGAAGAAATCGCAAGATTCTACGGTTACAATAAGATTCCCGGTACTTCGCTTTCCGGCGGCGCACAGGGTAAATACACCCAGCTCCAAAAATTTGAGCGCACCATCAACGATACCATGCTTGCGCTGGGAGCCAGTGAAATCATGACGTATTCCTTTATCAGCCCGAAATATTACGATAAAATCCGCATGCCCGCCGATTCGCCGCTTCGTAAATCAATTACCATTTCCAATCCGCTCGGCGAGGACACCAGCATTATGAGAACGACTGCCCTCCCCTCCATGCTGGAGGTTCTTTCACGCAATTACAACAACCGTAACGCCGCCGCCTGCCTGTTCGAACTAGCCAGCGAATACCTGCCCACCACCGAAGATAAACTTCCGATTGAAAAGACAAATTTGATCGTGGGTATGTACGGCAACAAGGCGGATTACTTTACCGCAAAAGGTATGGCGGAGCAAATTTTGGAAAAACTGTGCGTATTCGATTATGAAATAGAGGCATCTTCAGAAGAATGCAGTTATCACCCCGGCCGCTGCGCCGTGCTCTCCATTGATGGACGGCGCCTTGGCATCATCGGAGAAATTCATCCCAAGGTGGCCGAAAATTACGGGATTGATGAGCGGGTTTATTGCTTTACTCTGGATGTTGACTTGATGTTTGAATGTGCGAAACCGGAAAAGAAGTATGTTCCGCTTCCGAAATTTCCAGCTGTTACCCGTGACCTCGCGCTTCTTTGCGACGACAGCATTCCGGTTCTTAACTTGGAAAGGGCGATTATTCGGGGTGCCGGAAATTTGCTTGAAACCATTAAGCTGTTTGACGTGTATAAAGGGGAACAGATTGAAGCCAACAAAAAAAGTGTTGCATTCAGCATCGTGCTGCGTTCCAAAGACAGCACACTTACCGAGGATCATACAACAGGTGTAATGAAAAAAATCATGAAGGAGCTTGAAAAAGCGGGTGCTGCTTTGCGCTCTTGACACCTGTTCACAAAATAGTTCTTGAAATTATTTTGCGTATGTTGTATTATGACAATATTGGAGGTGTTTCCATGCTTGATAAGACGATGACTTTTTCGCTCGGTGATGATCGTGAGGGGGATATTAAAAAAGTTCTTACTCTGGTATATGATGCTTTGAAAGAAAAAGGATACAACCCCATCAGCCAGATTGTAGGCTACATTCTTTCAGAGGACCCCACTTACATTACGACCCATAACAGCGCGCGCAGTCTTATTCGCAGGTTAGACCGCGATGAATTGTTACAGGTGTTACTGAAATCTTATTTGGGTGAGTAAATCACAGCACAAGGATTAGAAAAGCACTTTACCAGTTGAACAAAAGGAGGATACTTGAATGAATGAGAATAATGAAAGCGCCGGGCAATTTCCTACTTACAAGGGGAAACCGCTGGTGCGATGCGGTGATGTGATTTATTACGGAAGTATGAAAGATAAATACGTTGTTAAACTTGAAATCAAGAGCAAGAAAAAAGTTCAGGATTTGGAAGTTGCAGATAAGGTTTTAATTCAACTGATGTATACAGATCAAAATATACGCGCACGCAAGCAGATTGTAAAATCCAGTGAAAAAAGCGGTCTTTACCTTGCGATGGATATTGCCGATGCGTGGCTTTCGAGAGCTTTATCAGAATAATTTGATTAAAATAAAATTAAGACGATACGGAAAATTCCGTATCGTCTTTTTTGTGTAAATTCCTTAAAACTTATTTGCCGATATCATGACGATAATGGGCACCGTCAAAATGGATTCGACTTACTGCAGCATAAGCTTTGCCCAGAGCCGTTCCCAGCGTATCACCCAGCGCCGTAATTCCTAAAACGCGGCCTCCGTTTGTGTAAAATCTATCCCCTTTACACAGTGTGCCCGCATGGTAAACCGTAGCACCGCTGATTTGCCCATCGTTATCAAGTCCGTCAATCGCTATCCCCTTCGCATATTTCCCGGGGTATCCGCCCGAAGCCATGACCACACAAGCGCAGGCCTCACTGCTCCATTCAATCGGCTGCGCTTCCAGACGTTCCTCAACCACAGCTCCCAGAATATCTACCAGGTCAGTTTTAAGACGCGGCAGAACGACCTGCGTTTCCGGGTCGCCAAACCGGGAATTATACTCAATTACTTTCGGACCGTCTTTTGTAAGCATCAGACCGAAATACAGGCATCCCTTGAATACTCTTCCTTCCTGATTCATCGCTTCAATGGTGGGCAGAAAAATGGTTTTCATGCAAAGTTCAGCCACTTCATCGGTGTAATAAGGATTTGGGCTGATGGTCCCCATCCCGCCCGTGTTCGTACCTTTATCATTGTCCAGCGCACGCTTGTGATCTTTAGAAGAAACCATGGGCTTTACGCATTTTCCATCCGTAAAAGCCAAAACAGAGACTTCCGGTCCGGTAATGAATTCTTCCACCACAATCTGATTGCCGGAAGCGCCGAAAATCTTATCCTCCATAATGGTTTTTACCGCATTCTGCGCTTCTTCAAAGTCGGCTGCAATGATAACACCCTTTCCAAGTGCCAGGCCGTCGGCTTTGATTACCACAGGGTATTGATCATTTGAGCGGATATACTCCAGTGCTTTATGAGAATCGTCAAATACAGCATAATCCGCAGTCGGAATATGATAGCGTTTCATCAAATCTTTGGAGAATACCTTACTGCTCTCAATGACGGCGGCGTTTGCACGCGGACCGAACGCTGCGATTCCGGCAGCTTCCAGCGCATCCACCATTCCTGCGGCAAGCGGGTCATCCGGCGCAACAAATACCAGCCCGATCTCATTTTCTTTTGCAAACTTTACAACTCCGTCAATATCCGTAACGGAAATATCAACACAGACGGCGTCTTTTGAGATACCTCCGTTTCCGGGCGCGCAATAAATTTCATCTGCTTTCGGGCTTTCTTTCAGTTTGCGGATAATCGCATGTTCGCGGCCGCCGCTGCCGATCACCAGTATCTTCATGATTTCCTCCTGCCGTTTCATTCAATTCTTTCAATACCAAATCACAGAAATTAGGATTAATGGTGGAACAGCCTCATTCCGGTAAATGCCATGGCAATCCCATATTTATTACAGGTATCAATCACATGATCATCGCGGATGGAACCGCCCGGCTGTGCAATATACTTTACACCGGTTTTATGCGCGCGTTCAATATTGTCACCGAACGGGAAAAATGCATCGGAACCCAGCGAAACGCCGGTCAACGTATCCAGCCAGTCGCGTCTTTCTTCTTTTGTAAGCGGTTCCGGCTTTTCGGCAAATAAATTCTGCCATACGCCGTCGGCCAGAACATCCATGTATTCGTCGGAAATATAAACATCAATCGTATTGTCCCTGTCCGGGCGGCGGATACCATCCTTGAATTTCAGTCCGAGCACCTTGGGATGCTGGCGCAGATACCAAACATCCGCTTTGTTGCCCGCCAGCCTGGTACAGTGGATTCTGGACTGCTGACCGGCACCCACCCCGATTACCTGACCGCCCTTCGCGTAACAGACAGAATTGGACTGCGTATATTTCAGTGTAATAAGCGAAATAAGCAGGTCGCGCTTCGCTTCCGCCGGTATTGTCTTATTTTCGGTAACAAGATTGGAAAGCATTTCGCCATCAATTAAAATTTCATTCCTGCCCTGCTCAAAAGTAATGCCATATACTTCTTTGCGCTCCACCGGGTTGGGTTTGTAGTCTAAATCCATCGTAACAATGTTATATCCGCCTTTGCGCTTGGATTTCAGAATTTCAAGCGCTTCCTCTGTGTAGCCCGGGGCAATAATTCCGTCCGATACCTCGCGTGCAATCAAGGTTGCCGTCTGTTTGTCGCAAACATCTGACAGGGCAATCCAATCTCCGTAGGAAGACATTCTGTCCGCACCTCTTGCCATGGCGTAAGCGCTGGCAAGCGGAGAAAGCTCAAGATCATCTACAAAATAAACCTTTTTCAGTGTTTCCGAAAGTTCGGCGGAAACTGCCGCCCCGGCTGGGCTGACATGTTTAAAGGAAGCGGCTGCCGGCAGACCGGTCGCCTTTTTCAATTCCTGAACCAACTGCCAGCTATTAAACGCATCCAGAAAATTAATGTACCCCGGTTTGCCGTTTAATACCCGAATAGGCAGTTCGCCGCCGTCCTGCATAAAAATACGCGACGGCTTTTGGTTCGGATTACAGCCATATTTCAATGTAAGTTCATTTGCCATTTCAGCTACCTCCAATATCATTGATTTTTGTTGACGATTCTGGTTTCTGTTAAACCATTTTTCAAGTTGATAAAACGGGTGAACAGAGAAACTTTATTTTCCTCATTCAGGCTGTTCCAAATCAGCCCGGTAAATTCATCAAGATTTCCTGAAATCTTAACGAGAGTGGGTTCGCCCTCAAAAGAAGGCAGCGGATTGCCGTCTCCCTGATATGTGTGAATCAAATGACCTTCCCCGTTATTGGGAGATTCATATTCAAAAAAATATCGCTGTGTGGAATTTGGATTACCGTTTGCGCTCTTTAAGATAGAAAGTCTGTAATTGCCATTGGATTCTGTCATGCCGGAAATACGCGGGGTAAAGTTCGGCCCGTCCGGTTCAAAAGTGCGGGTACGCAACGCATCAGCAAAGGTTTTTCCCTGCTTCATATAATCATAAATGGTGTCCGTTTGATCACCGTTGGTAACAATCGTGGTCCGGTCAAGCACGCGCACAGGGGAATAAATAATCAGGGACGGATCAACCAATTTTTCGGGGTCAAAGGCCTGCGTTTTAATTCCTTTCCCCTCTTCAATGAAAATTCGGTTGCGGCTGTTTGCGCTGCGCCCCATAATAAAATAGGCGATCACGGCGCTGGCTCCGTCCGAACTCCTGCCGAGAATAATTCCGCGGCCCGGGTAAGCATTATCCTTCAGCGTTATATCAATCTTCTTCATTTCCATAATCAGACCTCCCTGATAGTCGTTTTCCCGTTTTCTACAGAAATCTTTCCCTGACAAAACAAAGCAACCGCCTTGGGCAGCAGCTGCCACTCCGCCTGTTCCATGACCCTGCGCTGCAAGGTTTCCGGTGTATCATCCGAAAGCACTTCAACCGCCTTCTGCAGGATAATCGGTCCGCCGTCGCAGACCTCATTGACGAAGTGCACCGTCGCCCCGGTCACCTTTACACCCTTTTTGAGCGCCGCCTCGTGTACCCTCAGTCCGTAATATCCTTCCCCGCAGAAAGAAGGAATCAGCGCGGGATGCACATTGATGATTTTATTTTCATAATGCCGGATCACATTCGCACTGATCATCGTCATAAAACCCGCAAGCACAATCAGGTCAATTCTTTTTTCGCTCAGAATAGAGAGCAAGGTTTCATCATATTTCTGCTGCGTGGAAAAATTCCTCCGCAATAAAATCCGAGTGGGAATACCGGCCTTTCCGGCACGTTCCAGTGCGTAAGCATCGGTTTTACTGGAAATCACAAGTGATATTCTCCCTTCCGGAAGCTTCGAATCAGCTTGTGCGTCGATAAGCGCCTGAAGATTTGTGCCGCCGCCCGATACCAAAACGGCAATGTTCAGCATAGGGTCACGCCCTCCTCGCCGGCAACCACGCCGCCTATCACGCAGGCATGCTCACCCATGGCGTTCAGTTCGGAAACCGCCTGATTTGCCTGTTCCTTTGACACGATCATACACATCCCGATACCCATGTTGAAAGTATTGTACATTTCACGCTCCGGAATATTGCCCTGACGCTGTAACAGGGAGAAAATCGGCAGCTTTGGTAAAGATGCAAGCTCAATGTTCGCCGTGGTGCCGGATTTGAGCATGCGCGGAATATTTTCGAAAAAGCCGCCGCCTGTGATGTGAGAAATTGCCCTGATTTGAATTTTTTCCATCAAAGCAAGAACCGGCTTTACATAAATTCTTGTTGGAGTCAATAATTCTTCCCCGATGGTATGCCCCAGATCATTAAGATACATATTGATGTTTTTTTCACTGATATTAAAAACTTTTCGAACCAGTGAAAAACCATTGGAATGGATTCCGGAGGATTGAATACCGACAATCACATCGCCCTCTTCAATCTGCGAACCGTCAATGATATGATCCCTGTCCACCATGCCGACCGCAAAGCCCGCCAGGTCATACTCGTCCATCGGATAAAAGCCCGGCATTTCAGCGGTCTCCCCGCCCACGAGCGCACAGTTGGACTGAACGCAGCCGTCCGCAACGCCGGAAACAATCTCTGCAATTCTTTCTGGATAGTTTTTGCCGACCGCAAGATAGTCAAGGAAGAACAGCGGTTTTGCCCCGCAGCAAACGACGTCGTTTACACACATGGCAACACAGTCAATTCCTATGGTATCATGCTTGTCCATAAGAAAAGCAATTTTTAATTTGGTGCCTACCCCGTCCGTGCCGCTGACCAACACCGGGGTTTTCATCCCACTTAAATCCGGCTGAAACAGCCCGCCAAAGCCCCCTATGCCCGAAACCACACCGGGAATATTGGTGCGCGCAACATGGCTTTTCATTAATTCAACCGCTTTATAACCCGCGGTAACGTCAACTCCTGCCGCTTTATAACTTTCGCTGAAGCTCTTCATTTAAAGTCACCATTTCTCCGTGCGACACAAAATTTAATCTATGACCGGCCTGATTCCGCACGGGAAATACAGGCGGCTTTTGCCTTATGCCTCAGGCTGAATAAAGACCGTTCTTATAAAAATAATATCCTTATAGTTCCCGAATTTTTTCCTGAATCGCTTCGTCTTTTTTCGCCACGCCCTCAGCCATTTGCTGTTTCATTTCTAACAGTTTGGCTGCAAGAGTATCGTCGGACAGCGCAAGCATCTGCGCCGCCAGAATTGCGGCGTTGTCCGCTCCGTCGATGGCGACGGTCGCAACCGGGATGCCGCTTGGCATCTGAACCGTTGCCAGAAGCGCGTCGAGGCCGTCCAGTGTAGAGGATTTTACCGGAATGCCGATTACCGGCAGCGTGGTGTGAGCCGCAAGAACTCCGGCCAGATGTGCCGCTTTGCCCGCAGCCGCAATAATGACCCCAAATCCGTTTTTTCTGGCAGAGGAAGAGAATTCCGCAGCCGCCTGCGGCGTCCGATGCGCGGACATTACATGCACTTCCACGGGGATATCAAATGATTTTAACCTTTTAATCGCAGCGGAAACGACCGGAAAGTCGCTGTCACTGCCCATAATAACTGCCGCCTTTTTTAATGCCATGCTACACACTCCTATTAATTCAATATCATTTGCTTAAAATAAAAAACAGGCTGCGGCGATAGTACGGCGCAGCCTGAAACTTATCTTAACAAAAGGGATCTTGGCGCAACTTGACAGAGAACAGTTCACATTTTAACGTTTTTTGAACGGAAGATACTGTCATTGCGCTTACCTCCGACAACATATTATGTATTTATTGTAGGTGATTCCAACAATAAATTCAATAGATGTTAAGCGGAAAAGTCAAGTTTGTTAAGTTATTGTGATGAAGTGACTCTATGTTGTAATTAATTTGTGTAATATGACACCGTTATTTCGCTAAATTCGAATCATTCGAAACCAACTCTTTAAAAGATGTAGCAAGGCCCGCAAAGGATTGAATATTTGACGGAATAATGATCTTCGTCGCCTTGCCGTCCGCAGCTTTTCCAAACGCTTCCAGTCCCTTAATTGCGATAACCGCTTCGTTTGGATTGGCTTCATTCAACAACTTAATACTGTCCGCAAGAGCCTGCTGAACCAATGTGATCGCCTGCGCCTCACCCTGTGCTTCACGAATTTTGGTTTCCTTTTGCGCATCCGCGCGCAGGATTGCGGATTCTTTTTCACCTTCGGCAACAAGGATGGCGCTTTGCTTTTGCCCTTCGGCGGTCAGTATCAGGGCACGGCGTTCCCGTTCCGCTTTCATCTGTTTTTCCATGGATTCCTGAATCTCCTGCGGAGGGATGATATTTTTCAATTCGACACGGTTTACCTTAATGCCCCATGCATCGGTCGCTTCATCAAGAATAATGCGGATTTTCGTGTTGATTACATCACGTGACGTAAGGGTGTGATCCAGTTCCAGATCACCGATGATATTGCGCAGTGTGGTTGCTGAAAGGTTTTCAATCGCGGATATCGGGCGCTCAACACCATAGGCATACAGCTTTGAGTCGGTGATCTGAAAATATACAACCGTGTCGATTTGCATGGTTACGTTATCCTTCGTAATAACCGGCTGAGGAGGGAAATCAATGACTTGTTCCTTAAGCGACACCTTTTTGGATATCTTATCAAGAAACGGCATCATAAAATGCAGACCGGTCGACCACGTGCTGTGGTAAGCGCCAAGACGTTCAATAACATATGCGTGTGCCTGTGGTACCACTTTGATATTAAGAATAATGGTGACGATAACAATAACCGCAAGCGCAATTAAAATGATTGCTCCAATGTTCATGACTGTTTTCCTCCTCGTATTATAAAATCAGTTATTTGGTGTGGTGTAATCCACATTGAATAGATTGGATTATTACTATTGACTTAGATCATATTCCTTATGCGGACAAAAAACTTTGTTTGCATTAGGTAAGTTTTACTGTCAGTAAGTATCAACTTTGCCGTCTGCTTTTCGAACGGCTCACTTTTTCGCATAGCCGGTCTCAAATTTTAATTATTTCCCGGTTTAATCCCCCCGCGGGGCCACTGTGGACATCTTTCCCCCAGCGTTTCAGGGAAGCGCACCCGGCGAGTGCAGCAATCAATAATAAGCTGATAATTCCCGCCAAAACTTTTTTCTCATTCTTTCTCTCCTAAATAATCATTTCTGAACTTCAACAATCAGTTTGACTCCCTCAATGGACTTGACCAGTACGTTCCGCCCTGCTTCAATAATTGAGCCATCCGTGCTGCGTGCGGTCCAAATACTGCCGAGTACATTTACCTGACCCACACCGAGTGTATTATTGATTTCAGTAATTACAATTCCTAATTTTCCGATGTATCGGCCCGCGTTGGTATCTTCCCGCTTGAAATCCAAAAGCTTCTTAACCAGCGGCCTTGTCACCAGAAGCGTCAGCGCGGTTACTGCAACAAAAGCGACCAGTTGCAGCCACAGGCTTGCACCGCAAAGGCCGGCAATCAGAGCGCCCACGCCGCCCGCCACAAACCAGATGGACACCAGCTGAGCGGTTGACGCTTCCACAACGGCTGCAATCACGATGATTGCCAACCACAGATATGGTAAGAATGCCTCCATGTTTCCACCCCTTTCTTGATGTTGAGAATATAGTAACACAGGTGATTCAGGAACACAACAGCGCCAAAAAGCTGAAATAGTCTGATTTTGACGTATTTTTGAAAGCTGACCATATTTTCTCCTTGGGATGAATCTGCTCGGGTTAGAGCGCGACGGCACGCACAATATCGTTAATTTATTGACAATTAATGCAAAAAAAAACGGACGCCATAAAGACGTCCGTTCCATAAAATATATTGATTAATACATGCCGCCCATGCCCGGGTCAGCCGGCATAGCCGGAGCCGGAGCCGGTTCCTTTTTGTCGGCCACAAGGGACTCTGTGGTAAGCACCATGGAAGCTACGGAAGCAGCGTTCTGCAGTGCGGAACGTGTTACCTTGGTTGGGTCAACAATACCAAAGGAAATCATATCGCCGTATTCCTCGGTCAAGGCATTAAAGCCATAACCAACCTTACCGGCCTTCTTAATGTTTTCAACAATTACAGAACCTTCCAAACCGGCGTTTGCCGCGATTTGGCGAATTGGCTCTTCCAGAACCTTCAGCACAATCTTTGCACCTGTCTTCTCATCGCCTTCGCCCTGGGCAACAACCTTCTCAACATCTGCAATCGTATTGATTAAAGCAACGCCGCCGCCGGCTACAATACCTTCTTCTACAGCTGCCTTGGTTGCTGCAAGAGCATCTTCAATGCGAAGCTTCTTCTCTTTCATTTCCACTTCGGTTGCTGCGCCAACCTTAATTACCGCTACACCGCCGGAAAGCTTTGCAAGGCGTTCCTGAAGTTTTTCACGGTCAAAGTCGGATGTTGTTGTTGCGATTTGCGAACGGATCTGATTGACTCTGGACTTAATTTCCTCTTTATCGCCCGCACCGTCAACAATAATCGTATTTTCTTTATCAACCTTGACCTGACGTGCACGGCCAAGCTGTTCAACGGTTGTTTCTTTCAGTTCAAGGCCCAGTTCTTCGGTAATGACCTGACCGCCTGTCAATGCGGCGATGTCGCGGAGCATATCTTTTCTTCTGTCGCCGAAGCCGGGAGCCTTAACGCCGACACAGGTGAATGTGCCGCGCAGTTTATTGAGGATCAGTGTGGTAAGCGCTTCGCCTTCAATGTCTTCCGCAATGATGACAAGCTTCTTGCCGGACTGAACAATTTTTTCAAGCAGAGGGAGGATTTCCTGAATATTGGAAATTTTCTTAT
>JAEWBE010000008.1 GCA_023391275.1 Bacillota bacterium | reverse complement strand
GAAGCGAAGCCCCCAATTTTTTGTTGCCGTGATCAATCGCCGGAAGAAGCTTCCGATATTTTGTCATGGGGATGTTCGGTTACTATTTTTGCTGCCTGATAAAGTGCGTTGACCAAATCCGCTTCGTATTGAACGGAAAGCGTGTCAAGCTTGGAATACACTTCGCCCGCATAGGTGGCGACGTATTTTGGAGGAAGCCGATTTAATGCATAGGATGCAATATCCATCCGGCATTTCATGCATTTGCAGCAGTCAAGTTTGTTGATTATTTCATCCAATTTTTCCAGCACTAAAGTCTCCATATAGTTTTTTAAAACCACTTCCATAAAATATCCCTGCCTTTCTATCCTCCATATTACTACATGTATAATATAACATTACGGCTCAATTTTGTAAATAATTATTTGGATAAATATTGGAATAATTAGTTGTTTTTTCCATAATTCGGTGAGGATGGGAGGGAATAATCCGATTCTTGTCTTAATAATCAATTAAGCCCTCTCGCCGGTGCGGCGGGAGGGCTTTCATCCATATCAATCATCACGAGCGGCTGCGGTGTCCCTGAATAACAGAGTAATGCACCAAATTGCGGCAAGCGCGACCAAAACATAAACAATGCGGCTGCCCATTGCGGTCTGTCCTCCAAAAATCCATGCCACAAGATCAAAACTGAAAATACCGACGGAACCCCAGTTCAGGCCACCAATTATGACTAACAGCAATGCAAGTTTATCAAACATTTTTTTCACTCCTTTTTTTGTTTAGTTTATCTCTAACATGCACAAATATGTGGTTTGTTGTGTAATTTGGTTAAAAAAATCAGAAAAGAGTTTTGCTGATGGTTACCGAATAATTACCATTACTAGCAAAGTGTTTATAATGATATGGCCGGATATATTATATTGCGGCTATTTGCGGATATGATGTCATTATTTGAGGCGGCTGACGCGTTTGGCGTTGATACCGTCAAATATGGGGAAGCAGATACCAGCTTGACTTTAATAAGGCAGAGAGGCCTCCTCGTCGATTTCCCATGGCCATGGGCCGGCAATCCATGCCCAGCGGCTGGTTCCTGAGCTGATTTCGTTTATGGGGCCGTAAGATGCCTCGTACTGCGCCGTCAGTTCTCCCGTTGCCTTTCGGTATTCCTCAAGCCTTTGCGCCGCGTCGCAGTCATTGGGATGGGTATCCAAATAAATGTGAAGTTCCCACATCGCGAAATGGTAGGAATGAATTCTGCGCACCAGTCTTTCCTGTTCGTTCATTTCAGTTCGCCTCCGGAAACAGTTAAAATGTTCATTGAATTTCTTTCATGCCATATTATGCAAAGGAAGGATGGGCGTGTTATCGGCTTTATGTATTCACTCCGGCAGTATGCACCGATTAAAAAAAGACGAAGTCCCGCGGCTTCGTCCTGAATTTTATTGGTTGCTGTTTAAAAGCTTTTCTGTGTAATCCCGCAAGCTGTCAAAGGAATTAATGTTTTCCGAGCTGCAGCCAATCGCCTGTTTCACGGAATACGGAAGGGAAGCGAAATAGCGCTTCGCTTCACTGTCTTGTCCCACCAAACTGTAAAAATCGCTGTACGTATCCGGCATTTGAATTCACCTCCGCCTTTAGCTTTTACAAAATTCAGTCAAATAGCAGCAGGAAAGATTATCCGAAAATTACACTGATCGCTTTGCGGCAGTCTGGTTATAGCGAAATTCGTACTATTTTGTGAAAAAGTCATGCTATACTATTTATAAAATCCCTTGTAAGGGGCTGCTGCTGTGTACAGTTACCCGCCGGGTTTTACAAATTGCTGAAAAGGTAATTTTGAGAAACAAAAAAGATGTGGTATAATACAAGTGATTATTTTTGACTGCGAGGAGTCGGCATATGATTCGATTGATTGCATCCGATATGGACGGAAGTCTTCTTGACGATAAAAAAAGAATTCCATCGGAATTCTATAAAATTCTGCCGCGTTTAAAGCAAAAAGGCGCTTCCTTTGTGGTGGCGAGCGGACGTTCTTATTGCACCCTGAAAGAAAATTTCAGCTCCGTTTCGGAACAGATTGATTATATTTGTGATAACGGCGCGTATGTCGTACACGACGGTGATGTTGCCATTAAACTGATTCCCCGTGACCTTCTGCATGCGTTTATCAGCGCATGTGACGAACTGAAAGGAATTCAGGTGATCCTGTGCGGTGTTCACGCCTCCTATCATAAAGCGTACACGCCGGAATTCGATTATGAAATCAGCAATTATTATGTAAACCGCCGGATTGTCGAAGATTTATTCGCGGTGGAAGACGACATTTTCAAGGTATCCATTTGTGATGTGAATGACCCGGCGACACATACATATCCTTTTTTGAAGGAACGTTTCGGCAGTGCGCTTTCGCTTCAAGTTTCAGGCAAGGCGTGGATGGATGCTGTGAAAGCCGGAATCAACAAGGGGGTGGCGCTCGAAAAGATTCAGAAGAACCTGGGGATCACACCCGAGGAAACCATGGCCTTTGGCGACTCCTACAATGATGTTGAACTTTTGGGCCGTGCGCGCTACAGCTTTGTGATGGGAAACTCCAATGCCGACATGCACCAATACGGCAACTTCATGGCTGCCAGCAATAACGACGCGGGTGTGATCAGGGCGATTGAGAAATATGTTTTGCCGTAATCGCAGGGCTGCCTGCCAAGGCGGCGTTCGAATGTAATAAAAGCTGTCCGCCGGGTCAGCTTTTTATTTATGCCGCCCCGTACTTGTATATTTTTTATAAAAGGTATAAAATATATAACTATGGCTTGTACTTTGTATGCAATTCGTGAAGATATTGGAGATAAAATATGGGAACTAGAATCAAAAACGGTATCAGGAAAAACCTATTTGTGATTATCACATTGACTCTCTCCATCGTCGTTCTGCTCTACTGCCTGTTCACCACGGACGGCATTACGACTCTCGGGCGCCTTGTTACACAGCTGAAACCCCAGTGGGTCTTCATGGCTGTCGCCTCTGTGGCGGTCTGCTGGATTATGGAAGGTTTTGTCCTTCACCTGCTTTGCCTCCATTTATACCCTCAGTGGGGTTTTGGGCAATCTTTTTCCGTTGGAATGATCGGTCTGCTTTACAGTGCGCTGACGCCGTTTTCCACGGGCGGGCAGCCAATGCAGATTTATTCTATGCATAAAATGGGAATGGACACGGGAAAAGCGGGATCCATTATTGCGGTGAAGACACTTACGTATCAGGTAGTCATGGTGTTGTATTCCCTTGTTGCCGTTGCGGCGAAGCTCCATTTTTTTCAAACCAGTGTCAGCAATTTTTCCTTTGTGACTATTATCGGGCTCCTTACAAACAGCATCTTTATTGCTCTTGTTTTTTTATTCATGCTCAGTGAGGCTACCACAGACCGGATTGTAACCGTTGTGATCCAGTTTCTGCATAAAGTTAAACTTTGCAGGCACCCAAAAGAACGTTATGAAAAAATCCACGGCCAGCTTGAAATGTTCCATGACGCTTCCAGACTGATGGGAAATTCCGCAAAGCTTTATCTGACAGCCATGGGAATTTCGGCCGTCCAAATTACCCTGAACAGTCTGATTCCTTATTTTATTTACCGCAGCTTCGGCTTGCACACGGCGCCGGTAACGACCATGGTAGCGGCTCAGGTGTTCGTTGCGATGGTATCCGCCTTTGTGCCCCTGCCAGGAGCCTCCGGCGGTGCGGAAGGAAGCTTTTATCTTTTCTTCGGCATGTTCTTCCAGTCTGCGATTCTCCCCGCTATTTTACTGTGGAGATTTTTGACTTATTATACCAATATCCTGTTTGGAGCTATTGCCGCCTACATCGGCGGCCGGCTCTACAATCAGCCGCTTTCGGCGGAAGAAACACAAAAATCATAAAAACAACCCCGTGATAAGAGGTCTTCCTGCCGGAAGCTTCCAACCGCGGGGCTGTTTATTTCTTAAAAGCGTTTGGTTGTTCGCGATAAAACTGCTTTTTCCAGTTCCACAACAACGAGCGGAACCAGGGAGAGAAGGGCAACAACGATCCACTGGTTGCCGGTGAGCATGGCGGTTTTAAAAATGACGGAAAGCGGTTCGATTACAATTACCGCGGATTGTAATCCAATGCAGATAATCGCCGCAAGCACTAACTTGGGGTTTGCAAAAAGCCCGACTTTGAATATAGAGTGGGAGGAGCGCATGTTAAAAGTGTGCACCACCTGCGAAAGGCTTAAAACCGCAAAGGCCATCGTGCGGCCGATGTAAGGGGCGGAGGGGTCAAGGTCAAAGTAGATCCGGCCGATACTGTAGGCTAAAAGCGCAAGGGAACCGATCAGGCAGCCCTCCACGATAATGTTGTATCCCATTCCGTTTCCAAAAATACTTTCATGCGGCTTGGTTGGTTTGCGGTCCATAATATCGTCGGCAATCGGCTCCACCCCCAGCGCGAGCGCCGGCAGCGAGTCGGTGACAAGGTTTACCCACAGAAGCTGGATGGCGAGCAGGGGGGCGGGCAGCCTCAGCAGAAAGCTGATAAAGACTGTCAGAATTTCGCCGATGTTGCAGCTGAGCAGGAAGTGCACGGTTTTTTTAATGTTCTCATAGATGCCTCTGCCTTCGCGCACGGCGGCCACAATTGTTGCGAAGTTATCATCCGCCAGAATCATATCGGAAGCCGCCTTGGCCACGTCCGTGCCTGAAATGCCCATGGCGCAGCCAATGTCGGCGGCGCGCAGGGCCGGGGCGTCGTTTACACCGTCGCCCGTCATGGCGACAACTTCTCCGTGGGACTGGAACGCGCGTACGATGCGCACCTTGTGTTCGGGGGAAACGCGCGCGAAAACGGAATACCGGTAAATGTTCTTTTCTAAATCCGGCTGGCTGATCCGGTCCAGCTCCGCGCCGGTAATT
>JAEWBE010000135.1 GCA_023391275.1 Bacillota bacterium | reverse complement strand
TTTGCGGGTAGTTTTAAAACATTCCAGCCTCTGCGAAAGGATGATCCTCATTATGAAAACAGTTACAATTGGTGCAAACGACGCCGGACAGCGTTTAGATAAATTTTTGACGAAAGCCTACAGCAATCTGCCGCAGTCTATGCTCTATAAGAGTATTCGCAAAAAAGATATTAAAATTAACGGAAAACGGTGTGAAATTTCTACCCGCCTGAATGAGGGCGATATTCTGACCATGTATCTGAAGGATGAATTTTTTCAGCAGGTACCCAAAGAATACGACTTTTTGAAAGCGCCGGATCAACTGAATGTAATTTATGAAGACGATAATATTATGATTCTCGATAAAAAGCCGGGACTGATTGTGCATCCAGACGAAAACTACCACTTTGATTCCCTGATTGCCCGCGTACAGCATAATTTGTATCAAAAAGGGGAATACAATCCGGAGAACGAAGTTTCCTTTGCGCCCGCATTAATTAACCGGATCGACCGTAATACGGGAGGAATCGTGATGGCCGCCAAAAACGCCGAAACACTCCGTATTATGAATGAAAAGGTAAAGGCACGCGAACTGCAGAAGCTTTATCTTTGTATTGTTTCCGGTAAAATGGAGAAAAAAGAAGCGACGCTGGAAGGCTTTCTGGCGAAAAATGAAAGCCAAAACCGTGTGTATATTTCTAAAAAAGCAACGCCGGAGACAAAATCTATTCGAACCCGCTACCGTGTACTGGCTGAACGCAGCCAGTACAGCCTGTTGGAGGTAGAATTGCTCACAGGCCGCACCCATCAAATCCGGGCGCATTTTGCTTCCATCGGTCATCCGCTTGCAGGAGACGGAAAATATGGTACTAACACGATTAACAGGCAGACAGGGTTCAAATATCAGGCGCTGTATTCTTATAAATTGAAATTTACTTTTACAACCGATGCCGGAATTTTAAATTATTTGAACGAAAAAGAATTTGAAGCGAAGGAAATATGGTTTTTAAAGGATTTTTATAATTTCAATTAAGAGGTCAAAAGATGGATAATCAAGAGAGCATAAAATACGATCAACGCGCCTTGGGCGCTAAGGGAGAGGTATGTGCTGAGCGAACGATAACTGTAACACAGAAAGAAATTGAAGATGAAAAAAAAGGAATTATTAATATTAAACTGACTGCCAAAAAACCGGTCCCCCGTGCTTGGTTTCCCGGGAAACTAAGCAATGTAAAAATACTGTGCCTCAGTTGCGGTGACGGCCAGCAGGCTCCTGTTCTGTCTGCAGCGGGGGCAAGTGTGACTGTTGTTCATTTATCATCCGAACAATTGAAGCAGGATGGCTTTGTAGCCCAAAGTGAATATCTTGCACTGAAGATTCTGCAGGGGAATATGGGCAAGCTGGATATGTTGGATGAGGAAAGTTATGATATTGTATACTGCCCTGTATCTGTTAGCTATATTCCGGACGTGAATTTGATGTTTAACGAAGTGTATCGGGTTCTTAAGAAAAATGGTATTTTTTTATTCGGAGCAAAAAACCCATTTGTTTATTTATTCAATTCTGAGAAACGGAATAAAGGAATTTTTGAAGTTTCCAACAAACTGCCTTTTAACACACTGGATGAACGGGATGAACACGGAGTTAAAGATCTGTTAGCAAATAAAGAAGCAATAGAATACAGCCACACTTTGGAAGATTTAATCGGCGGTCAAATTTCCGCAGGCTTTATGATAAGCGGTTTCTATGAAGATATTGATGACGATGAAATCTGCAAATACAGTCCTAAATATTTCGCAACAAAGGCAATAAAGCTATAAAATTGAATCAGCATAAAAAACAGGGATTGGAGCGTTTGTTCCAATCCCTGTTTTCGCTAACTGTTTTTATCAACTTGATGAAAAGTTTTTAGGTTACCGGTTTTTTCACTGCGTTTATTCAGTTCCTCTTTTATTTCCTCAAGAGTAATCCCTTCGTTTACCATCAGCACGGTCAGGTGATAAAGCAAATCGGAAATTTCAAGTACTGTTTCGGAGTTATCTCCATTTTTTGCGGCAATGATTACTTCGCTGCACTCTTCCCCACACTTTTTTAAAATTTTATCAAGACCCTTTTCAAACAGGTAACAGGTGTATGAACCTTCTGTGTGAGTTCCTTTGCGGCCCAAAATGGTATCATAAAGTTCCTGCATTGCATCATTCATTGGTATCCCTCCATATTTCATTAAAGAAACAGCTGTGTGCACCTGTATGGCACGCTGAACCGGTTTGCCTGACAACCACTAAAAGGGTGTCATCATCACAGTCCCCATGTATACTGACAATTTTTTGCAAATGACCGGAAGTCGCGCCTTTATTCCAAAGCTCCTGTCGGGAACGGCTGTAAAACCAGGTGTATCCGGTTTCCAATGTCTTTTTCATGGATTCACGGTTCATATATGCCAGCATTAGTACCTCGCCGGTACCGTATTCCTGAATGATTGCAGGCAGCAAATCGGATTTTTGAAAAAAATTATCTATAAAGGGATATTGCTTTACGCTATTTTGATTTGTCATTTCTTCGCTCCTTTGCAAAACCGGATTGCAGACTTCAGATTCAAATCTCCAGTATAAACCGCTTTGCCGCAAATCGCGCCATAAAGGTTTAGATCCAGCAAATTTGCAATATCTTTCTGATTGCTGACTCCCCCGCTCGCAATAATATTGCAGGAAACAGCGCAATTCAATTGATCCAGCATAACCAGGTTCGGGCCAGTCAAGGTACCGTCCCGTAAAATATCTGTAAATATAATATACTTTACACCAATCTGTTCCATTTGTTTCGCAAGCTCAATATAATTTACGTGCGAAGTTTCAGTCCACCCTTCGGCGGCAACATTTCCATTCAGTGCATCAATACCGACGGCAATCCGGTCATTATATTTGGCGACCGCTTCGCGAATCAATTCAGGATTCCTCAGCGCAGCGGAGCCTAAGATTACCCTGGAAATACCATTTTGAATATAAAAATCAATGGTTTCCATTTTACGAATACCGCCGCCGAGTTCTACCTTTAAGCCGGAGCTTTTCAGAACACTGAAGATCAATTGTGCATTGACCGGCTCAGCGGCTTTTGCTCCGTCCAAATCAACCATGTGTATCCATTCTGCGCCCGCTGCCTGAAAGGTATCTGCCGTATCCACCGCGCTTTCGGCAACCTTATGCGCCGTGGCATAGTCTCCTCGGACAAGGCGGACGCATTGTCCGTCTTTAATGTCGATTGCAGGTAAAATAATCATGTGCCGGCCTCCTGTTGAGTTGCAGATTCAAAGGGAACCTTTTGTGGAAAGCGTTCCCGTGGATGTTTGAGCCGTGGCCAGACGCATCGCGTGCGCGACCGCTTTGAAGATTGCTTCTATTTCATGATGCGCATTTACGCCGTATTCCACGCGGATATGAAGTGTGATTCCCGCATTCATTGCAAAGGCGCGCATAAATTCTTCCGTCATGCAGGTGTCGAAATCCCCAACGCGTTCCTGTTGAAACTCGGCGTGAAAAACAAGGAACGGCCTGCCGCTGATATCGACTGAGGCAGACGCGAGCGCTTCATCCATTGGAACAGTAAAACTTCCGTAACGGGCAATGCCTGATTTATCGCCAAGTGCATCCGCAAAGGCTTTACCCAGCACAATACCGGTATCCTCATCGGTGTGATGGCAGTCATCCAGTAAATCGCCGACGGCGACACCCTTTAACCCGAACCCGCCATGAACGGCAAAAGCGTTGAGCATATGGTCAAAAAAACCGATGCCCGTGGAAATATCCACTTCTCCTCCATCCAATGCAAGCTCGATTTTAACATCTGTTTCATGCGTTTTACGCTGTTGAGCTGACGTTCTCATGTTTCACGCCTCTTATCTTCTAAATTAAAATGGCAGCTTCAAATTTCTTAATTAGTTCTGCGTTTTCTTCCCTGGTTCCGGCGGTAATTCTTAAAAAATCACCCATAAAACGCACGGCAATTCCGGCATTCAGCAAAGATTGGTACATTTCCTTTGCTTCCTCCAACTGGACCAGTATAAAATTGACAACACTGGGGTAGACATGCATTTGACCCTTATGACTGCTTTCAATCCGTTCCATTTCAGAATAGAGCTGATTTTTAGAAGCAATGATTTTTGCAATAGATGACTGAGTCAATTCATGCTCGTTCAATAAAATCGAACCGATTTTTTGAGTCAGTGCATTTACGTTATAAGGTGATTTTACAGCTTTTAAAGCATTTGTCAGTGCTTCGTTCGCGACCGCAAATCCAAGCCGGATTCCTGCCATGCCAAACGCTTTCGAACAAGTGCGCAGGATGATCAGATTATCGTAATCCTCAGCTTCTGTCAACAAAGACTCATTCCAAAAGTCCATGTAGGCCTCGTCAACAACCACCAATGCTTTTACAGAATCAATCAGCCGCCTGACATCCGCTTTTTTCAGCCCAAGTGAAGTGGGGTTGCAGGGATTTGAAAACAGAATCATTTTTACATTATGCTCATTCGCGGTAAGGATCAACTCATCCACATCAATGGTCAAATCCGGTTTCTTCTGATACTCAATACATTTTGTCTCACAAATAGAAGAATAAAATTTATACATGGAAAAATCAGGCGATACGGTCAGCATCACGTCATCTTTCATCAAAAAAGCATTACAGATAACCGAAATCAGCTCGTCGGAACCATTCCCGGCAGTTACATTCCGTGCATTAATATGATAGTAAGCCGCAAACTGACTGCAAAGCTCGGAGGCTTTTGAATCCGGGTAACGGTTGTATTCTGTCAGCGATACCGCTTCCAGAATTTTTGACATGACTGTGTCCGGCACCGGAATAAAAGATTCATTTGCGTCCAGCCGGATCCGATAGTTTCCGGTAATCGGATCATAAGGTTTTAAATCCCTAATTTTATCATTTAACCGGTATGTCATGTCAGCGCCTCACTTTAATGGAATTTGCGTGAGCTGTCAGGCCCTCGGTGTCGGCAAGCCTGATAATGTCGTCCTGTGCCTGCTTCAGTGCATCTTCCGTATAATAAATAAAACTGGACTTCTTGATAAAGCTGTCAACGGAAAGCGGCGAAAAGAATCGTGCCGTGCCGCTTGTTGGGAGTACGTGATTTGGCCCAGCGAAATAATCGCCGAGGGGCTCAGGCGAATAATTCCCGAGAAAAACAGAACCCGCATTATCGATTTTTCCGATGAATTCCATTGGATTTTTGGCGCAGACCTCAAGATGCTCCGGCGCCAATTCATTGGCAAATTCTATGGCTTCCTCTATACTGTCGCAAACAACCACCGCACCGAACCGGTCAAGTGACTGATTGATAATATCTTTTCTGGAAAGACCTTCGATTTGTTCATAAATTTGCTTCACAGTTTCTTCCGCAATTTTTGCGGAAGTGGTAAGCAGAATTGCCGAGGCAAGAACATCATGTTCAGCCTGAGACATTAAATCAGCCGCAAGAAATTTTGGGTTTGCGGTTTCGTCCGCAATCACCAATATTTCACTTGGGCCGGCGATCATGTCAATATCGACCGTTCCGTAAAGGTGCTTTTTCGCAGTGGCCACATAAATGTTGCCCGGCCCTACAATTTTTTCCACCTTTGGAATGCTTTCCGTACCGAACGCCAATGCCGCAACCGCCTGCGCGCCGCCAACCAGGAAAACCCGGTCAACTCCCGCTGCGAGCGCCGCTGCCATAATATCCGGATTCGGTCTTCCGCCCTTGCCCGGCGGAGTGACCATGATAATTTCACCCACTCCAGCGATTTTAGCAGGAATCGCATTCATTAAAACGGAAGAGGGATACGCCGCTGTGCCGCCCGGCACATAGATGCCCACTTTGGAAAGGCCGCGTATGCGCTGCCCCATGATGACGCCGTCGGCTTGTGTGTTCAGCCAGCTTTGTTGTTTTTGGCGTTGATGAAAATCCATAATATTTTCCGCCGCCCGGTTCAGCGCGGCTACAAAATCCGGGTCACACTGTTCGGCAAGCCGCCGCATTTCTTCTTTGCTGATTTCAATGTGTTCCGGGATGCTTCCGTCAAACCGCAGGGTATATTCAAGAACGGCCTGATCACCCTTCTTACGGACATTTTCAATAATTTCCTCAACAGCGGAATCTACCTGCCGGTTAGAATTTTCGCTGCGAAGTTTCAGCTGCTGAATAAAATCACGGCCAAAGCCACCGCCTTCTTTTACCACCTGTATCATTTGCAGCCCTCCTTTGCCCGCTCCATTTGTTCCACAAGAGTTTCAATTTCCACTTTTCTGAGTTTTAAGCTTGCCGAGTTCACAATCAGCCTTGCAGAAATATCACAGATTGTTTCAATGACTTCAAGCCCATTTTCCCGTAAGGTGGAACCTGTTTCCACAATATCGACAATGGCGTCGGAAAGCCCCAAAAGCGGGGCGAGCTCCACCGAACCCTCTATTTTAATCACACGAACGTCCATCGCCTTGCGCTCAAAGAAATTTCTGGCGACATTTGGATATTTGGTTGCAATGGTTTTGGCTGAATAGCCACTGAAAAAGTCCTTCCCTTTCGGTCCGGCGAGTGCAAATTTACATTTGCCGAAGCCCAGATCAAGCACTTCATAAAAACTGCTGCCATTTTCCATGATGGTATCTTTGCCGACAACTCCCAAATCGCATACGCCGTGCTCCACATAAGTAATTACGTCCGCAGCTTTTGCAAGAACAACTTCAAACTGATTATTGCCAATCGGAAGAATCAGCTTGCGCCCCTTGCTGCTTACAGCGGAGCAGTCAAACCCAATCACTTCGAAAAGGGCAACCGTATCTTTTTCAAGTCTTCCTTTGGTCAGGGCAATTCTGAGCTGCCTCATATCATCAATCCTTTAAAATAGTCGTTTCAATGGTTCTGCCAACAAAATCAATGCGTTTCATACCGCTCGCTTTGGCATATTCCAGTGCCTCGGCATGTGTTTCAAATACGCTGCTTTCACATTGATACCCCTGCTCCACCAAATCGGAAGCGTGATGAAGGGCCTGAATTTCGTATCCTGTCTCCCCGTGCACCAGAATATCAACCGGCTTGACGGCAGGGGTTTTCCCGCGTTCCAGCATGATCTTGGCAATCGCGTCCACATTGATTGCAAATCCGATTGCAGGCATCGGCAGGCCAAAACAGCCAAGAAGATTATCGTAGCGGCCGCCAAGCAGCATAGCATCCCCGTACTCTTCAACATAGGCGCTGAAAACAATATTGGTATAATAATCGTTGCGCTGCACAAGTCCCAAATCAACAATAATCTGATTGTCGAGGCCAAGCTTCGTAAGGGAACGGTAAAGCTCATGAAGGTACTCGATCGTTTGGCCGGACTTTTCATCATCGCATAACAGCGCAGCCTGGTTAAACACTTCTTCACCGCCAAAAAGCCGTGGAAGGCGCCTGATTGCCATAACCTGCCGTGAATTTTCAAGCCCGTCAAGAATAGCGTTCAGCGCGGCATAATCCTTTGTTTCAATGGTACACCGGATATCTTCACGCACATCGTCGGTAACAGGAAGCTGTTCGGCCAGCGCGCGGAAGAATCCCGCGTGACCAAGTTCAAGGCGAAAATTCGGTACACACTTGCCGAGTGCCTCGATGGCAGTAACAATTACTTCCAGATCCGCACGCATTCCTCCCGCACCAAGCAGCTCAATTCCGGTCTGAACGGTTTCATCGCTGCGCCCGGTCAGGCCGGGGTTGTTGCGATAAATCGGCTGGGTATAAAAAAGTCGGATGGGCTTTGGAAGGTTTTGCAGTCTGGTTGCGGTCAGCCGGGCAATCGGCATTGTAGAATCCGGCCGCATCACCACAAGCCGGCCGCGCTGGTCCGTCATTTTATACATGACTTCCTGACCGATTCCGGAAGATTCAGGATTAAAAACATCATAAAATTCAAGTCCGGGAGTTACTACTTCATGAAATCCACGGGAAGAAAAAACTTCGGAAAGTGTTTTTTCAATATACTTGCGGGCCATACACTCCTCGAAAAGCAGATCATTTGTACCCTCGGGAGTAATTTTGTTGTATTTTTTCATATGGTTAAGCCGCTCCTAATTTACCAGCAATTTAAGCGTTCACTTTAGTATGCTAATATAATACCATACTAAATTATACTTTGTCAACAAGGGAACTGAGATTAAATCAAAATGTACAGATTACCAAGTCAGCTCTTTAATGCCGATCCGGTGAAAATCAGACGACGAGATGAATGCGAAGATTGATTCAGCAGTCCCCTAGAATAGCGTCATCTGACTGCTTTCCGGCAAACCGGTCAGCGCGCCGGCAGCGGTGAGCGTTTCAATGACCGACTTCGAAACTTTTGAACGAGTCTGCACATCGTCAATGGAAATAAAGATCCCTTTCTCTTTCGCTGCGGCAAGGCTGCTTGCAGCGGCTTCCCCCACACCGGCCAAAGATGAAAAAGGAAGTCTTATTTTACCATCCTCAACCAGATACTTTTTGGCATCGGATTGATAAAGATCAACAGGAAGAACTTCTATGCCGCGCGCCAGCATTTCGTTAACAATCTGAAAAGTGGCGTACGCAGATTCTTCCTTTGCGCTTGCTTCCTTGCCCTTCATGCTGATTTCGTTCATACGGCGGCGAACCGCTTCCCTGCCCTGAATGACGGTCGCACCGTCAAAATCTTCGCCACGCACGGTAAAGTACGCTGCATAGTATTCAACCGGCCTGTGCACCTTATACCATCCAAGACGAAGGGTGGAAATCATGTATGCCGCCGCATGCGCTTTCGGGAACATATATTTGATCTTCATGCAGGAATCAATGTACCATTGCGGCACGCCATGTTCCTTCATCGCATTAATATGTTCTTCGGTCAGCAATTTGGTTGCCTTGCCTTTACGGGTGATTTCCATGATTTTAAATGCCATTTTAGGTTCCAGACCTTTTAAAAGCAGATATGTCATAATGCTGTCACGCGTTCCGATTACCTCTGAAATCGTGCAGGTTCCGTTTTTGATTAAGTCCTGGGCGTTGCCAAGCCAAACATCCGTTCCATGGGACAGACCGGAAATCTGAAGCAGGTCGGAAAAGGTTTGAGGATTGGAATCCATCAGCATCTGTCGCACGAAACTTGTGCCAACCTCCGGAAGAGAAAAGGTACCGGTTGGGGAATCAATGTCCTCCGGCTTTACGTGGAGCGCTTCGGTCGATGTAAACAGCGACATTACCTCGGGGTCGCTCATGGAGACCTTCATAACGGGTATGCCGGTGTAATCCTCCAGATAACGGTAAATCGTCGGAACATCATGACCAAGTTCGTCCAGCTTGCAGATCGTGTCATGGATGGAATGAAAGTCGAAGTGCGTTGTGATATTATCGGATTTCTGATCATTGGCAGGGTGCTGCACCGGACAAAAATCATAGATTTCCATCCCTTTTGGCACAACCACCATACCCCCTGGGTGCTGGCCGGTTGTACGTTTAATTCCTGTGCAGCCGGTGGCAAGGCGCAGTTCTTCCGCGCGGTGCATCACCATTCCCTTACTCTCGGCATATTTCTTTACAAAGCCGATGGCTGTTTTGTCTGCAACCGTAGCAATTGTTCCTGCTTTAAAAACATTATCCTTGCCGAAAAGCGTTTCTGTGTATCGGTGTGCGCTCGTCTGGTATTCGCCGGAGAAGTTCAAATCAATATCCGGCGTTTTATCTCCGTCAAAGCCAAGAAAGGTTTCAAACGGAATTGTATGGCCGTCGCGGTTATAATCCGCACCGCAGACAGGGCATTTTTTCGGGGGAAGATCGAATCCGCTGCCGTAGCTGCCGTCGGTGATAAATTCGCTGTGTTTGCAGTTCGGACAGACATAGTGCGGTTCAAGCGGGTTTACTTCGGAAATACCGGACATGTTGGCAACAAAGGACGAACCGACCGAACCACGCGAGCCAACCAGGTAGCCGTGCGCTTCGGAATCGGCAACCAGTTTTTGCGCGGTCATATACAGAATTGAAAATCCATGCTTTGTAATGGAACCCAGTTCCCGGTCCAAGCGCTTCTTGACAATATCCGGGAGCGGATCGCCATAAATTTCCTTTGCTCTTTTCCACGTAATGCTGGTCAGCTGTTCCTCGGCGCCTTCAATAAACGGCGGAAAAGTTCCTGGCGGGATCGGAGTGATTTCTTCCGTCATATCGGCAATTAAATTTGTGTTTGTCACTACGACTTCATATGCTTTCTCTTTGCCAAGGTAAGAAAATTCTTCAAGCATTTCTTCTGTGGTTCGCATATAGAGCGG
>JAEWBE010000077.1 GCA_023391275.1 Bacillota bacterium | reverse complement strand
CGCCGGCCCCCCGGCCGGTTTAACCCGGCTGGGGGCGCTGCTTTCGTTAGACAAACCATCCTGTCATCTGCGTGCCTGCAGAAATCGTTGAAAAGGACATGCATGCGGAAAGTCCTCAATGCAGTTTTAATTTATCTGACCGCAAATATCCTTGATGCGGTCTTTATCAATTACGCGGAAACGGTCCTCCGGAGGATAAAGCGCACTGCCAAAATAGATTTCGGAATTTCCGGAGGCAGAAGTGTCATAACATATTTTGTGCGGGGAAACATGTACCTGAGTGCATCCTGTTTTATCTACAATCTCTTTTACATTGTTTGGTTTAATGCCGGCGCCCGGAAGGATCTGAATCCTGCCCCGCGCGTATTTGATCATATCGGAAACGGTTTGCGCCCCGTCAAAGACGGAGGGCGACTGACCGCTGGTTAAGATTCTGGTTACACCCAAGTCACATAAAATATCAATCGTTTCTCTCCAGTTGGGAACCACATCGATCGCCCGGTGGAAAACCGACTCTTTTTTGCCGATTATGTTCAGAATGCCCCTGCAGCGTTCAATATTGACGGTGCCATCAGAATTTAAAAAGCCAAAAACTATTCCATCCGAACCGTTTTTCAAAAGTATTTCGGCATCTGCCAAAGCAGTTCTGTACTCGGCTTCCGTATAACAAAAACCGCCTTCTCTCGGGCGAACCATCGTCATAATCTGCATTCCTGTGGATTCCTTGGCCACCATCAGTTCACCGACCGTTGGCGTCAGCCCGCCCAAAAACAAATTAGAATTCAGTTCCACCCGGTCTGCCCCGGCTTTTTTGGACTCAATCACGTCATCTGCCGAGCCACAGCAAACTTCAACAATTGTTTTTCGCATAATTTTTCTCCTTTTAATAAAATATATCGAGAGATTGGTATGTATCGGCGCAGCCAGCGCGGCTGCCTGCAGTTCTTCGCAGAAAAATGCGACTTCTTATCAGGATTAAACTTCTTCCTGCGGAAGGATATTGATTCCCCTTGAAGAAATCGGCGAAGCGAAAACAATCTGTGTCTGAGTGTGGCCATATTGCTGAAGTATTCCGATAAAATTGTCTAAATCCACCGTACTGTGAAACGCCACTTTCAGGAGCATGGAGTAAATTCCCGTAACACAGCAGCACTCCAATACATTGGGACAAGCGCGCATTGCTTCATAAAATTCCGGTTTCATCTTAGGATCCATTTCCAAATTTATAAACGCGGTAATGTGATACTCCAGCTTGACCGGATCAATTAAAGTGGTGTAACTTAGAATGACGCCGTCGTCTTTCAGCTTTTTTATTCTCGCCGCAACAGAAGGAGGAGACAGAAACACTACATCCGACAATTGCTTGAGCGACATCCTGCTGTTTTGCTGTAACAAAGTCAACAACTTTTTATCAATATAATCCATATCAATATCCTTAGTGATTTAAAATATCAGCTAAAGAATCCTTTCTGAAAAAGTAAACACTCAAAACTAACATGTCTGCGGTACCGTACCGTGTAAATCAGAAATTTAGATGCAGAGAGTTTAGCATGGATAATGTGAATTAAATATGGTAAGATCAGGCGCCTTCATTGGAAGCATGGAAGATTTCAATCAACAAGTTAACGATACCGACATTATAGCCGCTGCATGCGTAAATACCCCGGTTTTTACGTGTTACCACGGTAAGCGGCAGGCTTTCAGGATCAACATACATCCTGCGCGCCATCGTCTCCGCTGTTTCATAGAAATCACAATAATACACCTGCACGCTGTGAATTGCCTTGCATGCTTTGGAAAATGTCTCGTTATTAAATGCCGTATGATCGCGAATGATAAAAATGATTTCACAATTCATTGCATTCAGAGCGCCCTGCGCTTCAATAAACTCATTCAGCAAATGCTCGGTAGGCTCACATCCCTCTTCCAGCCAGGCAAACACCCTCGTTTTGTCACCGTCCATAGTATCCACGGAAAAAGCTTCCCTGTGGTCGTTGTAAATTTTAAACGGTGCAAACGGGATATCCTCAAGCAGGTCTGCTATTTGTGTCTGGCGCAGTGAGATGGCAAGTACTTTCGCTTCCCCTTTTGAAAGACGGAAGCAATATTTTTTTGCGAACTGATTGCCATTTGGCATCCTGCTGGATGTAATGAGGCGGTAGTTGCCCGGAGTAAGAGAAAGCTGCAGCCTTTCGCCCGCCCACGGGTAATCCGTCAGCTCCAGCGACTGATAAATTCCATCCTTCAGCACAGCAATCGTCCAGTTATGCAGATAAGACCACTCTTCTTCTCCAGCCAAAAGCGTAAGCGTCGCGGTTCCCGTGTTATCCTCGGGAACGTCCTCCGCATTCTGGAATCCGCCATCCTGATAATATTGTGCCGCAAAGTCAATCGGATTAATACGGGCCGGAATTCCCAAAGTCCTGCAAACAGCGGTGAAAAGAATCTTACGGCTTGTCACGCCGGCCTGTTCGCTGCGGATAATACCGGCGGGCGTGCCTGCCAGGCGCTCGTTTTGCCGTGCCGGAGCGGATTGAAACCCCGAAACATACTCCCATACACGTTTAGGGCATTTACGGAAATCCGCCGCCGTCTGTTCGTCAAAAAAAGAAGAAAGCAACTCGCGATAAGTTAAAAGCTGCTCGTAATGTACTCTTGGGCATAAAATATACGGAACAAATATCTCCGAATCATAATCTTTTTCAAAGCACAGCGACGATTTGAAATGTTCCTCAAGCACATCACAGCGGACATCCCTGTAATCTTTTTTCACCAGGGACTGAAGCATCTGCAACTGTAATTCTTTCTTTTCCAAGCCAAAATCCATGCTGAGAAAATCATAAATCTCCTGAAAATTACCTTCGGCAGCTTTTAAAATCTCAATTACTTTATCGGGGCAGCAAAACTGTTCGGCCAGTTTTTCCGCTTCCTCTTTCCTGTAAAAGCTCTTCGCGTACTCCTTACGCTTCCGGTCGGCATCACTGATTATCCTGCCGCGGATATCCTTTTGCTCATCGGTAAGCTGAATCAGATTCCTCGTGCTGTCTTTTGGAGCACGGAAGTTGAAATCCTCCTCAATATCGGATTCTGCCCGAATTGCCTTTGAAAAATCAATCGCGACAAAATCAGTCTCTTCCGTGTCGGCGAACG
This sequence comes from Bacillota bacterium, assembly GCA_023391275.1. Lineage (GTDB taxonomy): Bacteria > Bacillota > Clostridia > Oscillospirales > Acutalibacteraceae > Caproiciproducens. The sequence continues at coordinate 40,067 of JAEWBE010000077.1, read as the reverse complement.
CTTCCGCAAACAAGCCGTTTTTCACCGCATGAATATGGATACTTCCGAGGCCCAGCGTCATTGCCGCTTTCCCTTTTTCATCGGTAATAACGCTTGCGAGGGGGGAAAACTCGGAACCGTTCAGCAATTCAAACCGTACATCAACACCGGCAGCAGGCTCTGCATCTTTCATCACCGAGACTGTAAACAGTCTGGCCGGAGCATATCGGCTCAGTTCGTTCAAGATGGTGGTCTGCCCGTTATTTGTGATGGTTTCCTCGCCCTTGATCGGCAGGAAGGACCTGCTGTCCACCAGCATAGCCCGAGCGGCTGCTCCGTTGAACCAGCCGCGGTTTAAAACAGGTTCCGGCTCACATGCGCCGAGGAAATACCACTCCCCGTCACACCACACCTCAACCCATGCGTGATTATCATCACAGTGTGCCCATCTTGGGGTGTACACCTGGCGTGCGGGAATCCCCACACTGCGCATTGCGGTCACTACCAGTGTGGATTCCTCTCCGCACCTGCCGTAAGAGGACTTCAGCACGGCAAGCGGGGAAGCCGTTCTTTCGTCCGTTGCCTGATAAGACACGTGTTCCGCACACCATACGTTAACCTCCAGCGCGGCCTCCATCATATTCTTCCCTTTGATTCTTTCCAGCAGGGCATGATAGAAAAACGCCCGGCAATCTTCAATTGCCTCATTGTTAATACGGTAATGCAAAACATAGTTTAAAAAGATATCCTCCGGGATCTTGCTGTTCCATAAAGAGTTTTCAGCAAGAAAAAGGCCAAATTCAGCGTATTTGCGGTAAAGAGAAAAATCATAATCCCCTATATCACCCGCCGGCATTGTGCTGTAGAAAAACTCCATTGCCACACGCTCATCTTCTCCGCAATCCCGCAGACAGGCAATGATCTTCTCACCGCACAGCCCCAATGTCGACTGCGTATCCATGAACTGCCGGTGAATGGATTCTTGAAGCGCTTGCGAAAATAACATTTTATCTTCTCCTCCAATACGCACACCGGTTTTCAAAGAAAAACGGCATGCGCAATCGGTTGTTTATTCTTTTGAGGACTGTATTAAATGGCAAGCAACCCAATGCCCCGGTTCAACCTCCGCCATCTTGGGTGACTGCTTCCTGCAAATATCCATCGCTTTAGGGCAACGCGAACAGAAGTGACAGCACTCCGGCAGATTGATGGGGCTTGGAATCGTGCCTTCGAGCATTACACGCTCCCTCGACTGTTCCAGGTCGGGGTCCGGCAGAGGAATCGCCGAAAGCAGCGCCTGCGTGTAAGGGTGCAGCGGATGTTCAAACAATTCCCTGCTGCCCGCCAGTTCCGCCATGCAGCCAAGGTACATTACCCCTACACGGTCGCTGAGGTGTTTTACCATAGAAAGGTCATGCGCAATAAAAAGATAGGTCAGCTGACGCTGATTCTGCAATTTTTTAAGAAGATTGATCACTTGAGCCTGAATGGAAACATCCAGCGCAGAAATAGGTTCATCCGCAATAATAAAGTCCGGCATGACCGCCAGCGCGCGCGCAATGCCGATGCGCTGCCTTTGTCCTCCGGAAAATTCGTGTGGAAAACGATTTGCGTGCTCCTCCTGCAGTCCCACGACTTCCAACAGGTCGACTACCATCTGGGCGCGTTCCTGCGCGGATTTCGCCAGGCCGTGCGCGTCAATTCCCTCCGCGACAATGTCCATTACTTTCATGCGGGGGTTTAAAGAAGCGTAAGGATCCTGAAAAATCATCTGCATCCGGCGGGAAAGCTCATGGCCCTGCGCGGCAGTCAGCTTGCCGTGCACATCGGTTCCATCCAGCAGAACCGTACCGCCGGTCGCGTCATAAAGGCGGATGATGGTGCGCCCCAGAGTGGATTTTCCGCAGCCGGATTCCCCGACCAAACCAAAGGTTTCCCCTTTGTAAATATCGAAGCTAACATCATCGACTGCTTTGAGTATCTGATTTTTTCCAACATTGAAATATCTTTTCAGGTTTTTAACCTGCAACAGTACTTTTTTATCAGACATTCTTTACACCTCCCTGCCCTTTTGCACGGTTATCCAGCAGCCAGCAGGCGGCGAAATGTGTATCGGAACTTTGCGTGTAGTCGGGCATATACTCCTGACACACCTTCATGGTACATTCACAGCGTGCGGCAAACGGACAGCCTTTCGGGGGGTTCATAAGGTCCGGCGGTGTGCCGGGGATGGAGGAAAGTTGTTGCTCGTGCTCGTGCAGCTTCGGGATGGAAGCCAAAAGTCCCTGCGTGTAGGGATGGGCGGTATTATAAAACAGTTCGCGAACACTGCCGGTTTCCACCAGCTTGCCCCCGTACATAACTGCGACACGGTTGGCAATGTTGGCCACCACGCCTAAATTATGGGTAATGATGATGATGGACGTGTCGATTTTACCCTGCAGGTCCTTCATCAGATTTAAAATCTGAGCCTGAATCGTTACATCCAGTGCAGTGGTAGGCTCATCTGCAATTAAGACTTTCGGACTGCACGCAAGCGCAATTGCAATAACGACGCGCTGACGCATTCCTCCGGAAAGCTGATGGGGGTACTGGTTGAATCTTGTCTGCGGATTGGAGATTCCCACCAACCCGATTTGCTCAATTGCCTTCGCCCGGAGCATTTCCTGTGACAAGTCCCGGCGATGCTCATGCAGAACTTCTATAATCTGTTTTCCCACTGTCATGGTCGGATTCAGTGAAGTCATTGGATCCTGAAATATCATAGAGATGTCGCAGCCGCGGATTTGCTGCATCTGACGTTCGCTGAGATCCGCAAGATTTTGCCCCTCGAGTTTCACGCAGCCGTCCACAATCTTCCCGTTATTGGGCAGGAGCCGCATGATCCCCTTTGCCGTTATTGATTTTCCGGAGCCGGATTCCCCAACGATGGCGAGCGTTTCGCCTTTATCCAGCGAGAAGCTTACCCCCCGCACCGCCTGAACAGCGCCGTGCTGTGTCTGAATATTAATGGTTAGATTTTCAACTTCCAAGAGTTTACTCATTGCACAGCCTCCTTACTGTCTCATTCTGGGATCAAGCGCATCGCGAAGTCCATCGCCTAAAATACTGAAGCAAACCATGATCAGCACAATGACCACGGCAGGATAAATCAGCAGATACGGGAAATTATGCAGCACCTGATATCCATTGTTGATCAGAACGCCAAGAGAAGCCTTTGGCTCCGCAAGTCCGATTCCAATAAAACTCAAAAAAGCTTCCGTAAAAATTGCCGTGGGTATTGTAAACATCGCATTAATTACAATTACGCCCACAGTATTCGGGATCAAATGTTTTAAAATAATTTCCCGGTTTCCGGTGCCCAGCACCCTTGCGGCCAAAACAAACTCCTGATTTTTCAGTTTAAGAATCTGCGCGCGCACAAGCCGCGCCATGTTGACCCAGCCGGTAATAGAAAGCGCCAAAATGATCGTCCCGATTCCCGACGGCATCACCATCATCAGCAAAATGATAATGATGAGCTGTGGAATTCCCACAAGGATTTCAATAACGCGCTGCATGACCGCGTCCACTTTTCCTCCGAACAGAGCGGATACCGCGCCGAATGTAACGCCGACGAACAAGTCAATGAACGCGGCCGCGACGGCAATCAGCAGCGAGATCCGTGTCCCCTGCCAGATACGCGCCCACTGATCACGCCCAAACTGGTCCGTGCCAAAAAGGTGCATCATGTTGGGGTTTTGGTAGGTGTGGGCGTAGTCGGTATCATAATAGGTATACTTTGATAAAAGCGGGCCAAAGATCGCAAGTAAAATGATAACCGTTAAAACAGCTAAGCTCACAACCGCAGCCTTATTCTTTTTTAAGCGAAGCCATCCGTCCTGAAAAGCGGTCAGATTAGGCCGGGCAATATGTTCTTTCTCATCCTTATCCACAATGGCTTTTTCAAAAAGCTCCTGCGGGATTTCAACTTTCTGCGTCATATGATCACTGTCCTTCCCCACCTGATGCCAGACGAATTCTCGGGTCAATCACCGAATAGAGAATATCTACGATCATCACCACAAAGATGTAGAACGCACTGTAAAAAATGGTAATTCCCATAATGGTGGAATAGTCATTGGTTTTAATGGAATCAACAAAAAGGCTGCCGATGCCGGGAATGCTGTAGATATTTTCAATTGCGAGCGAACCTGTCAGCAGGTTCACGACAATCGGCCCTAAAATAGTAACCACCGGAATGATGGAGTTGCGCACCGCATGCCGCATTAATACCTTAAATTGGTTAAGCCCTTTTGCCTTTGCGGTAATAATATAGTCCTGCTCCAGCACATCGAGCATTTCGGTTCGCATAAACCGCGCAATCATCGCGGTAACCGTAAATGACAGCGCAATGGAAGGAAGAATGGAACTCTTCCAGCTTTCCCAGAAAGCGACGGGAAGAATTCCCCATTTTAAGCCAACGAAGTACTGCAGCAGCGCCGCCGCTACAAAGTTTGGAACAGAGACGCCCAAAACAGCGACTACCATCGTGAAATAATCGATTCCGCTGTTGTGCCGCCACGCTGCGATAATGCCCAGTATCAGGCCCAGCGAAAGGCCGAGGAGGATCGCCTGCAGTCCGATTAAAGCCGACGGACCGATCCGCCCCAAAATCACACCGGAAACCGGCTGTCCCGCGTAGAAAAACGAAGTCCCGAAGTCTCCCCTGAATACATTGACTATGTACTTGCCGTACTGCACAGCAACCGGATCATTCAAGCCGTATTTTTCCAGGAATTGTGCTTGCTGCGCTGCAGGCAGCATGGAAAAGCGTTCCGAGTCAAACGGAGTACCCGGCAGCTTTTTCATCAGAAAAAATGTGGTAGTGATAATGATCAGCAGAGTAATCAGCAAATAAACGATTCTCTTGCAGATATATCTGAACATTCCGTGTGCCCTCCTTTATCTTGTTTTATAACATATCTGGGTAAAATTCTCTCTGAGGCGCGCGTCGCGTCCCTGTTGGCCAATCAAATAAACCCAAGTCCATTTTACAACAAAGAGGAGGACAATTTCTATCCCCCTCTTTGTTTTCTATCTATGCTTTTATTGTTTAAGCACTTACTCTATCGAAGCATATTTAAACTCTATCGGAGTGCCGAACGGATGCGTAATCAGATTCTTCACATTCGGCTTCGTCAGGTAGGCGGCTCCTCTGTAGTAGAGCGGAGCAACCACTGCATCATCAGCAACCAGTGTCTTTTCCGCAGTCAGCATATCCTGAAGGCGCTTTGCGTCGTCAGTCTGCTTTTTCGCGTCGGCAATCAGGGCATTGTATGTGTCATTCTTGTAGTTGCCGCGATACGGGGTGCCATTCGTCCAAAGATCCATATAAGTCATGGCGTCGTCATAGTCTGCGCCCCAGGCGGTAACGGCCATCTGGTAATTATTGTCATCCATGAGCTGGTTTCTGGCTTTTGTAGTCTTGGAGTCAATTTTCACATCCGCTCCCAAAACCTTTTTGAACTGATCCTGCACATAGGTGGCAATTGTCTTTGTCACCGAATCATCCGCCGTAAGCAGAGTCAGCGAAGGCGCGCTGCCAAGTTCCTTAACGCCTTTATCCCAGTATTCTTTCGCTTTCGCAGCGTCAAAAGTGGAGATATCGCCGTTCAGTTCACGGAACGACTTCTGGCCGTCACCGTACATTGAGTTCGCGATCAGACCGGTTGCAGGTGCGGAACCGTCCGCGAGGACGACATCTGTCAAAGTCTTGCGGTCAACCGCGTAGCCGAGTGCAAGACGAATGTTTTTGTTGGAAAGCGCTTTGTCTTTCAGATTATACTGCAGGTAGGTAGTTCTGAATTCGCTGGTGGTGCTGAATTCCGCACTGGATTTCATTGCCGGCACATCGGAGGAAGAAAGCATCACTCTGGAGAGTTCACCGGATTTATACGCATTGAGTGCTGTAGACGCATCCTTGATAATGCGGACATTCACATTGGGAACCTTCACATTGGCAGCGTCCCAGTAGCTGTCATTCTTTTTTAATGTACTGCCGCTCGCGGGATCATAGGTGGTAAGGGTATAGGGGCCGCAGTAAATCATGTTTTCTGCTTTCAATCCGAATTGGGCCCCCTGGGATTTGACGTATTCCTCATTCAGCGGGAAGAACATCGGAAGAACAGTCAGTCTTACAAAATACGGAGTGGGCTGTTTGAGCTTGACTTCCAGCGTCTTGTCGTCAACCGCTTTGATTCCGACGTCGGCAGCTTTTGCTTTGCCGGCAAGATACTCCGCGCCGTTTACAATGTAATCCGTCATAATGAAGGAATACCCGTTTGTGGCGTCCGTGCTCATTTGCTTTAGCCATGAATATGCAAAGTCCTTCGCAGTAAGCGCAGTACCATTGCTCCACTTAAGATTATCTCTTAGGGTAAATGTATAAGTCAGTTTGTCGTCAGACACCTTATAGCTTGCTGCCAGTGCCGGTTCCGGATCGTTTTTCGCATTCAGCCTGTAGAGTCCTTCCGAAACGTTGTTCAGAATGGTAAAGGAATTGGTGTCGGAAGCGTCCCACTGTACCAGGGTTCTGATTTCATTTGTGTCGTAAACCGTAATAGTGTCACTAACCGGTTTGGTAGCGGCGGCCGCCTGGGATGCAGTTTGGGGTGCGCCTGATGTTACAGCACTGCCCGTAGAGCCTGTAAATCCGCAACCGCTTGCTGCCGTAGCCATGGTTGCCGCAAGAATCAGCGCAATCAGTTTGCTCTTTTTCATAGAAATCACTTCTTTCTTCTTCATTTGAATCCTGTACAAAATAAACAAAATATTTATACAGAATATTTTAAAATAGAGTTGCCGCAAATGAATTTTTGTTTTTTATAAATTCATTTGCTTTAGTTTGTTTTGCAAACGAACTTATTAGCTGCCTTGATATTACCACCAATTTTTAAAAATGTCAATCAGTTAAGCCGCATTTTTTAAATGTGACAAAAAACGCTTTGTTTTTCTTATTTATAATATGAGTATTGTAATTAATATTGTTCCGTGTTATTATTAAAATAAAGTTCGTATGGTTTGCTAACTATACATTTTGAACGGATCGTGATCAATATTAAACAGACTGTAGACCAAACACATATTCGGTCAATCAATCAAAGAGTCATTTTAGACAAAATATACTGTGATGAGCCCATCTCCAGGGCAGAACTTGCACGAAAGCTATGCATCAGCAAATCTGCCATGACAGAGAATATTGCAGCTTTGTTAAGCATGGGAATCATTAATGAGGTCGGCGCCGGGGTTTCCATGTCCATGGGCGGCAGAAAGCCGATTTTGTTGAAATTTAATAAAACTTATCAATATATTATCGCGATCGAATTGAATTTTGAAGATCCTATCTTTGTCCTGGCGAACCTTGGCGGGGGTATTCTCAATCAATTCACCGTGAACATAGCCAACGAATCCCCTTATGCGACAAGGCTGGACCTGGTACTGAATGCGGCAAGGCTATTGCTTTCCTCCAGCAACCTGACCAATCGCGATTTGGCCATCATCGCAATTTCCTGCCCGGGTATCTACGACCCCGCAAACAGGTCCTTTTTTGCCAATTCCAACTTTGCCAACTGGAACATGGGGGATCTTTCACGGCAGATGGAATCATGCTTTGGCACTTCGGTGCTTGTGGTCAATGATGTGAATGCGGCGACCATGGGAGAATATACTTATGGAGCAGGCAAGGCTTCGAAAGACCTTGTGTATGTCAGCGGCGGGCTGGGGCTGGGCGCCGGCATTATTATAAACGGCGCGATTTACGAAGGAAGCACCAATTGTGCGGGTGAAATCGCCAATGAGATTACAACTGACAACGATAAAAAAGATACATGCAGATATTCTTTTCATAACCTGGGCGGTTCAACCAACATAAATGCGTTATCAGCCAAAATAAGAAAAGAAGCGCCAAAGAAAACATTGGACGCCTTTGCAGATCTGGGAAAATCGATTGATACGTTTGGCTTTAAAGACATCATTAAAGTCTGGCAGGACGGCGATTTATTTTTAAAACAGTGCGTGGATGAGATTGCCGTGATTATCGGCGGAACAATATCCAACATAATTTGTCTTCTTAACTGTGATCTGGTGATTTTCGGCGGGGAATATACCGTTTTTGATTCTCAGATGCTCCCGATCATAAACCGTATTGTAAAGGAAAACGCATTTGCTCCGGTTCCTGTAGTCCCTGCCAAATTGGAAAAAAACTCCGGAATTTATGGACTTTTCGCACTTTCCCGGGATGTAATATTCGATGAATTATGCAACCCCCAAAATGATTCCTACAACTTTCAACAATCCTGATATGTCAGCCCTGCCTGTTTTGGGACATGCGGCGATACAGAATTTACACTAAAAGCTCAAAAAAACAGAGCCATCTTAAAGGCGTTCCGCTGTGGGAACGCCTTTGTTGTTTGCGAAGACTCCCGGCTATGCCGGGAGTCTTCATATTACAAGAAAAACCGCCGGCTGGGCCGGCGGATATTTTTAATGTTTTTTCAGCGCGGGCCAACTCGAATATGAATCGTTTTTTTATAATTTGAGCAGTCGGATATTAAAAACACCATATCAGCATTGAATTATGCTGAAATTGTGGTCTTCCCGTAATTCAGTGCCCGGAGCACCGCAGAAAGCGTGAAGACTTCCGTTTCCCTGCTTGTATGTTCATTCTAAAGAGTTAAGCATGCTTAACCGGCCATCCTTTAATTTCATGGCGGTCACCGAGCAATTTTCCGTTTTGGCTCCCGCCCAAAAATCGCGGTCAGGCAGTTGATTCACGATGCTGACCGCTGCCTTGATAAAAGCGCCGTGCGTAAAAATCATCATACTGGAAACCCGGGACTCGCAGCCATATACTTCTTCCTCCAGAAAGGACCGGCATCTTGCTTTCAGTTCCTGGATTGTTTCGCCGCCCCGCGGCGGAATATATTTTTCAGGGTGTTGGAAATAGTTATGCAGCCTTAAAAGCGGACATTTATAAATGAGCGGCAGCGACTGTCCTTCTCTTACGCCATAAGAAATTTCTTTCAGAAGCTGATTTGTATGCAGAGGGCAGTTCTCCCTGCCTGCCAGAAAGAGCTCCGCGGTTTCCTGTGATCGTTTCAACGGACTTGTATAAGCAATATCCACCGGTATGCCTGCCATTTTTTCAGCTGCTAACCTTGCCTGTGCCCGCCCGGCTTCATTTAAAGGAATGTCTGCCTGGCCTTGAATTTTTAATTCCCGGTTCCAGTCTGTTTCTCCGTGCCGAATCAGATAGATTGTCATTGGGTTGTATCGGCTCTTTCATGTTTCTTGAATCTTCTGTTGAATTTTTCACGAAACACTTCATTGTCTTTGACAGCATCGATGAAAACAGCGATGAGTACTACCGCGCCTGTAACGATTGTCTCCCAGTAGGAAGATACCCGCAGCAGTGTAATGCAGGTACTGATAACGCTGCTGAGGAAGCCGCCCACGATTGTGCCGACGACCGATCCTATGCCGCCAGCCATTGAAGTTCCGCCGAGAACCGCTGCCGTAATGGAATCCATCTGCCAGCTCTCCCCAATGCTTGCCTGAAATGACGCAAGCTTGCAGGACATCATAACGCCGGCGAAAGCAGACAGGAGGCCGCTAAGGCAGTAGACCAGAATTTCAATCTTTTCCGTGGGAATTCCCACAATTTTCGCACAGCTTCTGTTGCCGCCAAGAGCATAAACATAACGGCCGAACTTTGTCTTTTTCAGCGTAACCGTCAGCAGGATGCAGATAACGACCATGATAATAACGATATTGGGAAGGATGCCGTTTATGACACCGTTCGCAAGCTTTTGCGCAGAATCCGGCATTCCTGTAACCGGCATTCCTTTTGTAATAACATAAACAACGCCCCTGTAAATCTCCATCGTGGCAAGCGTAACGATAAAGGGTGTCATCTTGAATTTTGCAATAAAGAAACCGTTGATTGCGCCAAGCGGAATTCCGAAAAGGGTCGTAATGAGAATGGACAGAAACGGATTGATTCCATACTGAACCATAAAGATGGCATTTGCCATGCCGCATACAGAGCCGATTGTTGCTACGGAAAGATCGATGCCCCCCGTTAAAAGGACAATTGTTTGCCCGAAACCGACGATGATTACAAACGACGCGGCCCTTGTCAGGGTACTGATATTATATGCGGTAAAAAAATTACCCGTAGCAATCTGTACAGCGACTCCTACTAATAAGGTAACAATCAGCACCATTCCCGCTGTGGTCTTTAAAAATTTAATTGTTTTATTCATAATTAATGAAACCTCCTGCTACTGAAAAGCTACCTTAAGCACATCTTCCTGTGTGGTCAGATCGACATCATCGATAAACCCGCTCACTTTGCCGCGGTATATCACCATGATTCTGTCAGCCATCGCGAATACTTCATCCATTTCGGAAGAAATCACGACTACGGCGACGCCATGGTCTGCAAGTTCGCGAATCAGATTATGGATTTCCCCCTTGGCGTTCACATCAATACCACGGGTCGGTTCATCAAGGATAAGCATCTTGACGCCTTTGGCAATCCATCTGGCAACAATGACTTTCTGCTGATTGCCGCCGGACAGGTTTTTTATCAGGGTATCTCTGGATGCGGTTTTGATTGACATTTCTTTGATATATTGATCAGCAAGCGAAGCAGCCTGACTGTAATCAATTAACCCGTGTTTCAGCATCTGCTCATAGGAAGGGAGCACCATGTTTTCCATAACCGACATGCCCGGCGTGATTCCATCATGCCTTCTTTCCTCTGATACATACCCCATTCCATGAGCGATCGCAGACATTGGGGAACTGATCACCACTTCTTTCCCTTCAATGTAAGTGTGTGCGCCCAAATCGCTCTGCGTTATTCCAAATACACATCTGAAGATTTCTGTTCTTCCGGCTCCGACCAAACCGGCGACACACAAAATTTCACCCTTATGAACACTGAAATTAACGTCCTCAAACTCGCCTTTTCTACTGAGATGCTTTGCTTCATAAAAAATCTCGTCTGATACGTTTCTTTTGACTCTCTTCATCTGCTGTACTTTTTTTCCTGCCATTTTTGTTATCATTTCATCTTTGGTGATTTCTGAGACAGGAACTTCTTCAACCAATTTTCCATCCTTCATAATGGTTATCCGATCCGCCTGCTCCATTACCTCGTCCAAATGATGGGTGATAAAGACCATCGCTGTACCCTGTTCTTTCAGCGTCTGCATCGACTTAAAAAGATTTTTTGCTTCAACATTGGTAAGAACGGATGTCGGTTCATCCAGAATCAACACCTTTGGCGTATAGGCCAGGGCGCGCGCAATAGAAACCAGCTGCTGATAAGCCGCCGACAGATTTTTTACCGGCTGCGTAACATCTATTTCAACATTGAGAAGCTTAAGGATCTCTTCTGCCTTTTTCTGGGTGGCTTTAGAATTGATCCATCCGAAATTCATAATTTCGTTTCCGAGAAAAATATTTTCAGCGACGCTGGATTCAGGAACCAGGTTCAGCTCCTGAGGAACTAAGACGATATTTTTTTTCAGAGCCTCTTCAGGAGTGGAGAGCCTTAAAGGCTCCCCCTCCATGAAGATCTCTCCTTCGTCCATAGAAATCTGTCCGGTAAGAACATTCATTAAAGTGCTTTTACCGGCGCCGTTTTCGCCGACCAAGGCATGTATTTCACCTTTCCGTAACTTAAGGCTGATTTTATCCAGCGCTTTGGTACCGGGAAAGGTCTTGGTGACGCCCTTCATTTCAATGATATAATCATCATTTCTTTGATTGAGCTTTTGCATCTGTATTATCTCCATAAAGCATCTTGATGAATTTATCAGCATCCGCCGCATAGACAGATGTTGAGCCAACTGCCGTCGATTCCTGAACCTTTTCGCCATCGACTGTCTTGATTGCATTGTAGATCAGCTTGTAGCCCATGTCGTAGCAGTTCTGAACCTGCGCAACATACAGGGTGCCGTCTTTCAGGTAGTTGAGTGTACGAAGGTCATGGTCCATGCCGCCAATTACGATTTTTCCGGACTTGCCTGCGTCTTTAACCGCCTGACAGGCGCCAACCGGGTTGGACATGTTGTTGCAGAGGATACCGCCGAGGTCCGGGTAAGCCTGCAGCCAGGATTCCGTGATGCTGATCGCTTTCTCAACCGCGTCGTTATCCCTTTGTTCGTCAACGATTTTGATGTCCGGATATTTCGCGATCGTGTCTTTAAAGCCTTTCAGCCTTGCTTCATGGGATGCGGCGCCCATAGTTCCTGAGAGGATAGCGATTTGTCCCTTGCCGCCCATTTTTTCACAAACAGCTTTTGCAAGCGTGCAGCCGTCGCCGTAGTTGTCCGTATTGCCTACAAAGAACGCTCTTTGGCAATTCTCCACGTCGGAGCTTGCGAAGGTCGCAACCGGAACACCTTTTGCCACGGCAGCGTCGATTGCTTTTGCCGTTGTTTCAGGCTGATTGACATCGACTGCAATCAGGTCATACCCCTGACCTACTGCGGTTTCGATCGAATTGACCTGGTCAACGGCGTCAGGCTCAGCCGGTCCATACCACTCATAATCGACCTTGACACCCTTGCTTTCCATATCCTTGACCGCCGCGTCAACGCCGGCCTTGATCGCGTCATACCAGCTGTGGATGTTCTTGTATGTGCAGTAGATCTTGTAACTCTTCTTCTTTGGCGTATAAGATGTATCGAAGTTCTGGTCAGCGAGTACCGTTTTGCCGGTAGCGCTGTCGCCCGCTTTTGCCACCGTGCTGGCGGTGGTCGTACCGACTTGGGCCCCGGAAGAAGCTGCAGAGGGCGTCGACGATGCGCACCCCGCCAACATGGATACCGCCAGCAGCGCTGCGGTTGCTACAGATAACAGTTTTTTCCTCATCATTTTTTTCTCCTCCAAATTAATACAATTAGCCGTGACCCAAACCGAGCGAAAAAAACAGACACGGCAAACTCTGCTTTTATCACTTTATATAGAAAGCAACAGACTCCTGATTGATATGATTGAATTAACAAAACAAACATAAAAGCCTATTGTAATCTATCAGTAGACAAATGTCCGGGACATTCAACAGATTTCTGCACGGCGCAAATAAGAGATGAATCTTATTGTAAACTGTTCTTGCAAGGGGTGGCATTCTGCCTGATAAAATACGCGGTCAGAATTTTACGACCGCTTTGATGACCTCATCCTTATGGTTCGTACTGTATTCGATTGCATGGATGCAGTCTTTAAAATCAAATACGTGCGAAACGATCTTTTCGAGCGGAATTGCTCCGGACGCAACCGCCGCAATTGCTTTCGGGTACAGGTTCCTGTAGCGATAAACGGAATAAATTGTTCCTTCCATTGCGTTTAGGGTGGCAATGTCAAGTTCAAGGACAGGTTCCGGCGAAACACCGACCAGCGTGACCTTCCCGGCGCGCTTGATCAGCCTGCAGGTCTGCAGGGTCGTGATCCGGTTGCCCGCACACTCATATACCTGATCGACGCCTCCGCCTGGGAGTGTTTTTGCAAATTCTTCGATATTTTCTTTCCTGCTGTTGAAGACCCTCGTTGCGCCGACTTCCATCGCCTTTTCAAGCCGTTTGTCCAGAACGTCTGCCACGTAGATTTCGCTGACGCCTCTGGCCTTCAGGCTCATGATCGTGCATAGCCCAATGCAGCCGCTTCCGAGGACGATGGCGCTTTCACCGACTCTTGCATCCGACAGTTCCGTCGCGTGCATCCCCACGTTCAGCGGTTCAAGCAGTCCGCCCTCCATGGTGCCGACAGAATCCGGAAGCTTGTAGCACATGGAAGCGTCATGGACGCAGTACTCCGAAAATACGCCGTCGCGTTCGTGCGGAATCGCGAGCATCTTAACGTTTTTGCACAGATTATAGTGGCCTTTTCTGCAGTCTTCGCATTTTCCGCATGGAACCGCAGGTTCGATCGCCACTTTATCTCCCACGGAAAAGCCCTCGACGCCTTCGCCGACCGCAGAAACAACGCCCCCCGGTTCATGCCCGAGTGCAAGCGGCCCGTCAAGTTTCCAGTTAGCGAGGCAGCCTTCCTGATAGAAGTGAAGGTCCGAGCCGCAGACGCCCACATATTCCAGCTTGATCTGCAGTTCTCCGGGTTTGGGCTGGGGAATCTCCCGTTCAACCCAGTCGAGTTTTTGCTTGCCAACCAATACGCATACTTTCATTTTTCCCTGCATTGTTGTTTCCTCCCTGATTATTCATTTTTACAGGTCGTTTTTATCCTGATAAGGTCCTTGACTTTCTCAGCGATTCCTTCCGAATCCATTCTGTAATATTGAAAGACTTCTTCATCCGTGCCGTTTGGCACGTCTTCATCCGGTATCCCGCATATTTTCATCGGGACGGGTCTGTTCTGCGCGATATATTCGGAAACGGCGCCGCCCAGACCGCCGTAGATGCTGTGTTCTTCCAGGGTGAGGATGCACCGGCACTCTTCCGCCACACTCCTGATCATATCGGTATCCAGCGGCTTAATGGTATGCATATCCACAACCGTGATATTGATTCCTTCCTTTTTCAGCAGTTCCGCGGCTTCAAGGGCTTTGCTGACCAGCTGCCCACACGCGATGACGGCAGCGTCGTGCCCGGAAAACCATCTGTTCGCCCTGCCGATTCTGACTTCTGACATGTCATGATAGAGGACGGGAACCGCATTTCTTCCAATCCTTATGTAAGTCGGTCTTCCCGCTTTCAGCAGTTCAGCGGTAACAGCCCGCATCTGCGTTGCGTCGGAAGGAATTTCAACTGTCAAATTCGGTATTGCCCGCATTAATGCAATGTCCTGAAGAGAATGATGCGTCGCCCCCAAAGCCCCATAGCTGATTCCTCCGCTGATGCCGATCACCGCCACATTGTTATGGGAATAGGCAACGTCGACTTTGACTTGTTCGGCGGAACGCATGCTGTAAAAGCTTGCAGGCCCGATTACAAATACTTTTTTCCCTATATAAGACATCCCGGCAGAAACCGTAACTGCATTTTGTTCGGCAATTCCCATTTCCACGAATTGCTCAGGTAGTTCGTCGGGATAAGTCCCCATCTTTGCAGATCCTCTCGAATCAGTGCAAACAACCGTGATATCCTTATTGATTTTGGCTTCTTCAAGAATCATCTTGGAAAAAGCACTGCTGCATGATTCTTTTTCCATTAAGCCAGTTCCTTTCTGTATTCAACCATGTCTTTTTTCATTTGCTCAACCTGTTCTTTCGTCGGGGTCTTATGGTGCCACTCCGCCTTGTTCTCCGCGCAGACAAGTCCTTTTCCCTTCACCGTGTCGGCAATAATGCAGACCGGCTGATCCTTTTCCCTGATGTTCAGCGCGGTGAATATCTGATCGAAATCGTGTCCGTTGATCTCAACGGTTTTAAAGCCGAACGCTTCCGCCTTTTCCTTTAAGTTTTCAAGCGGCATGACCGTCTCCGTCTTACCGCTGATCTGAAGAAAATTCCGGTCGACAATCCAGGTCATGTTGTCCAGTTTATATTTTGACGCGGACATCAGGGCCTCCCAGTTGCTTCCTTCGCCAAGCTCCCCGTCGCCGGTCAGCACATACACGCGGTTTTCCTTGCGGTTCTTTTTCAGTGCCAGCGCGATTCCTGTGGCCATCCCCAGGCCATGGCCCAAAGACCCGGTATTTGCTTCGACGCCGGCGATCTTCTTGTTGGGGTGACCTCCGAGCAGAGACCCGAAGGTCCCGTATGTATCAAGTTCTTCCCTATCGATATATCCATACTCCGACAAAAGAGTGTAATAGGTTTCGGATGAGTGACCCTTGCTCAGTATGAAATAATCTCTGTCACTCCATTGCGGATTTTTGGGATCATATTTCATGTAGTTAAACAGGGCAACCATGATATCCACTTCCGACAAATCACCGCCGATATGTCCCCCTCCTCCGTGATAAATCAGTTCCACCGTTTTTTCACAAATTCCAGACGCCTGAAGCTTCAATTTCTTAATCTGTTGTTCGTTCAGCACTTCTTATCCTCCCTACTGTCAAGCAGCATTTTTATTGCCTTGTTCCATCCGGCGAGCTTTCCGTTTCGGATGCCGCTGTCCATGCGCGACTGATACCCGCTGTATGAAATAGCGTTATAAATACCGGCTTCATCATACAAGCCTGCGGAAATACCGGCCAGATAGGCGGCCCCGATTACGGAAAGCTCTTCCGCATCCGGTATTTTGATGCTGATGTTGGTAATATCGCTCTGAAACTGCATCAGATACTTGTCTCTTGTGGGGCCGCCGTCCACACACATCTGTAAGATATTGAGTCCGGTGTCTTTTCTCATCGCCTCAATGACATCATTGATCTGATACGCAGAACATTCGCAGGCCGCTTTCACAATTTCGTTTTTGCCGGTTGTTCTGCTCATTCCGGTTATCAAAGCATGCGTGTCGTCCCTCCACCAGGGAGCACCCAGGCCGGAAAACGCGGGGATGATGTAAGTCTGATCATGCACATCCGCTTCACTCGCAAGCTTTGACGTTTCGGTGGCAGACTGAATGAGCCCAAGCGAGTCCTTCAGCCATGAAATAACCGCCCCGGTGTAATTGATGTTTCCTTCCAGTACATAGGAAACTTTTCCTTTTACTTTCCATGCAAGCGACGTGGACAACCCGTGTTCGCTGAAAAACGGCTCGAAGCCCGTATTCAGCATGACGGACGACCCCGTTCCGTAAGTCGCTTTGATATCGCCACTGCTCAGGCAGTTATGTCCGAACAGGGCGCCGTGGGAATCTCCCAGAACGCCGCGGATCGGAATGGGTTTCTCAAGGTACCCGTCCAAATCCGTATAGCCAAAGATTGAATCGGAGTCGCAGACTTCAGGAAGCGCATCCATCGGAATGTTGAATCTGCCGCAGAGCTCCCTGTCCCACTGAAGCTCTTTGATGTTAAACAACTGTGTTCTGCTGGCATTGGAATAATCCGTTTTGAAAGACACCCCGTGCGTAAGCTTATAAATAACCCAGCTGTCGACGGTTCCCAACGCCAAAGTATGATTTCTTATCTTTTCCCCGATATCCGGGAAATTCTCGGTCATCCATACCATTTTGGCCGCCGGGTAATATGGTGATAATTTCAAGCATGTTTTTTTGTAAATTTCATCGCCGGCAGACGAATCTGCGCCGATCCGGTCGCAGAGCTTCTTCGCCCTGTTGCACTGCCAGACAATTGCATCCCCAACCGGTTGTCCGGTTTTTCTGTCCCAGCCGACCGTGGTTTCACGCTGATTGTCTATTCCCATGCAGGCGATTAATTTTTTGTCAATTCCGGTATTTTCAACAACCTGCTTGCAAACAGCAACGACATTGCGGTAAATTTCTTCCGGATCATGGGACACCCAGCTTTCCTCGCTGATTATCTGTTTATGGGGGAGGTCGCATCTTCCTATAATTTTCCCTTGCCCATTGAACAGAACCGCTTTGGTACCCTGCGTGCTTTGGTCAACTCCCAAAATATAAAATGTGCTCACAATGTTCTATCCCTCTTACATTTGTTAATTATAGAACTTTTATATGTTCATTTATATGGGTTTCCCTTGCTATATACAACATTATAAACACATCAGCACTAAATGTCAATATAGTCTGTTCGTTTTTCTGTGCTATTTGTGCTAATTAAAACATTTTTGAACAATCTATTGTGCTGTTTGCGATTCTATATTATAATAAGGCTATAATATATTAGGATCGATAAGGAACTGTTCAAAGATCTGATGTATAAAAATATTAAATGGATAAAGGTGCGCACAGTATGCAAAAAGACCGACATGCTCAAATTATTGAAATCATGCAGTCCAAAAATATCATTTCAATTAATGAACTTTCCAAACTTCTCGATTGCACCGAGATGACGGTTAGAAGGAATCTTGACAAATTACAGGCAATGAACTTTATAAGGCGTGAGCACGGCTATGCCGTTTTGTTAAAAAACGCTCAGGAGACCGATTATTATGTTCAGATAGAAGAGAACAAAAAAGAGAAGGAAGCAATCGCATCCGTAGCATTGCAGTATCTGGTCCCTTTTGCGAGCATTTGTTTGGACTCGGGTACCACTATACAACAAATGGTAACCATGATCCCCAAAAATATGCCCTTATCGGTTATCACATCAAGTTTAGCCGCCGCTTTGACCTTATCCAATAACAGCAGCGTTCAGGTGCTGATTCCGACTGGTTTTCTGAATCACGCAAACCGCTCGATTCTGTTTGCGGAGCCGGACAGGATTTCACAATATAAGGCAGATATCGCTTTCATTTCATGCCGTGCTTTCCGTGTTCCCGGTGGAGCATTTGAGCACACGCAAACGCTCACAACGACCAAAAAAGCGCTGGCATCCATTGCCACCAAACGGATTCTGCTGCTTGATTATTCCAAATGGGATGTTAATTCATTATGTAATTCGATGAGTCTTGAATATCTGAATACGATTATTACAGATGATAAGGCTCCAGCTGAATCCGTAAAAAAAGCCGCTGATTTCGGTACGGAGATCATTATTGTAAATTCAGACACGAATTCCATCGTGGAGCATTATAATCCTGAAAAGAAATCCGATTAAAGGTAAAAGGAATAGCAGAAAATGCACTGAAACAGCAAGAACAGCCATTGAAAAAAATAAACCTCCTGCCGTAAGATGAAACTGCGGTAGGAGGTTTTCATATGTCACGAAAATATATATTACGCAGCAAAAAAATACTAAAAAAATAATTTCCACTATGTTGAATAGATACTTCATATCCCACCTTTATAGGTTTAGTAATTGATTCGATACAAAAATAGATCTATCTTTCCTTAGGTTTATATCGTACCAAAAACAGTCAAAGAAGTCGATGGAAAGTGCATCCACTTTATCGCTGTGAATTCACTGCCATAAAAAACAAACATAATATTATTATAGTACTCATGCGGAAGAGAACCGATCACTTTTTCTGAACAATGTACACGCCCGGCATTGAAGCTAAAGTTATTCCGAATATCTTAGAGCAGTTAGAGAATCTGTAATAAAGTAGGGGACTGTTTAATAATGCACAATGGGCTGTTGCAAAACAGGTCCCAAAAATAAAAATCTGCAAAAGATTAGCCCGGAAGAACGTTTTTGAACGCTTTTTCGGGCTTGTTTCTTGTATTAATTAATCAATTGTAAACATAATGAGAGGCCCAATGGGAAGATGAGATGACGCATTATGCTCAAAATACGAATTCCGTTTGACTCTTGCTTATGCTCGTAATCGCACAACTCAATTTGGGCTCAATTCAAAGTGATATTCTACCTGTTTTTCTCACTCCTTGCGTAGAAAAACGTACCGACCACAAGGCAAACAACAGCGACTATAACGGTAGCGGCTATGCTCACGGCAGGACTAAACAGCACAACGTCGCTGTATTCTCGCGTTCCTGCATACACCACTGCACGGGTAAGGTCGAGGCTGTATGTCATAGGCAGAATCCTGCTGATCAACCACAGGATTCCACTTGAATGGTTAATCGGGATAATCGCGCCACACAGGAACATCTGCGGCATTGTAATCAGCATCGTCACCATATTGGCTATCTTGCGGTCTTTTATCAAGCCGATAGGAACAATTGCCATCGCGCCGGCTGACAGGCACATAAGCGGTGACAGAGCGAGTACGCTGAGAAATTGCGTCAGCGTGAGCGAAATGCCCATAAGCGCGCCGACTATCATCGCACCCAGCATACTCGTGGCCGCGGGCAGCCATGAACCAAGGATTTTTCCTACGACAAGGGCATACCGGGAAACAGGCGCGACCAGAAGTTCCTCGGAAAAATTATTGTCGTGGTCGTCAACAAGCGAAGCGACGCCGTTTGACGTGAATGTATAGAGCATATTGATCATCATTCCGACAAGCATAAACATACCGAAGTTGAAGCCTAAGCCGCCCGCCATATTCTGCGTGAGATTGCCGCCTACCATACCCATCATGATAATTGGCATAGCAAAACTCATAACGAGCATACCCGGCGACTTAAACGCCGCGGTGACTTCACGGCAGATAAGCGCCCATACAGCACTGATTTCATGGACAGCCCGTGATTGCTTTTTTGTGATGATTGCTTCCATATTTACGCAGCCTCCTTGTCCTTATTCAGAAACTCAATATATGCGTCCTCAAGTGAGGGCAGGCACACGCGCGGCGTAGGGTCAAAGGCAATCTGATGCTTCATTGCGTCGGGCGTACCGAGAAATGCAATTTTCCCGTTATTAATAAGGCAGACATTTGTGGCGTCTTCCGCCTCGTCAATATAGTGTGTGGTGAGGAATACTGTTGTGCCAAATCGCTCGCGCACGGTGTTGATGTAATCCCATAATCCCCTGCGGCTCACTGCGTCAAGCCCTTGCGTCGGCTCGTCAAGGAACATCACCCCGGGCGTGTGCATCAGACTGCGAATTATCTCGAACTTACGCTGCATACCACCGGACAGTTTGCTTACGCGCTTAAAAAGTGAATCCGAGATGCCGACGATTTCCGCGAGCTGCCCAACCTGTTCTCGGTAGGCCTTTGGCATCAGCTTAAAACTTGGGCGATAAGCGTACATTCCATATAAGGCGGCGTGAAAGCGGATATTTTCCTCGGCAGTAAGATTGGTGTCAAGGCTGGGCTTTTGCGAAATAATCCCTATATGCTCGCGAACCTGCCGCGCCTGTTTGTCAACGTCAAACCCCGCGATTTTCACCTCGCCGCTTGTTTTGGAGAGCGTGGTTGTGAGGATTGATATTGTTGTGGTTTTGCCCGCCCCGTTGGGTCCGAGGAAGGCAAAGAATTCCCCCTCACCCACGTTGAAACTTACGCCGTTCACCGACAGCGACTTTGCACCGTTATACTGTTTGACAAGATCTTTAACCTCTATGACATTGCTCATAAAATTACCTCCGTTTGATTTGATGAGCCAATTCTACGGCTCCAAATTAAACAGAGGTTAAATGCTGTGTAAACGGAAGATAAACGCGGGTGCTTATTTTTCCGGAAGTGTTATCGTGAAGGTCGTGCCTTTGCCAAGTTCACTTTCTATACGAACCGGCCATTCGTGCAAATCAAGGATTTTTTTAACTATCGACAGTCCCAGCCCATTGCCGCCAAGGCTGCGGTCGCGGGCTTTGTCTACCTTATAGAAGCGCTCGAATATGCGCGGCAGTTCTTCCTGCGGGATACCGCACCCCGTATCTGCAATCTTTACAGCTCTGTCTTTCAGCGACACATATATAATCCCGTCCTGCGGTGTGAATTTAACGGCGTTGTGGAGCAAGTTCATCCATACTTGCGAAAGCAGTTCTTCATCACCATTAACCGTTGTTTTCTCTAAATCCGCTTCGAGAGTGATATTCTTAGCCGCCCAATGCGGTTCAAGTGCGAGGACAACATTTTGCAGTTGCTTGTCAAGCCGGAAGTCGTGTCGGGTTATTGTTTGGTTGTCAAGACTCGAAAGTTTCATTAGATTATTGCTCAGTCCCGACAATCGCTTGCTTTCGGTCTCGATTATTTCGGCGTAGCGACGGCGCTCCTCTTCGGGCAAGTCGGTTTTGAGGAGTGCGGCGAACCCGCTGATGGATGTGAGCGGCGACTGTATTTCGTGGGACACATTTGAAATGAAATCCGAACGCATTTTGTCAAGGTCACCAAGATTTCTCGCCATATCGTTTACGGCTTTCGTCAGGTCATTGAAGTGGACATCTTCGTTTTCGGGGAGAAAAACGGAAAATTCGCCGCGACTGATTTGTTCCAACGCAGTCAAAGTATCTTCCCAGCTTCCTCGCCGACGGTTATCGCCTTGGTAAAATTGCTCGGCGATTAAGTGTATTATCCACGCCAGCAGCGCAAAAATCAAAAAACCCACCCATAGCGAAGCGACAACATCCACGGCAGCGGGTAAGGCTGCCATCAATGATAGCAGGAAGTGTCCCGCAACGGCGCATAGAGTCAGTACTACCGTAAAACCAAGTATGCTGAGCGTAATTTTCAGCTTTTCGTTCACGCCGTCACCTCCAACCGATAGCCTAAGCCCCTCACGGTGACAATCCTGAAACCGCTTATTTCGGCCGGAAACCGCTCACGCAGCCTTCCGATATGCACATCAAGGGTACGCTCGTTGCCGTCGAAGTTATATCCCCACACGTCTTCAATCAGGCTGTCGCGGCTGAACGTCCTCCCCGGAAAGCCCGCCAGTTTAAAAAGCAGTTCAAACTCCTTGCGAGGGATGTCCTCGCCGTTGACGGTGAAGCTGTTGCGGTCGATCGCTACACTTCCGATTTGAATTAGCTGCGAACTCTCAATTTTGTAACGTCGCAACAATGCCTTGACGCGCATTACAAGTTCCGCACCCTCGAAAGGTTTTGTGAGGTAATCGTCTGTGCCGACTTCAAAACCTTTCGCCTTGGAATCCAAGTCGCCTTTTGCCGTCAGCATAAGGACCGGCAGATTCTCGTAATACTTGCGGAGTCTCCTGCACAGCTCGTAGCCGTCCATATTCGGCATCATAAGGTCGATAACCGCAAGATCGGGAGAACCGTCCATTTTTTCGAGCGCATTGCAACCATCTTTGGCTTCAACCACATCAAAGCCGCTGTTCTTTAAGTAAACACGGACAAGTTCACGGATGTTCGGGTCGTCGTCCACAATTAAGATTTTGCTCATATTCCCACCTCGCGGATATTTTACTGCGCCAATGTAAACGGAAGTTAAACCAAAGCATAGTATGCTCATAACGTGCTATATCATCTGTGCCCAGTCAGCCATTGCATAACCTAAGCACAGAGATTCGTGATTTGTTGTTCTCATTTATCCAGGATTTCCACATACCCTTCCGTTCCGTTCACCCGAATTCTTTGCCCATCATGAATCAGTTTGGTGGCGTTTTCCACGCCTACTACTGCGGGCAGGCCGTATTCCCGCGCGACGACGGAGCCGTGTGTCATCATTCCGCCCACTTCTGCCACTAATCCGCTAATGGACACGAAAACCGGCGTCCAGCTTGGGTCTGTGAATCTTGTCACTAAAATGTCACCTTTTGATAGTTCGGCATCCTCCAGCCGGAGAATAACACGAGCGCGGCCTTCCACAACCCCCGACGACGCGGGTATTCCGATGAGCGCTCCTTTTGACGCCTTTCCCGAGTCGTATTCGCCTGGGATTATCTCTCCTTCGGAAGTCATCAGCCTCGGTGGCGTCAGTTTTTCGTAAACTTCGAACTCCTCTTCCCGCTTCAATATTTTATTATAATCAAATTTCTTCGTCCGGGCAGCCTCACGCAGTTCCTCAAAAGACAGATAATAAATATCCTTCCTCTTGCGGAAAACCCCGCATTGAACCAACTTTTCGGCCTCCCGCAGGAGGGCCTGTTTGACTATCCAATAGCGCCAAACCATGACGTACTTGGGATACTCCCGGTAGCCGATGAAGTTGCGTATGCGGCTGATCATTTTCTCCGCTTTTTTCGCCTTGCCCTTCGAAAGGCGGCTTAGAATTTCCCGCCGCTTTTCCTCGGCTTCTTTCAGTCCCCGTTCAAATATCTCTTTATGTGCGCCTGGCGTGAAGTTTTCGATATTGCTCAGAATCATCGGGGCAAGCGCGGATGGCTCCTCTGTCCAGCGCGGCTTTGTGATGTCTATCTCACCGGAGCAGCGCACGCCGTATTTTGCTAAAAATTCTCGCATGGCTTTACTTACGTCCTCGCCGCCCTCCAATTTGCCAAGACCATTAAAAAACACATCCGTCCCCTTAGGTTTCACTGTTTTTAGGTATTCCACCACCGCCGGATACTGTCTCACCACATCTGAAACATCCAGCAGTTCAAGCCCCATCTCACCCGCTACATTGTTCGGCGCGGACAGTGTCAGCGTGTCCGCAGCGCCTTTCTCGCCGAGCCATTTCTCCACATTTTTGTTGACCCAGCTCACCGCGAGGGTCCCGGTCCAGACAGAACCCAACCCCTGAGGGTCTCCGATCACCTTAATAAGCTGTTTTAATTCCGCATCAGCCGCGGCAAAAAGCTCATCGCCGGAAAGCGCGGCGAACTTTTTCTCAAGCTCCTTTATAGCCGCCTCATTTTTCCTCATCAAAGCGGGGACTACGCCCGCGTCCCCCGACCGGTAGATTTTTATGAACTGCGTAACCAACGCCCACGAAAAATACCCCGACCCCATGCTAAGAAACCGCTTGCCGCGTGAAAGCGATTTT
This sequence comes from Bacillota bacterium, assembly GCA_023391275.1. GTDB lineage: Bacteria > Bacillota > Clostridia > Oscillospirales > Acutalibacteraceae > Caproiciproducens. The sequence continues at coordinate 15,817 of JAEWBE010000077.1, read as the reverse complement.
ATGAACTCTTTCTGCTTCGTTAAGTTTTTTAGCGCGCTGTCGATCAGAGGGTCGACTTTTCCCATTGCCGCGACTGCAAGCGTTCGCCCGAAAGTTGACGCCATATCGTGAGAGAGATCCATGAAAAGCCTGCCTCCCGCTTGGATCATCAACGTCCCGTCGCCACCGCTGTACTGGAAGCAGGAAAGCCCCAGCGGCTTCATCGCGTCTGTCATCATCTGCTGGTTCCCGAACGACATATACACGTGGTTTTTCCTATCCTGCTCGTCCGGTACGGGGTATAGGGTGGTAATGGGACGGCTTTGAACGATAAAGAAGTTATTTTCAGACAGGCACCATTCGATGTCCTGCGGACGGCCGAAATAGGCCTCAATTGTCCTGCCTATGCGTTCAAGCTCTAAAATCTGACCGTCCGTCAGCGTCTGTGCATTTTGCCGCTCGGCAGCGAGCTTCCGCTCCTCGGTTCCGCCCTCTTTTAAGGCGTGAATCTCCAGTTTCTTCGCGGATATCTTTTTATCAATGATTCTGCCGTCACGCACCTTGTAGTTATCTGCGTTTACCAGGCCGGAGACCAAAGCTTCGCCAAGCCCAAAGCCCGCGTCGATGGATACAACCTTCCTGTTAAAAGTGATGGGGTCGGCGGTAAACAGGATTCCTGCCGCCTGCGGGAAAACCATCTTCTGAATGACAACGGACAGATGTACTTTGCTGTGGTCAAAGCCGTTCTGCAGCCGGTAAATCACCGCCCTATCCGTAAAGAGCGATGCCCAGCATTTGCTGATGTGTTTCAGGACAGCTTCTTTTCCGATGACATTCAGATATGTATCCTGCTGGCCGGCAAAGGAGGCTGTCGGCAGATCCTCTGCCGTGGCGCTGGATCTTACCGCGTAGGCGTCTTTATCCCCCAGCTTTGCCAGATAGCGCACTACCGCTTCAGCGATATCCTCCGGGACAGCCGTTCTTTCGATAACCTGACGGATCTTTCCGCTGATTTCGGTGACGTTTTCCCTGTCCTGCGCTTCTACAGAAGAAAGCTGCCCTAAGAGCGCAGGTAACTCCGGAATTTGTTTGATTGCCTTTTTATATGCTTCCGTCGTAACGCAGAAGCCCTGCGGGACTCTGATTCCCTCGATTTTGGAGAGTTCCCCAAGATTGGCGCCCTTGCCCCCGACGATAGCAAGCTTTGTTTTGTCAAGCTCCTGAAAACCAATTACATAAGAAGACATAAATATTCTCCTCTCCACTTTATCAAGTTACGCTTACGAAATCTTTACACGTATTCCTCTTTATAAAAGTTGTTTTTCAACATATCCAGGCAATTATATAACACTTTTAATAAGGCATCATAATCAGTTTCTGTATTTTTTGATGATTGAGCTGCATACCCGTCGCCTATCCATGTAAGCATTTGCATCACCAGCTTCAGATCAATATTATCCTTAAATTTTGAAGTGTCTATGCCATTCAGGGTTATTCTGTCCCTAAAAGCTTCCGTTTTTTTCAAAATAGCTTTTATATCGCTTTTCACTTCCTCGTCGTTTTCAAAATACATACTTGATAAAAACGACAGGAACGCAGGGTGCCTTTTCATAAGTGAAACCTCGATATCGCTTGTTATTTTAATTCTGTCAAAAAAATCTGTGACAGTGTTATCCAGCTTTTCATCAATCTCATTCATAAAAATATTACCGCATAGCTCAACCAAATAGAGATATAAATTTTTTTTTGATGTGAAGTAATGAAAAATCAGCGCCTTGGAAACTCCAGCCACAGAGGCAATATCACTTACCGACGCTTTTTTATAGCCATTCGCACCGAAACACGTAAGAGCAGCATCAATCATTGTATTTTGTTTCTCGGCAGGTAAACTTAAAAATTTTTCCACAAGATTCACCTCAAACCTTCATTGATCGAATCGGTTAATAGAAGAATAGCACTATTTACCGATTCGGTCAATAGTGCTGAGATGTAATTTGAATATTTTATTGACGGGCATCCGGCACACTTGCCGAAACTGCATCTTATTCTTACAAAAGGGCTGGATTTATCTTCGACGATAAATCCAGCCCTTAATACAATGCCTTAGAATAATCCGTACTGTCTTGCAGAGTTGCCGGCTTCTTTTACACCTTTCTGTACGGTCAGCCTGACCGACGCATGGGTAAGAAACTTGTTCTTGCTGTCGTAAACATCAATCATAATATAAGTTAATCCGGGCTTTACGCCAGTTGCTTTTACATTCCCGTTTTTCAATACGGTCACATTGGCAACTCCCCTGGTGGAAGAGTATGCCTTTATCGTTGTATTTGATACACCGGTCAGCTTTACGCCGATTTCATAGCTCTTTTTCGGCGACATGGTATAGGTTCTTGTGTCCAGCGTGATGGTGCGTGCTGCTTTTGGCAGCAGCACATAATCGGAGCAGTGGCTGATCTGTACGGTTACATTTCCATCTGCGTCTACGGTGTAGGCGTCTTTTCCCAGCGACTCGATTTGCTTTGTGGTTGGATTGTAGTAATAGAAGTAAAGTGCCTGCCCCGGTTTAAAACCTTTTTCCAGCGCGGAAAATTTTACACTGGCTACCGACGGCAGCAAACCGCTGTGGTCAAAGGAAAGCACCAAACCTTTGTTGGTCGGGGTAATCACATTGACTTTGGGGACTTCTGTGGTAAGGTGCACGCTCATTGAGATATTGACATCTGTTACCGGAACGGCGGATTTCGCCAGATCTTCGCCCTTAAACGTCCAGCTGTAGGCAAGCTGCTGCGTATCGGCGTCCTTAATCTTAATGGTTACATCGGTAAGGTTTTCTTTTGCCGCCTCAAGGATTTCCTTGTTTGCGTTGATGGCAACCGAAGCATTCCCAACGGCGCCTTTTACAACTTTGGACGGCACGGTTATGGTCAGATCAACGTCCTTTTTCGCAGCCAGCTGTTGTACGATTGCCTCGGTTGGCACATTAATCGTAACGGCCGCTTTTTTCGCTGTATCTACCGTGCTCCCGTTTGTGGAGGTTGGGGTGTTGTCAACGGTAACACTCGGAACCGTGGCCTCGATACTCGCCGTATTTCCAGTCGTGCTTACGCTGTCCGGCTTGGTGGTTACCGTAGCGGTATTGCCTGCCGAATCTACTTTTGTTTCCGTCTTATCCGTATTTACTGTTGGGGAGGAAGAACTGCTGCCTGAAGAGTGGTGGGTTTCCTTTTCTTTTACGGTTACCTTGATTTCCGGCGCGCTCACTGAGCTGTCCAGAACATAACCGCTGTCAACATAGCCGCTGTCGAGAACGGCCTTAAATGTATAAGTACCCGGAACAGTTGGCTTGAACGCACTGCACACCCAATCGGAAACGTTAATCCAAAGGTTGGAGATTTCATTTCCAACGGCTTTGAGTTTATCAGGCAGATTCAAGGAGGCAAAGCTCGTACCATAAGGTACTGTTTTCGTTGTATAATCCAGCAGAAAACCTATGATTGTATGAGTCGGTGCATTTCCGCCGGTTGCGGCTTTTACGGTAATGCTGATTGCTGCTGTCAACGCCACATTGTTTGTATTTACAACCCCTGTCGGCAGGGTTACTGTTCCGCTCACCGTAAAGGTCTGCTCCGCCGTTTTGGATTCGTCGTAGTCACAGCCCGCGACATCCCAGGTTGCATCGGCGTTGACGTTTCCATTATTGGTGACCATTACCACGGTTTCCGGCAATCCAAGGGCTGCTGCGGTCTTTGCCGTACCGTTTGCAATTCCTGTTATGGCTTCCGGGTCCGTGATGCTTACCAGTGTGTCATAAACCGCAGGTATAGCGTCAACGGTAAACGCTGCTGCGGAAACGGGTTCCGCGCCATTGTAGCTTACAGCAATCACCACGCTTTGTGAGGATGCAGCCTGTGCAATCGGTGTAAAGCGAAAGGTCACCGTTTTTGTTGATGCACTCCATGAAAAGCCGCTGAGTGACAAACTGTTTGCCGTACCGCCGTCAATTGTGCTTGTCACGGTAAAGTCTGCTGCGGTCGGAGCAACCGAGGGCACCTTGTCAAGCGTTACAGTGATTGTTCCGTTTGTTGCCGCAACACTGTCAACAGCTGCTGTTACCGGCAGCGCCGGCGTTGTAAACGTCTGATCCATTCCGGTTGCGGTACCCCCTGCATTCACTGCCACTACGCGAAAATGGTAGGTCGTGTTCGGATCCAGCCCTGAAAGAGAACAGCTGACGGAAGTGGCGGATGTTCCCGTGACCGGGCTTTGAGTCGCCGTCGCGGTGCTGCCGTAACCGGTTGTCTTTCCGTATTCAAATGTCACGGTGGTTGACGCGCTGTTTGGGTTTACGGTTCCGTTCAGCGTCGCGGCTGTGGATGAAACGCTGCTTGCCGCAGATGTTGTCGCTGCCGGCGCAGCAACATAAGTAAACTGGTCGGCGCTGCCTGTTGCACTCGTGCCGCCCGCGGTAGTTACCGTAACGTGCACCATGCCGGAACCTACCGGAGAGGTCGCGGTAATCTGGGTAGCCGAATTCACCGTAAAGCTGGCTGCACTGGCCGCTCCGAATTTCACCGCAGATGCGGCGGTTAAGTTTGTTCCGGTAATTGTAACGGTGGTTCCGCCCGCGACAGGGCCGCTCGCCGGGCTGATCCCGGTTACCGTCGGCACGGCAACATAAGTAAACTGGTCGGTACTGCCTGTTGCACTTGTGCCGCCCGCGGTAGTTACCGTAACGTACGCTATACCGGAACCGGCCGGAGAGGTTGCGGTGATCTGAGTATCCGAATTCACCGTAAAGCTGGCTGCACTGGCCGTTCCGAATTTCACCGCAGATGCGGAGGTTAAGTTTGTTCCGGTAATTGTAACAGTGGTGCCGCCCGTGACAGGACCGCTCGCCGGGGAAATTGATGTGACCGTCGGCACGGCAACATAAGTAAACTGGTCGGCGCTGCCTGTTGCACTCGTGCCGCCCGCGGTAGTTACCGAAACATGCACCATGCCGGAACCGGCCGGAGAGGTCGCGGTAATCTGGGTAGCCGAATTCACCGTAAAGCTGGCTGCACTGGACGCTCCGAATTTCACCGCAGATGCGGCGGTTAAGTTTGTTCCGGTAATTGTAACGGTGGTTCCGCCCGCGACAGGGCCGCTCGCCGGGGATATTGATGTGACCGTCGGCGCGGCGACATAAGTAAACTGGTCGGCGCTGCCTGTTACACTTGTGCCGCCCGCGGTAGTTACCGTAATATCCGCCGTGCCGGAGCCAGCCGGAGAGGTCGCGGTAATCTGAGTATCAGAATTCACTGTAAAGCTGGCTGCACTGGTCGTTCCGAATTTAACAGCAGTCGCGCCTGTAAATGCAGTTCCGGTGATTGTAACAGTGGTTCCGCCCGAAGCGGGGCCGCTCTCCGGGCTGATTCCGGTCACCGTAGGCGCAACTGCCAATGTCGTAAAGGTAGCGTCTAGTCCATAAATTGTTCCGGCTGTATTTACGCTCTTTACGCGGTAATGGTAAGTTGTATTAGGCGTTAACCCTGTCAAAGAAGAGCTCACGTCGACGGCCGATGTCCCCGTGACCGGGCTTTGAGTCGCCGTCGCAGTGCTGCCGTAACCGGTTGTTTTTCCGTATTCAAATGTTACGGTGGTTGACGCGTTGTTTGGGTTCACGGTTCCGTTCAGCGTTGCGGCTGTGGATGAAATATCGCTTGCTCCGCCGGTTGTCGCTGCCGGCATAGCTGCTAAGGTGGTGAATGTTTTATCTTCACCGTTGGAAGTACCGGATGAGTTTGTTCCCGCAACGCGGTAATGATAAGTTGTATTAGGCGTTAATCCTGTCAAAGAAGAGCTCACGTCGACAGCCGATGTTCCCGTGACCGGGCTTTGAGCCGCCGTCGCGGTGCTGCCGTAACCGGTTGTCTTTCCGTATTCAAATGTTACGGTGGTTGACGCGTTGTTTGGGTTCACGGTTCCGTTCAGCGTCGCGGCTGTGGATGAAATATCGCTTGCTCCGCCGGTTGTCACTGCCGGCGCGGCAACATAGGTAAACTGGTCGGCAGTGCCTGTTGCACTCGTGCCGCCCGGGGTAGTCACCGTAACGTACGCCATCCCGGAACCGGCCGGAGAGGTCGCGGTGATTTGAGTAGCCGAATTCACCGTAAAGCTGGCTGCACTGGACGTTCCGAATTTCACCGCAGATGCGGCGGTTAAGTTTGTTCCGGTGATTGTAATGGTGGTGCCGCCCGCGGCAGGACCGCTCGCCGGGGATATTGATGTGACCGTCGGCGCGGCGACATAAGTAAACTGGTCGGCAGTGCTTGTTGCACTCGTACCGCCCGCGGTAGTTACCGTAAAATCCGCCGTGCCGGAACCGGCCGGAGAGGTTGCGGTGATCTGAGTAGCCGAATTCACCGTAAAGCTGGCTGCACTGGCCGTTCCGAATTTCACCGCAGATGCGGCGGTCAAGTTTGTTCCGGTAATTGTAACGGTGGTGCCGCCCGCGGCAGGACCGCTCGCCGGGGATATTGATGTGACCGTCGGCGCGGCAACATAAGTAAACTGGTCGGCAGTGCCTGTTGCACTCGTGCCGCCCGGGGTAGTAACCGTAACGTCCGCCGTGCCGGAGCCGGCCGGAGAGGTTGCGGTGATCTGAGTAGTCGAATTCACCGTAAAGCTGGCCGCACTGGACGTTCCGAATTTCACCGCAGATACGGCGGTAAAGTTTGTTCCGGTGATGGTAACGGTGGTTCCGCCAGTGGCAGGACCGCTTGTTGGAGAAATCGCTGTGACCGTCGGCGCAGCATCTGCTTCGGAGGACAGGATCGTGCCATTTTCACCAACCGCCACATAGGTCCCGTTTCCATAACATACACCAAGCAGGGGATTGGACGTAACAAACGATTTCGCCGCCCATGTAATTCCATTCCCAGAGGTATAGACGGTACCGGAGCTGCCTACCGCTACATAGGTTGTTCCTCCGTAGCATAAGGCATTCGCATCGGAGTGACCGATTCCGGTACTCAAGTAATCCTGATAATCCCAAGAAGTAGTACCATCTGATGATGTCAAAATACCGCTTTCCGTATCGCACGCCACATACAGATTGTTTCCGTAACACACAGAAATGAGATCCTGCCAGGAAGTATTGGAACTGGAATTATCCTGCCAACTGCTGCCGTAAGAAAAGGTCAAAACTTTCGCCTCACTATAATTCGTATCCCCAACGACTAAAAACTGACCATTGCCATAACAGATTCCATTAAGAAAATAACCGGTGGACGTATAGTGACTTGTCCAACTGGCGGCGTCATCGGTTGAAGTGTAAAGATAACCCGCCGAAGAGCTCTCTCCCACTGCCACAAAAGTGAAGTTTCCATAGGCCACCGCCGTAAGGGTATGCCCCGTACTTGTTTTTTGCGTCCAGAACGTTCCATCCATCGATGTAATGACCTTACCGCCCGCTCCGACTGCCATAAACATTCCATCGCCATAGCAAACGGCATTTAAGTCCGCTCCGCCTACCACCGAAAAGTTTGCGGCGGTCCGGTCTGCCCAGTTCACACCGTCCGGCGACGTCAGAATCGTGCCGCCCGCCCCGACCGCCACAAAATTCGAACTACCGTAGCATACGCCGTTCAGTCTGCTGCTCACATAGGATGCTCTGTTCGTCCAGATTTCACCGGCAGCCGCGTTTGCTGAAATCGGAATCAGGGTCAGCACCAGGCATACCGAAAGCAAAATACATAAAAATCTTTTTTTCATCTTGTTTCTATCTCCCCTATTTTAATATCTTTTTCGGCCAGTAGCACACACCCACATCCAGTGAGCGAGGCTTGTCCAAATGGAAGTCGGAACATCGGCAGTACCAGCACTGCCGTATCCCACCCGGAGTATCGGCTCTCGGCTCAAAAGCCGGGCAAACCTGCTGTGGCCACACATTGCCCTCTGCATTCGGGGCAGAGAGGGGCGCGTCCTCCTGCCTGCGCCGGCGGTTTTCCATTGGAACACACTCCCTTTACGTTGAAATATATGGTAGAATTTTTACAATTTTCTTTCAAAATGATACCATAATAAAAAGAAAAAATGAGCCTTTACACTTAAAAGACTCATTTTTACACTTAAAAACCCATATTCACTTAAAATTCGCTCTTGACAAATAGGATCTATCTGTTCTCACACCAGCAGACGAACCCGAAAAACACCATTTTCGATGGAATAGATTAGTTCGCCGTCATATTTCTTTGCAAAGGCGATAACGCTTTTACTGCCTAAACCGTGACCCTGTTCATGGGTAACGGGATAGCCGTTTTCGTCAAGGGCAGTATCCTCTGTGCAGGGATTTTCCATCTCCAAAAGCAAACGCCCGATATTGCGACAGATAAAATTGATATATAACGGTTTACTGCCCGATTGTTTCAGGCAAGCCACAATGGCATTTTCCAAAAGGTTTGACACCACCATGGAAAGCTCCAGGGCATCCTCCTGAAGGTCTCTTGGAATATCCAGTTCAATCACAATGGGAACGCCCGACTGCTCCGCAAGCTTTGCATAGTGGCAGACAGCGGCATTGACAACAGGGTTTTCACAGTAGACCTTGCTAATCCTGGGTGCAGTCTGATTTTGTTTTTTCAGCAGGGCGATAACCTCATGATTTTCCCCTTTCTCCAAAAGCTCTAAAATCATATTGTTGAAATGACGGCGGTCATGGGCGGCAAGGCTGTTCTGCGCCGACACCTCCTCCATAAGTTTGAGCCGTTCTGACATATTGCCGGCGGCTAATTTAAGATATTCCTGCTCCGTCTGCATTTTTTGGTTTTCCTCCTTGACCCGAAACTCCCGCTGAAGATTTTTGAGAGAGAGGAAAATGGAGCCATAGGCCGCGAGTCCGATAAAAATCACCAAAAGCAACGAAACAGCCTGTTGGGTCAGGGTGACAACAATGTCATCCGAAGACAGAACATAGTAATTAAATGTGATGTAAATGCCCAGCGCCACCGCGAAATACGCCGTCCAATGCTCCACTGCCTGCCGATACAGCGGACGCACATAGCGCGATAAGACCAGCAGAAATGCACCGAACAGGATCACACGCAGCAGTGAATTCGCGTAAACGGGGAATGGCAACTTCCTTGAACCGATAAAGCTGAGGATAATGACGATGTCACTGATGTTCTGGACGGTGAGATAGGAAAACAGCCACTGCATAAAAGTGTCATTAAACAGCGGCCGCACAGCGAAGCACAGCACCGCAAACAGAACAACGTCAAGTTTTGAAAGCAAGGTCAAGTTCCCGCTGAGATAACAGAAGATCGCCGTGCCTAAATCAGCGAAAAGAATGCCAAGCATGGCCAACAGCGTAACCTTTTTGGAATATTTCGGCTGCAAAAGCGTTATCATCAGCAGGACATTGGCAGTGGTGGATATGACCGCCCGCACTAAGTCGGGAAGAAGCTGGATCATCGCTGTCCCTCCTTTGCCATCAGGTAATCCATATATGTATCTCGTACAGCAGAGTATTGTTTTGCCGCAATAGGAACAACTTTTCCGCCGTACAACGTAAAGCTGTCCTTTACAAAGCGTTCCACCCGCCGCATATTAATGAGGTACGAGGTGTGACATTGTAAAAAACGAGCATCCTTTAGAACGGGCATACTGTATTCCGCAAAACTTTCCCGAATGGTACGGCTGATTACCTCCTCACCGTTTGTCAAGGTAAAGATAACAGCATGACTGCGGTATTCGCAGCAAAGAATATCTGATAGCTTTAATACCCGAAGACCATCCGTGGTTTTAATCGTAACCGTCTGCTCTTCGGACAGGTCTGTTTTCGAGATGGCAAAAGTGAGTGTGTCGAACAGTTGCTGTTTATCGATCGGTTTTATCAAATAGTTGACGGGGCTTGCGGCATAAGCCTGTAAAGCAAACTGAGGCTCGGTAGTGACATAGATAATTTGCGCCTCACGGTCGAGGCGGCGAATTTCTCTGCCAAGTTCGATGCCGCTGACCAGGGGCATGACAATGTCCAATATGTAGAGATGAAAGTTTCCGGTTTCAATGGCGGTCAGCAATTTATCAGGGTGAGAGAATCTTTCCGTCTTTGCTTCCAATGTATGAGTAGCAAGGTATTCGGTTATGTATGCGTTGATAATCTCCAGCTCTCTCGGCTGGTCATCGCAAATAGCGATTCGCAGCATAGCTGCACCTCCTGCAAAGCGGCATATCCGTCTTAGATTATGGAAGACCGAATGCCATAATTAGGAAAAATAATGTTTGAAATTATTATATCATGTCGAATGTTGCAAGTCTATCATTCCGTGCATACAGGTGGTATCAGCGGTTGAGGTCGAACAGCAAGCAGGAGCCTCTTGCAAAACAGCCCGCAGTAAAAAGCCGGGATAGCCACACAAAAAGTGTTGGCTACCTCGGCTTTTAGCTTAAAATACAATTGTGAAACAAACATCAAAGCTCTTTAAACATTACCAATTTTAACAGTTAGATCGTGTACTCAAGAGACATATCATGAACATTAAGCGAAGTTCGAAAAGTATCTCTTTGCATTAAATAAATTTCATTGCTACTGCAACTTTTAGAGCCGTCATAGGATCTTGACTGCTAACTTGATACACCGTTTGATTATGCTGCCATCGGATGGTTGTTCCATACGATTGATTCCAGATGTTAATCGTGATGACGCCGATTTCCTGCGGAGCAGGCAGCATGTGATCCTCCAGATACGCAACAACGTTTTTGGCCAGTTGTTCGCGGTCCGGATACTCTTTATTTTCATAGGCCGGGTCAGTCGGGCTGTCTACACGAAGACACCAGCGCCCTTCATTCCAGATCAGATATTGATGACCCAGGCCTGCGTCTCCCACAGCTTTGATATTATGGCCCAGATTCAGAAGTTCTCCATAGTTGGAAGTGTCTGCCTGCTCATAGCCTGAAATGTTTTCTTTGGCGTTCATCGCATCTTTGTATTCGGTTCCTTCCACCGTAGCAATAAGGCCCCCTTTTAAAGCAGCCTGTGAATTAACCTGTGCGGGCTGTGCAGTTTCATATAAATTCACTTTGTAGTCCTGTGCCTGAGAAGTCGTAGTTGCTGTTAAATAATAGCCACTCTTTACTGGCACGCTTGTCGGCAGCATCAATAGGACTTCTGTATTCAACGCCGCATTAGTTTGTTCCAATATCTCTCGCTGTGTTTGAGAAGACATATCGCCAATCGGAACTGAACTTACCGATGCCCTGCTTTGAACCGCTGAATCACCGCTCACTGCATTGTCCGATGATGGAATGGCGCTGCTTTGCGACGGCTCATCAGTTGTGCTGCTTTGCACCTGACTGCTGTCTGTTTGCAGCTTGCTATTATTTGGAAAAGGCAGATTTCCGCACCCGGCCATTACAAATGGCAAAATGAATACAACGAAAAGAAAAGCTAATCTTTTCATTTTCCTATTACACCTCAAATACTTTATCTGATTTATACTGTCTTAGCCTTGGTAAGCACAAGGCCTTGGCGGCAGGCATGTAATCCCCTCCCATATAGGGATATGGACAGACGCTTCCGCTTGTTGAACTGCTCAATCCACTCACCTTTTCCGCATATAGATAACGAAAACCGCTTTCATCATTTTACCTCCGGTCTTGCTTCACTTTTAAAGTCCGCAGATACGTCTTTACTTCGTCACTTATGCGGTAGCTCTCAACCGCTTTTTGGATGGTTTTGTTGTGAGTCCACTTTTCCAGTCTAAACTCTTTGATATACGGCAGAGTGGCATCATACTTTTTGGTCAGCGCCGTTGCGAAAAACCATGCAATCATCATGTTGACGTAGTATTCCTCAGAGCGCACACCGGCAACAAGTTCTAACATTTCAGGTTGAAATTTGTCATCAAGATATAAGCTCATCAGCATTTCGATGCCGAAACGCACCGTATAGGTCCGGCCGGAATTCAGCCAGACCTTTATTTTTTCATACAGCTCAGGAAGATGCTTTCTAAATACCTTCGGTGACATCAGGTCGCAGGTCGCCCAGTTATCTATGTACGGTAAAAACGCTTCCACTGCGGCAATACAAGCATCATAATCCTTGACAGCTTCTATCAGAAAGCCGTGCAGATTGTTTTCTTCATAATATTTATGAGGTAGAATTGTAAGAAATTCTGCCGCTTCAGGCAATTGGGACAGCTCTTTTGCAAGTTTTCGCAACTCGGGAGTGCGCACGCCGATGACGGTATCCGGATTTACGTTCGGCATGAGCCGGCACTGAAATTCTTTATACTTGAGATCTTGCAGCTCAAACAGGCCTTGCCTGAATTTTTCTTCGATAGTGTTCATCATTTTTCACCTTTCCTGGTTATTGTTTGTCCAACACAAACATAATGTATCCGTAATCTGGCTGAAAACCGTATTGTTGCTTACCAAACCAGCCGCCGGCAGACGGTTACCCTCACCTGTGTGATCACATCCCGCAGTCGGTCTTTGCCAACCTTATATTCCAATACTTCGTCAGCGGTGCTACACCATTTTTCGTTTGAGCCATCTATTTTTGCAATACAACAGCGGCTTCCATCCCAAAAGATTCCGTATTGTTCAGAATGCCATTCCAAGACAACTTCACCATGGAACCGCATGCATTTTTTAAAATCGCTGATTGTTTTAAAGTGATTATCTTCTAATCTATTATCAGTTATTTTCATAGTATCACAGATACCTCCGTACTTTGGCCTAAGCTCCGATACATTACCATCAAAATAATCGCTTCAACTTAAATCGTGATTTCATTAATCACTCCAACGAATATTTCTAAATTCTCCACTCTTTATAAGAAAATATTGATTCATGTAAAGAATTCCCACAATACCAAAAATCATAGATAAAAGAAATAATACTGACGGCATCATTGCATTAACTGCAGTTTCGCCATACATTCCTTTGATAAAGATATATAAAACCCGACCAACTCCGACACCAAAAATACCAGTAAATACCGATGAGCCGACTTTACTCCTATTTTTAAAGCTATAAAATCTGATAGCTTTGAAAATACATCCTATCACGATTAGCACTACAAAGTAAACCAAAGTGAATAGTAAAATATTCGTGAGCACCGAACTCCATAGCAAGAAAGCAAAAATCACGAAAAATGTACCGCCAAGTACTAAAAAAGATAACCCGACCCAGAGCGGAGCTATAAACAATTTGAGCTCAGTATGAACCAGTAAATACAAGTTTCCAATAAAAATCAGTGTGTATGCGCTATATGTCAAAGCATACAGAACAATATTATCTTCTTCGTCTAGATGGATGAACAACGTCAGAAAAAACAACATGCTGATAACGAGCAAAAGCATACCGATTGAAGCCGATCTGATGCGCCGTTCACCCATCAGATGAACCTTATTTGTAACTTTACTGTACCGCATTTTTCAGCCCTTTCTTGTTCAACAACGGCCAAATAACGGCCAATTCAATGTATTAGGGTAAAAAAAAAGCCTCAAAGCCCACATGAATACTGGGTTTCAAGGCTCGGATTTTGGTGCGGGTGACAGGATACCACCTAAATCCGAAAGAGTAACCTTATACTTTTTAGAGCTGTCCATATTATAGGTAATAAACACGGTACCATCATCATATACAAACACCGAGTTAATAAACGCATCAACCAAGCTAATGGCGACTGTTGTCAGGAACATGTAGTACGGATGCAGCTGATTCAAAACTGCCGCTGTCCTTCCCGCGCTCTCTTCGCCTTTTCCGGCCCCTGCAAGTCCTCCAAGATAGATGATGCGGTAGGGCATCCCGGCTTCTTCGAGCTTTTTGCACTCCCGCAGAATGTCTTCCGCGATGTACCCCTTATTCACGTGGGAAAGAACGTCGTCATCTGCACTTTCAATTCCAAGAACGAGATTGTCGTATCCTGCCTCGTGGAGCATATGAATGTCCTCCGCGCTTTTATGATACAGATCATCCACCCGTGCATAGGTCCCAATCTTTGACTCCGGCAGGTATTCTTTCGTCAGATCCGCAAACCGTTTCAGCTTATCCACAGAAAGCGCAAACGGATTGCCGCCGGATGCCCACACCTTTTTCGCATGGGGATAAACCGCTGACGCCTCCTGTAAATCTTCCTCAATCTGCTTCCAGTCAGCTACCCGAAATGGATACCCGTCATAGAAACTACAGAATGTGCAACTGCTGTGTGTCATCCTACAGTGAGTTCAACAAACAGGTCGTTTGCGTCCGTCTGAGGACGGACAATGGGGCTGTTGTAATGCATGAAAAATTCTTCCATTTATTCTTTTAACTATTTATCTCGTTTTATCGATATGATATACCCGAGAAAAAGCAGATTTCTCTGCCTTTCTTCCTCCGGAAAATTATCAACCGCTTCTACAATTCGTGCGTCATATAATCTGCAGCCCGCTGAATTGTTTCCTCATTCCGACGATAATAGGTCCATTTGCCTCTGCGCTCAGCAATCAGGAGCCCTGCTCTCTGCAGAATATCCAAATAATGTGAAATGGTAGACTGTGATACATTTGCTTTTTTCTGTATGCTGCACACACATACCCCAATGTCCCAGTCAGTCCTTCCATTCACCTGATATTCCTGCCGGGCGAAATAGTTTCCGGGATTTTTCAGCCATTTCAAAATATTGAGTCTCGTTTCATTGCTTAACGTCTTGTAAATCTCAAAAATATCCATGTCTCTATTATATCTATTAGATATGTCAAGATGTAACTTTGATTTTTTCAAAGCTGGACGCATACCGTAAAGTCACTTGGTAAAAGAATCCGGGGGATTCCCGATAATAATCAAAACCACACATTGAACGTGTGGTTTTGATTTCGGTTACTTGCTGACGAGTAGACTCCTTATTTGGTATCTCAGCATTTTGTTCTTGACAAAGTGACAAATGTAGTGTATTTTGTAACCACCCCCACCATGGGGGGTGGTTGTAGAACGGAAACGATATGCGTTATGAATCAAAAGGGTCTGTTCAGCCAATAAAACATATGAAAGCGGTGAATATACTTGAAAGCAGACAAAGAGAAAATTGCAAATAGTCTAAAGACAGCACGGGGGCAAATTGATGGCGTGTTGAAGATGGTTGAAGACGACAGGTATTGTATCGACATCTCCACTCAGTTGCTCGCCATACAGGCAATCCTTCGAAACATCAATAAGGAAGTTATGCATGCTCATCTAAGCAACTGTGTGGTAGAGGCATTCGAGAAGGGCGGCGACGACGCACAGCAAAAGATTAAAGAAATTATGAGTATCATAGACAAGCTGGCAAAATGACCATTTTTTAAGTAGTCAGTTTGTGTTACCCAAGCGGCGGAATGTAATGTATTTTTGAAAAATCGTTTTGACTTCTATTGGTTATAGCATAGCTGAAAAATGATGATTTTAATGAAAATAGCATTTGTATATATGAAGATGGAAGATATTATTCCAGAATAGGAGATATGTATGTCTTTTGATATTTTACCAAAACCAACAATTGCAGTGGTACAAGCGGCTCCTGTGTACTTTGATCGGGAAGCTTGTATTCAAAAGGTTCGGCGCTTAACGGCACAAGCCAAAGTTGAAGGAGCTGATTTAGTTGTTTTTTCTGAATCATTTATTCCTGGTTTTCCAACATGGGTGCATATGATTGCCCCCATGGAACAACATGATTTGTTTACACAGATGGTTCAGAGTTCTATTGAGATACCTAGTCAACCATTTCACCAATTGCAACAAATAGCACGAGATTATAAAGTGTTTCTGTCAATAGGTATAACAGAAAAAGATGCTAAGCAAAGCATAGGCGTTTTATGGAATACAAACCTTATTT
>JAEWBE010000073.1 GCA_023391275.1 Bacillota bacterium | reverse complement strand
ACATCCCACTGCTTTTCCTTGCCTACATTATACTATTTTTGCCTCTCCTTTTGGTACTTTGTCAACACCTCGAACTTGGCCCGAAATGAATTTTCGCATCATGTAAAACAGCCTTGTAGACTTAATAAACATATTCTGGTATAATTTATATATAGACTTTTTACCGATAGCAAATTCGCGTTGTTTATATTAGGTTGTGAGGTGTGGCTATGGGGATGTTGGAAAGGGCAAAAGATTTTATATACAGAAATGCAAGGCCGCTTGATATTGCAAGATGGAACTATTTGTTTGAAAAGACAGATAAGCAAGATATCATTAAATATTTAAAAGCATACCAAAATCCAGATGGTGGATTTGCGAATGCTCTTGAACCCGATGGTTGGAATCAAAAATCAACGCCTATGCAAACATGGGTGGCAACTAAAATAATTAAAGAAATGGACTTGAACGATAAAAGTCATTCTTTGATAACAGGAATTTTAGAATATTTAATATCAAACGATGAATTTGACGGACATTGCTGGAATGGGCTCAATACCGTCGCAACAAATAATGATTACCCTCATGCACCATGGTGGTCATATACCAAAGCACAAGAAACAAACTATAATCCAACAGCAAGCCTTATCGGCTTCATGCTCAAATATGCAGACGAAAAATCATCTGCCTACCACTTGGCTTGTGGGTTATCAAAAGAAGCCTATTGTTACTTTAAAAAGAATTTCCCCTTAGAGTCCATGCACGAAACCGCCTGTTTTATAGAACTGTATGAGTACATGAAAGAGTGCAATATACAAGATTTGCTGGATTTAGAGGAATTCAAGACCTTGTTACAGCAGCAAATCAAGAAGGTAATCACCTATAATACCGACTGCTGGAGCACCGATTATGTTTGCAAACCGTCCCTGTTTATCAGCAGTAAAAAAAGTGATTTTTATTCAGACAACGAGGATATTTGCAGCTTTGAATGCAAATTCATTAAACAGACTCAAAATGCGGATGGCACATGGAATGTGACTTGGAGTTGGAACGAGTTTCCAGAGCAATGGTCAGTTAGCAAAAACTGGTGGAAATCCGATATTATTATACGAAATATAGCGTACGTTAAGGCATTTGAAGCTTAAGCTGATTGCACCACTACCATATATGAGCATAATGAGGAAAGCGGGGAGCGGAGGCAGATTGCCGCCGCTCCCCGCTGCCGTTATAACTCTACCACCGCCGCAAGTTGTTCAAGAACGTCGGATACCCGGCCCCACAATTCCGCGTAATCCTTTTGCAGAGCCGCAATTTCCGATGGGTACACGCCGTAGGTATTCGCGTGAATCACAACCTGATTTAAATTGTTCGCACATCTGCGTTGCAGGGAAACAAGTTCCAGAACGGGTGAAAGGTCAATATTCAGGACGTACCCGTTTAGGGCCATTTTGCGGATATAAGCCCCTGTGTTGGCTATCCCAGCCTCGGTCATGCGCTGATGAATGGTATTAAATTCGTCCTCTGTCACCATGACATGTAGATGAATATTGCGCTTGCGCTCATGGACACTCCCGTTCCAGTTCCCGGCTCCGTCTGCGGCGGGGCGGCTCCTTCACCCTGTCCAGCGGTTTTCCCTCCGGTACGGGAATGGACGGCGAAACCGGCAATGCCATGTTGTTGGGGATACCGTCGACCATGTCATAATTCTGTTCGGTGGAAAGCTCGCGTTTTTCAGGTAATTGTCTTTTTCATTCATGGAAAAACTCCTTTCTATCTGTTATAATTTAGTTTTAGTGATATGATTTTTAAAATTTAGCAGGAGAAAATAATAAAATTGCTATGTTACCAATATTAACAGTTAGGTCAGTTTACAAGGAACTACACACAAACCGTGAAATGGACTGCCGAAGACAAACGGCGATATGCTCCCGGAGAGGGTGGCATATCGCCCGCGTTGTTGTTGGTGATTCCAAGGGAGTTTGCCCCTTGACACACGAATTTGAGAAACAAAGTGTAGTGTGCTTACGCTCTGTCAGTGTCGCCACTTCAGTGCCATTGCCGTCGTGGAAAACAAGGGTATTTAAGGCGGCAGGAAAGCGGACAGGACATATATGGAAACTTCCGTCTTTTGCTCCACCCCAACCTTGACCAGCTTGGCCTGAAATTCAATCAGACAATGAGGAAGATTCAATCCAATAAAAATTTAGATAGGTACCTTGACATATCCAGCAAATCGTGTATAATGTGCTATAGATAGGTACCTAACCATAATAAAAGGAGAATCTTAATGGACGATAACAATAGCAAACAGAAGGATGAATGCTTCATCATTTCCCCCGATGAACTATTGTTTATTCTGAGCCAGTTCATCAGGCTGTACCAGAAAAAAATGTACCGTGCGGGGCTTCCTTATGTGCCTTATCGGGGCCAGAACCGGGTACTGCATATCATCGCGGATAATGACGGCCTGAACCAGAAGGAGCTTGCAGAGCTTCTTGACATCCGCTCCGCATCCATGTCCGAGCTTTTGAACAAGCTTGAGAAATCAAATCTGATCATACGGGAAAAAGATGAGACGGATAAACGGGTCACACGAGTTTTTTTATCGGCCGCAGGGCGCGAACTTGTAAATGGTTCGCAGGATCAGGAAAATTTTGCGGAAATGCTTTTTGAGGGATTATCTGACGAAGAAAAATACACATTTTACACCATCCTGAAGAAGCTTTGCGCCATATTTGAAGCGCAGGCGTTGCTTGTGGGTGACGACGACGAATCCCTGCCCCCGCATTTAAGGGGAGATCACATGCCGCCCCCGCCGCCGGAAGAAGGGCCTGTTCCTCCTCATTTACGGAGAGACCCGCCCGGTCCGCCGGAAAATGGGCCGCTTCCGCCTCACCTGAGAAGATAACCAATTAATTCGTACCATCAGAACCAATTGGAAACTGAACCGTTCGAGTGATCTCATAAAAACACAGTTTGAAAATTGCAGTTCATAGTATCTTTTTTCGGCTATATTCCGTATGGCCTGGTAATTTGTGCGCCTTTTTCAGCAATCATAAAATCCCACAGGAGGTAGAACATTTGAAAACTTGCATGAAAACAAGCGATCCGGAACAGTCGGCCTGTTCAGAAGAGGTGTCCGCCGTCTATCCGGAAAAGGTCGCTTTTACTCGCTTATCTTTAATCCCGGCTCCCATTCGAGGCCTTTTCGTGCGGATGTGGAGCATAATTCATCATGAGTTTACAGAGCATACGCTCTTTTCCGTTTCCCTGATTGTTGCAGCTGTCACCTCTTGTTTCAGCAAGCCCCAATGGGGCTATATTGATGTGAAAGTGCTGGTCTGTCTATTCGAGCTGATGTTGATCGTAAAGGCATTGGAGGAGTATGGCCTTCTTGGACACATCGCCGTAAACATTGTAAATCGCTGCCGGGACGAAAGGCGGCTGACGATAGGTCTGTGTGTAATTTCATTTCTGCTCTCGATGTTTACTACGAACGACGTCGCGATTCTGACGGTTATTCCCATTCTGATCATCATTGCACAAACATGCGGTTTTTCCGCCGCTGTTCCCTGCGTACTGATTACCGCCGCGGCCAATCTGGGAAGCAGCACGACCCCGATCGGCAATCCGCAGAACCTTTACATCTTTTCGTTTTACAGGATGAGTCCGGCATCCTTTTTCAGAGATTCCCTACCCTTATGTTTGATAAGCCTGCTTCTGCTGACGGCGTCATGCCTGCTTATCCGACCCAAAAAAATCCAGACTAAGCTCGACGGCATTCCTGTTACTGAAAAGAAAAAAGTGACAGCGTTCCTCTGGCTGGCGGTCCCGGTGATCGCCGGTGTTTTGAACCTGATCCCTTATGAGCTTACTCTTTTGCTCGTGTTGGTGATCGCCACTATTTTAGACAGGGCTTTGATCCGCAAACTGGACTACCGGCTTCTGCTGACTTTTTTATTTCTGTTCGTTGCGGTGGGCAATATTTCTCATATGCCCGAATTGAAAGGACAATTAGCGGCACTTACAGCCACTTCGTTCAAAACGTATGTATCCGCGCTTTTTCTGAGCCAAATCATCAGCAATGTCCCCGGTACAGTCATGCTCGCACCGTTTACTACCCATACGCGTGAATTGTTTTACGGTGTCAATATTGGCGGGCTTGGTACTCCCATTGCCTCACTCGCCAGCATCATCGCATATTCATTGTTCTGCCAGACTTTTCCACAAAAGAAGCTTCAATTCATTCGTGCCTTCCTGATTTACAATTTTGGCCTGCTCGTTGTTCTGGGCGCCGTATTTGCTGTTGTTATTATTGCCAACATTTAATACTCTACACCCATGCGCTACCAGAGTTCTGTACTTCGCAGCCGGTCATACGGTTCAAAACGGTAATCCTGCGTTTTCTCTCCTTCCTTTAGCTGATAGATGGACAATATGTCTTTGTTCACGTTTTGCCGCCGCTTCACATGAGGAAATGTCACGGTATTACCCGCGATTTCAGGGGGATAAGGCATTTATGCCTCTCCCCCTGAAATCGGGACCGGAAATCCGCATAAACGCAGGCTTTTTACGTCTAATTTCGTGACACTTTATCCCTGTTGTTTTGCCTGTGCCGCCGCTGACGGCGGCGGTCTGCTTCGCGTTTTCCCTTCATACGGCAAGTCTCCGAACAATATGCCTGATTTGTGACCGGGATATACGCTGTCCCGCAGACGGGGCAAATCTTTTGCAAGGTTGTACTGGCGCTGTCCGTCAGCTTGGCCTCCAAAGCGGAATTCAGCGGGAGTACCGCATCTTGAAAATACCGGCAATATGCACCTGTCCAGCATTTGCCGAGCATGTAACAGGGGCATTCCAGCGGCAGACAGCCGTATTCCGGGTTGTAGTTGGCGCACATGCCCGTCGCAAGCCTGCGGATGTCTGCGCGCTCGTCGCGGGTCAACTCGCGAGATGCAGTTTCGGCTGTTTCCATACGTTTCACTTCGGGCCAAGTTCGAGGTGTTGACAAACCCCGTCATCTGGGATGAAAACACAAAAAGGTAATGGGACAGGCAAAAAAATAGCGCCTTGGAGGTTATCCTAAGCACTTAATCATTCGTTTGAG
>JAEWBE010000041.1 GCA_023391275.1 Bacillota bacterium | reverse complement strand
GTAAAGACCGCATGAGCATGGCCAGCGGTCTTGAAGTGCGTGTTCCGTATGCGGACCACCGTTTGGTGGAATACGTGTTCAACGCCCCGTGGTCCTATAAGTGCCACAAAGGCGTTTCCAAGGCTCTGCTGCGGGACGCCGCGGCGCCCTGGCTGCCTGAAGACGTGGCCGCCCGCAAAAAAAGCCCGTATCCGAAAACGCACAATCCAAGGTATGAGCAAATCCTTCGCGAACGGCTTGCCGCCGTCATGAAAGACGGGCAGGAACCGATCCATCAGCTGATCGACAGAGACGCCGTGGAAAAGTTTCTCGGTGAAAAGTCGGACTACGGCAAACCGTGGTTCGGCCAGCTGATGGCCGGCCCGCAGATGATAGCATACCTGCTGCAGATCAACTACTGGCTGAAAAAATACGAAGTGCAGATCGAAGTGTGAGCTGTACAGTTTGTTCCCGCGGGTAGGCCCTTGCGCCTGCCCGCTTTTTGTATCGGTATTTTCTCTATTGGCGGCAGCTATTTCGCCCACTGCTTGTTTGGGACCTTGCGCGACGTTCTGACCTAAAAAACAAGTCTTAAGTAGGCGCAGTAGCAGGCCCACAAGGTTGTTTTGATTGCCAATACAAGATATCCGCCCGGTACCTCTCCGAGCGGCAGTTCTATTTCTTCTTCCATTTCCATGCGGTGTATTCATGCCCGATAACGTGTACAGGCAAATCATATTCTTTCGCCCAATCTTCAAATCATCAGTTACCAGTATATCGGCAATACCTATAGATCACCTTATAAGAAACAAATGATAATTACATAAGAAATAAGCCCTCCCAGCACCGCAACCTCAAATCTTCACAATTTCATCCGAACATCATAATATTTCAGCCGCTTTTCCCTCACCGCATTCCTGACAATCATATTGACAAGCTACTTGTCATCCACATACTATGGAACAGATTTTAGTAAAGGAGGTTCTGTAATGTCTGACTTCAATGATAACTTTTTTAAGGAAGACGATTGCAAGGATGATGACAGGAAAGACCGCGACTCTAAGAGCGCCTGCACTCTGAAAGACATTATCCGTGATCTTGATAAGCTGAACAACAGAGACCTGCGCTTGCTTGATGCCCTTATTGACCGGATCCTCAGGTGCCGCTCAAGCCATCACTGTGACTGCTGAAAATAAATTCAAAGCGGAACAAAAAACCCTCCCAGCCGCCGCGAGGCAGATGGGAGGACAAAAACAATCCCCGCTGGGAATGAATCCCGATGGGCTATTTGCTGCCTGACGATGGCTGCTGGGAACAGGCCGAAGCAAATTGTTCCACAGCGGGTGACTGATGAATCGGATTCGCTCAGATGGGCAGGGGCACTATCTCGTTTTTATAATAATGTGGTATAATCGGAACTAAAAAAAGATAGCAAATTGAAAAGGCAATATCGAAATTTAAGCGCCAAGCGCCATAGAGCTCCAGCTAAAAAGAAGGCTGGTACACTGTGGCGCATTTTTCAATGCTCCAAAATCATGAATATTTAGAAATTTCAGTGTTTTTATATCATAATCGACACGAACTGAAAATGATCCGGACCTTTTTTCAGTGTGACTTTTTAAATCATTGTACATATTATAAAACAGCATATATCCAGGTGTATTCCAATAACTTGAACTGGGAGGAAATTAATGTGGAAGACCAGCCCTTCTCCAACATGAACATTGATAAAGATTTTCAGAATGCTATGGCTTCACAATGCAACATGTCTTCTTCGCCAAAGTCTATGGCAGCTATGTCGGCTCGGAGAGCGTACCCAGAAGTATTCTATAAAGTCCAGCCTTACATTATGATGGTATGTGATGAAATGGATGCTACTGATTCTGCGATGCCAACTCAGGAAACGATAGACAATATATCGGATAGTATTTACGACGATGTATGCAGAATGTATCCTGATATCGCAGAATATGCACGAGGATTTGACAATTTAAAGATGGATCCGCCAATAGAGCGTGGGGAATTTGGACGGGAACCTGAAATGTTTAACCGTCGTTTTAGACGTAGAGGATTATTTAGAGATTTTATTGACTTTCTTTTATTACAAGAGTTGTTTCGTCGCAGGAGAAGATTCCCATTTGGATTTATCGGATTTTAGCTCATAATTGTTATGCCCCCATTAAAATTTGTGAAAAGCAGAAAATCCCCGCTGATCCACAAGAATGGAGCAACGGGGAATGATGATATCGTATGTAATTATTTTATATCGGCCCCGCCGTTTCCTGCTTAACCGCTGCCGTCTGTACCGCGCCGGTGGTTTCAGTGGTTACAGCATAGGTTTTCGGCAGCGCGAGGACAAGCAGGAATCCAGATCATCGGCTGGCGCATAGATCTTGTCGTCCCGGTATCTTCGTGCCCTTGCCTCTGCCGGTCCGTACACGGCCGCATTGAACGCCGGATGATATCGATAATCTTTTCACGGCGTAGCACCAAGCAAAAAGGGCGGCCCGAAGGTCATCAAAAAAATGAAATTATTTAATCCGGTTGAAAATTAGAGATAGCTTGTATTATTATTAAATTAGAATTGGAGGGACATTTTATGAAAAAATTTATCGCAGAATTTCGTGAATTTGCTATGAAGGGCAACGTATTGGATATGGCCGTCGGCGTTGTCCTTGGCGGTGCATTCAGCGCCATCATCGCCTCATTGGTAAAAGATATCATCATGCCACTTCTGAGCATTATCCTTGGACGTGTCAACATAGCGAATCTTCAGCTCACTATCCCAGGTTTATTCGGTTCGTCGGCTATTGTACTTACCTATGGGGCTTTCTTACAGTCAGTGATTAATTTTTTATCAATTGCTTTGGCACTTTTCGTTTGCATCAAGGGAATTAATAAGGCAAAGGACAAACTGAACCACAAAAAGGAAATTGAAGAGGCGGAAGAAAAAATTGAACTTACAAAATCAGAAGCCCTTCTCTCAGAAATTCGAGACTTGCTTAAAAGCCAAAGAACCGACCGGTAAAGCGTGAACAAAAGAGTACACACGCTACGGACGCTCTGGAAATTTTCAACGCGTATTTTAAAGCGCGAACCGCTATCTTCACGCTTTGGAATCGGTAGACAAGGCATTGACCGACCGATTCGACACCATGCTCGGGCAGACCACCGTGCAACAAAAAAGCGGACAGGCATAAAACCCATCCGCTTGAACAGAGCAAAAAGAAGACCCAGGAAACACACATGCTTCCTGGGTCTTTTCTGGAGCTACTGGTCCGACTCGAACGGACGACCTGCGCATTACGAATGCGCTGCTCTACCAACTGAGCCACAGTAGCAAATCGCAACAACTTTATTATTATATCCAATGCAAGTCGATTCGTCAAGGGTTTTAAGAAAAAGATTCCTTCCGCTTCGCATTTCCTGTGAATAATAATCACAAAACTCTTAAACAATAAAACGAATACGATATAATCGGAGACAATTTGAGGTAAGTGATTTCCGCAGAATGTATCGAATCTGGAAGTGGAAGGCGATCTTTCCTTGTTTAAATTACGCATTGGCGAACGTCTCAGGGAACTGCGCGTCAAAAGCGGTTTCACGCAGAGCCAAATCGCTAAAATATTGAATATCGACCGATCCACATATTCCTATTACGAAATCGGCAAAACCACCCCCGACGTCTCGACCTTGATGTCGCTGACGAAAATATTCAATATCTCGATGGATAGCCTTCTTGCAGATGAAATTCCACATAAAGGCCTGGCTCAAAAAAAGCCTGTGGAAAATTACTTATTCAGCAAAAAAAACACCAGCCATATTTATGAACTTTCCGGAGAAGAAAAGGAACTGGTCGGGTTTTTTCGCATCTGTTCCAAAAAGCAGCAGGCGGCCATTCTTGAACATCTTTCAAAAATGAGCGCGCAGCGCTCCCCCGAGGACAACAACAATATAGCACAGACCTGACCCGCCGCTTTGCGCGCGGGTTTTTGTTTTTGCAAATATAACCGGCTTCTGCTATAATGAGATCATGTGAGGAACAGAGGTGAATCCATGTGAAGTACGACGCATTCACCGCAGGGGTTGAACCCGGAGGGCTGCGCAGCAGAAACGAGATCCGCATTCTGGTCTGCTATCTTCTGACCAGCGTAAAGGCGCCGCTCGCGGAAGACGACCTTGTAGAGATCATCGTCGAAAACGGGCTGGCAAATTATTTTGAAGTGACGGACGCCATTGCGGAAATGGCGGAAAAAGGCAACATTATCCTCAGCGGAGAGATGCCCCGGATCTGTACGGCCGGGGACTCCGCGCGGATGATCTCGAAGCAGCTCGATTTTGAGCTTCCGCCCTCCGTAAGAGAAAAGGCGCTCTGCGCCGCGCTGAATCTGCTTGACCGGGCAAGGCGCGAAAAGGAAAACACCGTGGATGTCGTTCCCGCGGAACACGGATACTGCGTCACCTGCCATATTTCCGGCGGAGCGGAAGATCTGATGAATTTTTCACTCTATGTGCCGGACCTCGCGCAGGCCGGGATCGTAAAGAAAAATTTTCAGGATTCGCCGGAAACGGTGTACCGCATGCTGCTTGCCCTTATGACCGGGAACCGGGACATTGCAGCCGGGCTGCTTGGCGAACGGCTGCACGGTGATTCGCAGAAATAGCGTCGTCCGAAGTACCTTTTCCAGAAAATTTTTGAAACGTTTACGATACGTTTAAGATTGGCCCGGAAGAGAACGCTATGATGATGGTACAATTATTTTAAGAAAGGGAACTTACATTGGATGCCGCTTTTGTGATCGATCTGTTTCTTCATCTCGATAAATATCTGAACATGCTGCTGAGCCAATACAATACGCTTGCCTATATTCTGATTTTCGCTGTTCTGTTCATCGAAACCGGCCTGGTATTTACTCCGTTTCTGCCAGGCGACTCCCTGATCTTTGTAACGGGTGCGATCGCAGCAGCCGGCGGGCCGATCAACATTCCGGTGATGCTGGCGCTGATGTACGCGGCAGCGGTCGGCGGAGACACGATGAATTACCACATCGGGCACGCCCTGCGTGAAAAAATTTCGCGGAAAGAGCGCGTGCCGCTTCTGAAATACGAACATCTGGAACAGACGCAGGTGTTTTTTGAACGGCACGGCGGCAAAACCATCACCATCGCCCGCTTTATCCCCATCGTGCGCACGTTCGCGCCGTTTGTGGCAGGCGCGTGCCTTATGCCGTACCGCCGCTTTCTGCGCTACAATGTCGTCGGCGGTCTTTCGTGGGTAACGGCGCTCTTCCTGTTCGGCTATTGGTTCGGCAACATCGAATATATCCAGAATCACTTCGGGCTGGTCGTGATCGCCATCGTTGTGATTTCCGTCCTGCCCGCCGTCATTGCTTAT
>JAEWBE010000089.1 GCA_023391275.1 Bacillota bacterium | reverse complement strand
GGTGTAAAGTTCTCCGCCGGGTTTCTTTTCGATTGTTCCGTATACTTCCGGTACCGGAACGTTCAGATCAATTGCCAGCTGCAAAATATCCTGCCGCGTGAAAATAGCAAATGGGCAGCTACGCGTTGTGGATTTTCCGTAGTAATTGCACCCGTTCTTAACAAGTCCATGTTCACGCTGACCTCCCTCGGAAGCCATCAAGCCGAGATACGGAAAACTGTCATGTGTTTTCGCCCAGTCATCGCAGGGCTTTTCCTTCATCCATTTGCAGCAGTCAGAAGAAACTTTGAACGGCGCCGTCTTACAAAACAAGTCTGGCCGATGCTCCTGATATAACCCGCCAAACAGTTCCAACCATTTATCTGGCAGCTTGATTTTGTCCGAATGTTCAAAATGTCCCTGCTCTCCCATATCTCCGGTCATGATCGCATGGATAAAAGTCTGCTTCGGATTGTTCGGCTTTTGCAGGTTTTCAATCTTTTTGGCCTTGGCTTTGCTGATTACAGGGAACCCGAATTCCCGAATAACCTCAACCTTGCTTTTATATGGCTTTACAATTTCAAGATCCAACTGCTTATGTATCCGCTGTAAGCTTTTATCCTCCAAACTGGATACTGAAATTCCATGGACGTGTAAACCGATGCTTTGAAGGAACATAAAAAGTGTGATGCTGTCCAGGCCCCCGACGGAAACATGAACATTGTGTCCTTCCCCGGTAATATGCTCGTAGAATTCACGCGCCCTATTCTCTGCATGGGCTATTTTTGCTTTATACGGCAGGCTTTGCTTTTGTG
Organism: Bacillota bacterium; assembly: GCA_023391275.1. GTDB lineage: Bacteria > Bacillota > Clostridia > Oscillospirales > Acutalibacteraceae > Caproiciproducens. The sequence goes on along the minus strand of JAEWBE010000089.1, from coordinate 29,363 downwards.
CCATTTCCGTGTATGTCAATTTTATTTTCCCCCTTTGCATCCTCCGAAAGCCCTTCGCTCAGCTGTGAGATGACATGCCAAACAGCACTGCGGGTTTCTTCCTTTGTCATTTTGCGGCGATACTGTTCCGGGCAAGCATCCATCATGGCATCCAGTTCCGGATCCGTTAATTCCGGACGCATCATCTGATAAACCTGGTTGTAAATTCCCTCTCCGGTATAAAGATCGAGCAGGTGCAGCAAGGTATGTATAAAATCCCGGTCCCCTGCTAAAATCTGCTTTGTCAGTTTTGTGCGCTCGACGTTGGTGTCAAGTGACCGTTTGACTATGCGTTTATAATCCTGCTGGCTAAGCCACAACTCATTTTCAAGTTTGTTAAAATCCGAATTTATTCTCTGCTCGATTTTTTGAGCTTCGGCAAGTTTGATTTTTCCAAGATCGAAAAGTTTGTAATAGTAAAGCATTTCGAGATAAACCATATGCTCCTGTGGGCTTTTCAAACGCATTCCATCCTCGACGGCGATATTGTCATTTTTTGCTGCCTGGTAGGCGGCTTTTTTAATCTCTTGTAAGTTCGTGGCTTATTCCCTCTTTCTGGCCTTTTTATGGTCCTTATTGGTAATCTTCACCATGCTGTAAAACTGATAAGGATATCCGGTGGTTTTACTGATTCCGTCAACTGTCTTGTTTTTTTCGATATAATATCCCCAAATGGCTTTTGGCTCTTTTCTCCACCGGTTATACGATACAACTTCATTTTCGGGTACCGGGATTCTGAGGTTTCGGCTTGGCGTCCATCGCTTTTTGTAAGGACTGTCACCGCTTCGGTAGGTGTGGCTTGTACGTTTTATGATGTACGACGCAAGCTCCGCATACTGGCCGGAATCGTCCAACGGGAAGTATTTAATTCTTCCCCATAGCCATATGGCCGAGAGTTTTCTGGAATCGATATAGTTATTTACCATGTGAAAATGAATCTTGTGCTGCCCGCGCTGTCCGCGCTCCATAGCAAACACGTATTTGAATTCAAGCCCTTCACGCTGATAAAGTGCCCGCGCTTTTCTGAGAAACTTTTCAAATAATTTTCGCGCTTCCTCAGGAGTTGGGTTAAACTCACCTTCAAATCCGATCACCGAATGATAATCACCCTCACCAAAGTTTTCATTAATTCTCTGGCGAAGGGATCTTTCTGCATTGTCCTGATTGATCTTTTCCATTTCTTCCGGGGTAGGTTTATAATTGCTGCTCCGAGGTATTCCTTTGATCCCGTACCTGGCGGAATATTTCTTCCGGGATTCAATCACCCTACCAGCCTTTACTCGCTCAATCAGATAAGGCACCTTTTCACCTCCATCTGGTCGGAAACCTAATACTTTTATCAAGCCGTCATGCGGCCCACTAGGCCGCATAAAACTTGACTTTTTGCGTCCTGCGTGATAAAATAAAATTAATCAAATTTCATATCCGCAGGATAAGAATGACGCAGCGTTTGGAGCGCTCCGTCATTCTTTTTTATGTCAATTTTCAAGGTCCATCCCTGCCTTTAAACTTCAACCTTTTGCGCCGTCGCATCTTTCCGTTCGATAGAGATGTTACCCTTTGCGGTACGGCCAATCTTGGCTGCAATCGCATATGTAAGCTTCAGACTTTGAGATACGATCTTATGGTCATAGATAAGGGTAGCCGCTTGTTTCAACAGATCAATGGCTTCCGGGCATAGATTACGCTCGCCGCAATCCAGTGTACCGGAACCGAAAAGGTCATCCAGATTATCTTCAACTTCGTTTAGGGCTTCTTCCCGCTTTTGGGCAGCTTCAAGTTTGTCCTGATATGCAATAGCCTCTGAGCATTTACACCGGCTCGTCGCATACTCATTTGCTTCATCCTCAGTCCGGCAGCCATAGGCGCTTTGAGCTTGTCCGCAATACCGGCAAGCGCCGAATTGTGTCAATGAGCTTGGGGATTTTAATTTTGGCCGGTTATCGGGTGCAGGAGTAAATAAGATACCGAGCAGTTGCTCGCGCGGCATAATCTCCAAATCGGCTGCCTCGTTTGTCTTGGGCGAAAGTGCAATAATCCTTCCTTGCTTTCGGCAATCGCAATGCTCCCGCGCATATTTATCTGCATCTGCTTTGGAAGCAAAACTTTGATAGTCGCTTGGTACAAGCTGACCGCAGTCCGGGCAAATCACGCTATAGCCTTCTGCTCCGGCTGCATCCTGCTTCCGGATTTCATTTGCAATTGATTCAGCCTGAAGAACTGTCCTTTCCAGCGCCCGTTCTTCGCGAAGCTGCTTTTTAGTTGCCATTGTTTTTCCTCCTTGTATTTTTAGTTGATATGTACCGGCGCGGACAACATGTATCCTATTACGCCGATACCCATCATTGCAGCAGATATAAAGCCTAGATGGATCAGCTGATGCACTGATATGCTATCTGCCGATAATGCGCCGGTTAAGAAAAATGCTCCAGCGAATCCGGCAAATGCAAGAACTACAAAAAGTTTTGATTTCATAGCTTGTCCTCCTCTTTCTTGGCATAAAGTACATTGCTTTTGAACAATCTCCTATGTTCACCTCCCCTTTACTTCAAATGCCGTTCCAATAAGCCCGGCCATTTTTTCAGCGAATACCTTTTCGCTTACTTCTATGTATTTTGTTGACGCGAGAACGAATTCTCCGTTTACCTTTGTATAGTGCTGCTCAAGGGGTACCTTCATTTCAATTCTCCCATTCGGCTAAAATTCTTCCGGACTCTTCCAGTACTGCCGGCGCACATCCGTACTTATACCGTCCGTTAATAATGGTATTGAGCCTTGCTGCGCTCAGTGTGCCAAATCCCCGCTTGTGAAGCTCGTCCAGCAAATTAAGCTGGGATTTTTGGAGCTTCATCAAGCGAATTTTTACATCCATCGGCATAATAAAATCCCCTTTCTTTAATTTCCTTACCGAAAAATATTGACAAAAAAGTCGTAGGTGATATAATATTGAGTGTTGAGGTCAATAAAATAATTTAGAGCTTTTTTTGAAACATCGTTTTCAATAAGGCTTGGTTTTTTGTTAATTTGTTTTGGAAACAAATTGTTTACAAGACATAGTATAGTTTCCTATATCGTACTTGTCAATGAGTTTTGTACGATTTGGGGAACTTTAGTTGTATGCACAAAAAAACAGCCTCGCTTTTAGCAAGGCTGAACAAAGAAGTGATAACTATTTTTGAAATCATAAATATTATTATCGGTGCGATTGGCTGCATAACCGGTTCTGTATCCTTGTTTTTCATTATTCGTCAGCACAGTTTCGATAAAGGAAAAACTATTGTAACATTAGGTGAACAAAAGCCTCCGTCTTATTCAAGCTATTTTAACCCAAATGAATTTCATATCCAAACGTACAATTCTGAATGCGGGGCAGCTTTATCATTGGTAATTACTAATAAATCCTCTTATCCAATTTCAATAAATGAAATTTTTGCAATCAACAAGAAAAAACAAATTTATCATGATCAAGATTTTAAATTTCAACCATTAAACCTAGCAATAAATGAATCTTCGTTTATAGAGATTTCATTTATCCCCTCTACTGCTTTACCTTTCAAGATGGAACCATTTGAAACTAAATGTATCGGAGTGAGACTTCCGTTCTTTTCAAAATTCATTACAAATTATGGTGAAGAAGTAAAATTCAAAGTAAAACTTATTACATCAAGGAAGCCGGTCGAAATATACGCCAGTATACCGGAAGTACATAGCTTTTTAGAGGATTTTAAAAATACTAATAATGACACAGGCAATACAGCAAATGGTACTAATTAAAGCCGCAATAAATACTGGATTATTCAATAATGATGATATGTGATTTTCCTTTTCCCACTGCTTTTCTTTTTTGTAATTTTCTATCCACTTCATGATACTTTCCCTTCTTTAAACATGTTCAATAAATTTATTATAGTTTCCTATTTCGTACATGTCAAATAGAATCGTTGTTTGGAGGAAACCAAAATGTTTTTTACTCAATTAGAAAAATTATGTCAAGAGAACAATGTTTCTCCCACATCTTTTGTCGAAAATGAACTTGGAATGAGCCGTTCTAACGTGACAAAATGGAAGGACGGTAAAATTCCCAAAAGCGATACTGTACAAAAAGTCGCTGAATACTTTAATGTCTCCATCGATTACCTACTTGGAAATGAGCAAAAAAATAAGCCCCTCGTCAATAACGACGAAGAGCTTACCAAGTATTTGGGAGTGTTAAAAACACGCCCTGAAATGAAGATGCTATTTAACCTTGCCGCTGGCGCGACAAAAGAAGATGTTGAAAAGGCTGTAAAAATCGTTGAAGCCTTTCTGAAAAAGGACTGATAAATAACCGTGGGGGAAACATTTATACATATGTTGCCGCTCCCGGCCAAGGTGCACGCGCTTACTATTCCAGATGAGAGTGGCGACTTCACAATAATAGTCAATTCAGATTTAGATGAAATGGTTCAGCGCCGAGCGCTTGAACACGAATTGCAGCATGTGGTTTTAAACCATTTTTATGATTCTAACGATGTGGCGGAAGATGAAAGGGAAGCTAATGATACGTGCAGTGATATACGCGCGGTACAGTTCGGACAAACAGGATGAAGATAGTATCTCTGCCCAAGTTCGCGCATGCGAGTCCTATGCATCCGCTCATAAATATGCGATTATCAATCGGTATATTGATGAGGCTATCAGTGGGAAAGGGGCCAAGACTGCCAGCAGAAAAAAATATCAGCGCATGTTAAGAGATGCGGATAACAAAACGTTTGATATTGTGCTTATCCATAAATATGACCGCATTGCCCGTAATCTGCGGGAACACGCAAACCTCGAAAAGCGGCTATCTGATAATGATATTACCCTTATTGCCGTCGCACAGGATTTTGGGATGTCCAGCGAAGCAAAGATTATGAAGTCTATGATGTGGGCGCTCTCTGAATACTACATAGACAACCTTTCCAGTGAAGTGAAAAAAGGCCACAAAGAAACCGCTTTGAAAGCCTTACATAACGGTGGCTATGCTCCATTCGGATACGATGTGGTAGAGCAGAAATATGCTATTAACGAGTTGGAAGCTGCTTATGTTGAAAAGATTTTCAAATGCGCGTTGAATCACGAAGGATTTACCAGTTTAATAAATGAAATGAATTCCGCTGGGATTACTGGTAAGAGGGGACAGAAAATAAAATACTCCTCCATCTATGAAATCCTGCGGAATGAAAAATACACCGGTACATATCTTTTTAGCCCAACCGAAGAAAAAGAGCGCCAAAAGCGCCGAACAAAAGACAATGCAATCAGAATAGAAAACGCCTTGCCAAAAATCATTGACAAGGCTGTATTTGATGAGGTGCAAATTATTATGGATGGAAGAAAACAAACAGGCAAAAAAGCAGGGTACTTATGTAGCGGCCTTGTTTACTGTGCCAATTGCGGATCGAAAATGCACGGAGTAACGACTCATCGTAAAGGGCATGAATACCGAATCTATTATTGCTCCAACCATTGCGGAGCCGGTACCGTAAAAATGGATGATATTGATTCCACTGTAAGGAATTATATTCATGACTTACTTTCTGATGAAAATTCAAAGATCATTACAGAAGCATTAAAGAAATATGCCTCCGGTGAAAGCGACCGGGTGAATGAGTTCAATGAATCTGTCACGCGCGGAATTAAGGAAAAGACTAAGCAGATTGAAAATTATATGACCACCCTTGGAAGCGGTGCTCTCCCACCTGATCTAATATCAGACATCGGGAATAAAATTGTAGCACTAAAAGAAGAAATTAAAGGGCTTCAGATGGCCAAACCTCCAAAAGATTTTACTGTGCCACAAATACAGGCTTGGCTTCAATCTATACGTACTGCCCCTGATGATAAGGCCGTGCGTCTCCTGATCGAACGTATAAACGCAAATAAGACGGATATTAACATACAAAGTACATTAAAATCCGTCTTAGGTGATAATGGTTGCGGAGGCAGGATTTGAACCTACGACCTTCGGGTTATGAGCCCGACGAGCTACCGGACTGCTCCACTCCGCGATATTTAATTATGCATCTTCTCTAAAGCAAACTGTAATGCCTTGTTTAGAGCGCTTAACTATAATACCATTCCAAGTAGCGAATGTCAAGACTTTTTTACAAAAGGTTGCTATTCATATGATAACCCCTGATGACTGTTGCTCTTTGCCGCAGAATAGCGCCGCACGATTAACACAGGGTTGCCGGGGGAATGCGCACCTGCCTTGTGCATGAGTCATGATGAAATTATATTTTTAAGACAATCATTCATTTCTCTATAGCATATGAGAATTTAATAGAAATATGACTCTTACATAAAGTCTTTTCAGAGTAATCTATTAAAAGAGCAGGTATATACAAAAGAATAAAGCAAAAAATCCAGAGTGAAAATATTGAAGCCTGAACCGAAACAATGATGCCTCAACGTCACAATGGAACCTATGGAAAAATAAAAATATACACGTTACACGAAGCAAATATATAATCTACTATCTTTTAGGCTTAATATTCAGCCAAAAGCTCAGCAACATTCCAAGTTGAACCAGCACAACAGCTACCAGCAGCAAGACTACATAAGTTGGCATCTGGTTGCCGATAATATAAATGCTTCTGCCGTCGCGACCGGCACTTACTTGCTGAATCTGCCCGGCTGCGACCGGAGTTCCATCCGTGCTTTGCCAGACTGTTTTATTTGCGTTTCCGGTTTCTGCTCTTTGCGGGCTCGGTTGATATTCCTGATTTTCTGTAACCGCACCGCTTTTTATTTCGGTCGGCTTGGACACCGCAGCCGTTTTCTGAGGGGCCGGCTTGCCTTCCGTACTTTCAGCTGCAATATCCGGAGTTTCGTCCCGGTGCACCGTAACCACATACTGCTCTTTCACTTTTTTGTTCGCCGAGGTAACGGTTACGATGATGTCGGTGTCAGTTCCGGCTCTGCCCAAAGTTTTGCGGTTAATTTTGACCGTACCAGAATCGCCTGCAGCGGCTTCAAATTCCACCGTCTTCACGTCGTAGCCCACATTCATGGAATAGTCAAACACGTCGGACGAAAAATCCGGTATCAGTCTGCCCTTAAGCGGATCCAGCATTGTGAGAAAAGCATTCCCGGAAGGGTCTTCATCCGTTTCAATATTCAGTGTTAAGTCCTCGTCATAATTTAAACCAAGCTGATTAGCCTGATAATTGCACACCTGATCAATGTGAGCCCCGATAACCGTTTTTCCCTCATCCGCATCATTTTTCACCTTAAATACAAAAGAAATAATATTACCGGAAAGAACCGGGGCGGCATTTTGGTTGACATCACAGACATATACACTGTAGATTGGATTACTTGCGCTGTTGGTCATCATGGTTCCACTTTTAATTTGGGATGAGGTCTCTGTCCGAACAAAGCTAAGCACGGTATCGTCATAATTCACGATCATACGAAAGCCGGCCGCCGTATCCGGCATTTGATTAGCATTGATTTTGAGCTTCACCAGCTCATCCGGCGCGGCGCTTTGTGCATCCAGGCTGTAAGTAAAATACGGAACGGTTTCCGCGTTCGCCGTAAGAGGCACGAACCTGAAAAACAGGGTAATAAGAAGAAAAACGACAAAAAAATTTTTTCTCATTGTTTGTCCCCCTTTATCCTTGAAAAAATCAGCTGTTGCCGAAAACGGCAAAGCTGATTTTCCTGTTGCATCATTCTGTTTTCAAGTTCAGGCCGTAACGGTCTGACCCATCTGATCGCCGCGCAGATCACGCAGTCTCTTTTTACGAAGAACCTGAAGCCTGAAACGGTTGTAACGCTGAATAATTGCAAACGGCAGATTCCCCAAAAGAATCAGGAACGAAAAAACCAACCCGACAAGAAGCGGATTAATCAGCAGAGTAACAATCATGCAGACACAGTTTTTCATGTGCATCCATTCGCCGCGGCAGGTTTCCACAATAAACGCGTCAAGATAGTCGATGGATACGTCTGTCAGATGTTCCTTGGAAAAGCCTTCTTTTCCAATATACTGCGGAACCCTATCTTTCCAAATTTGAATTTTCAATTTTTCCCTGTACCAGCGGCCGCCATGTTCCCATGTCTTTGGCAAAAAACGTTCTCTTGACGGATTAAACCTGGAACTTGGAAGTTTGACGCAGGCCAAAAAGATTACGATATGCCAAAGACATATAATAACCAGATTCCATACAAACATATTAATGAAAGATAAATTTTTCAGCATTTGTAATCCCTCCCTGCTAAAAAAGGATATGATTAAAAACTATAGATTAGTATATGACTTCTATGATAAGATTAATAAAGATATTATAATACATTTGTTGGGAGTGTGCAAGATGAAAGCATTATTTATCGGCGGAACGGGAACTATAAGCTCAGCCGCGGCAAATCTCGCTGTGAAAGCAGGGATTGAGCTTACTCTGTTAAATCGCGGCAAGCATACGCAATTCGCACCGCAGGGCGCGGAGCTGCTTACTGCAGATATGGATGATGAAGATTCTGTGCGAAAGCTGATCGGCGAACGAAAATTTGACGTAGTAGCGGATTTTATCGCCTTTCTTCCTGCACAGGTTGAGCGCGATATCCGGCTGTTCTCCGGAAAAACCCGGCAGTATATTTTTATCAGTTCGGCTTCCGCCTACCAAAAGCCGGCGGCCAATTTTCGTATTACGGAAAGCACCCCGCTGCGCAACCCTTATTGGCAGTATTCCCGGGATAAAATCGCATGCGAGGAAATTCTGATGGCGGCGTACCGCCGCAATGAATTCCCTGTTACCATTATACGCCCGAGCCACACCTACGGTGATACAAAAATTCCCGTTTCGGTGCACGGGAAAAACGGCAGCTGGCAGGTGGTGGAGCGCATCCTCAGCGGGAAGCCGGTGATCGTGCACGGCGACGGTCTTTCCCTTTGGACTTTTACTCATAGCAGTGATTTCGCAAACGCATTCGTCGGCCTGATGGATAATCCCCATGCGATCGGCGAAGCAGTGCACATAACCAGTGACGAGGTAATTACATGGAACGCCGCGTTTGCCTCGATTGGAAAAGCGCTCGGCGCCGAACCACATCTGGTGCATATCCCTTCGGAGTTTCTGGCCGCTTTTAACCCGGAGTTGCTTGGCAACCTGATCGGCGATAAGGCAAATTCGGTGGTTTTCGACAACACCAAAATTAAAACGCTTGTACCGGGATTCTGCGCGCGGGTCCGCTTTGATCAGGGTGTGAAGCGTTCGGTGGACTATGTGACAAGCCACCCGGAATGCCGGATACCCGACCCCGATTTTGACATTTGGAGCGATAAAGTGATTGCCGCATACTGTTCGGGGATGCTGAAATAAATTCAAGGGGCGGCCGTTTGGCCGCCCCTTTCCGATCAATAAAAAGTATACAGGGATTTATATGGATTTTTTGTATTCGGTGTCAGTACAAAAAATGGTTTTGAAAGCACTTCTTCTTTTTTTATACTAAAATTTTGACAGAAGTCATCGAGATATCCGTCAATCGCCGCCATGTCTTCCGCTGTCGCCGGTCTGGACTCCACCTGCGCCGGTAAATCGGGGGGCAGTTCCTCGCTTCGCAGGTACATTTTTCCGCCGTGCATTCCTGTGCCACAGGAGTTGCCGACGGGAACCTTCTTCTGAGAATTAAGGCCGAGCACAATAATCGTGCCGCCGGCCTGATACTCGCCCAAAAAGCTGCCGGCCTCGCCGCCGATGACAAGAAGAGGCTGGTGGGTCTGATAAGCCTTCATGTGAATTCCGGCACGGTAGCCCGCATTCCCCTTCACCAGAATTTTGCCTCCGCGCATCGCGTAGCCTGTCGCATCCCCGCTGGAACCGTGAATAATGATGGCGCCCTCGTTCATGGTGTCCCCGGTTGCGTCCTGCGCGTTGCCGCTGACCGTGAGCGTGCCTCCGTTCAGGTAGCAGCCAAGGTCGTTGCCCGGCACGCCTTTGATCAGAACATGCTTATCCGCCATACCGGAGCCGATATAGCGCTGGCCCATGCAATTCTCTATGGTAATCTCCCGTTCGTCGGAGGAACGGACTTCATCGTTTAAATCTCTGAAATATTTATCTTCCGCATTGATAATCATGCTCTGGCACCTCCAAGCTTAACGGCTCTTTCCGGAGCGGCAAACGCCATGAGTTGAGGTCTATCCTTAATCAACTCGTAATCCACAGTATCGAGCGGCGTCCGTTCACGGATCAGAGAGGTATAAATACCCGCTCTGGCGACTTCGCCAATCAGGATATAGCCCTTTAAAACATTGTCCTTCGAAATAAGTTTTTTATAGGTACCGTCGGTCTCGGCAATATAAGCGTCGCCGTTGTAACTTCCGGCGGTGATAATATGCAGCCCGAAGAAACCGATTGCGTTCATCGGAATTGCCTTGTCATATTGTTTGTCACCCCCGGCCATATCTATTCCGGCGGTTTCACCCTGCATGTAGGCGTTTGGCCAAAGCGCAAGCACACGCCACTGGTCATCCGTAATGTCATGGCTTTCACTGCAGTCACCCGCGGCGTAAACACCTTCCAGATTTGTTGCGCAATGCTCGTTGGAAAGAATTCCTTTGTTCACTTTACAGCCCATGTCGGCGGCCAGTTTAATGTTCGGCCTTACACCGACGGCAAGAACAAGAATATCAAACTCCACGGTTTCGCCGTTTTTCAAATCCGCTTTATCTTTATGGAACTGAGCGACACTGTTGCCGAGCATGAACTGAACGCCCTGCTCTTCGATGTGCTTTTGCATCATCGCCGAACCGCTTTCATCGAGAATACTCGGAAGAACCCTGGGGGCCATGTCGACCACGGTGATTGTTTTTACCTTGCTGAGAATTCCTTCGGCACACTTTAAGCCGATCAGGCCCGCGCCGATAATCAGCACGCGGCTTTCTTTGGTGATCGCCGCACGAAGCGCCTTTGCGTCATCCAGCTTCATGAAGGTGAATTTGTTCGGAACCTCTTCAAGACCCGGCATGGGAGGAACGAACGCCGAAGAACCGGTCGCAAACAGCAACTTGTCAAACGTTACGGAAGCGCCGCTGTCTAAAACGACCTGCTTTGTCTGATAGTCGACCTTGGTCACGGTAACGCCGAGCAATGCCGTAACATGGTTCTTTTCATAAAAATCATCCGGGCGGTATTTCATGCGCTGCTCATCGGTTTTCCCGTAAATCAGGTACGAGATGAGCGGGCGCGAGTAAACATGATAAGGTTCGCTGGAAATCACCGTGATTTTTCCGGTTTGATCCAACGACCGGATTCCCTCAACGCAGCCGACCGCAGCGGCCGAATTGCCAATGATAACATAATTCATCCCGTTCACCTCTCCTCAAATACAATTGCCTGATTCGGGCAGCCCTTGACGCAGGCCGGTTCCCCGCTGGAATTATTCGTACAAAGCTCACATTTTTGAATTACGCTTCCATCGGCTCCGGGCATAACCGCACCGTAAGGGCAAACCAGAATGCAGGTGTAGCAGCCGACACATTTATTTTTGTCTACTTCAATAATTCCGTTTTCAACACTCAGCGCACCGGTAATGCAGCTTTTGACGCAAAGCGGCTCCTCACAATGACGGCAGGAAACCGCAAAGCTGATGCCCTGGCCCTCTTCAATTTGAATTCTGGGATGAATCGCAACATCCTTGAGCGCCTTGACCATGTCGTCGCTTCCGGAATTGGCAAAGGCGCAGTTATATTCGCAAAGGTGGCACCCAAGACACCATTTCTCATTTACATATACACGTTTCATCGCTTATTCCCCCGCATGCTTGATGCCCAAAATTTCAAGCTCTTTCTCATTCAGGCCGATTCCGCGCAGCATCAGGCTGTTACCCTTGAGCGCTTCAATCGAGATGATACCCATGCCGCCCATCATTTCCATAATTTCGTGCTGCCATGCGGAAACGAGATTGACAAGGCGCTTATAGCCAATGTCGGGGTTCAGACGCTTCACAAGGTCCGGGCGCTGGGTTGCAATACCCCAGTTGCACTTGCCCGCCTGACAGGTACGGCAAAGGTGACAGCCGAGTGCCAGCAGCGCAGCAGTGGCAATATAGACCGCATCCGCGCCAAGCGCGATTGCCTTTACAATATCCGCGGAATTGCGAATGCTTCCGCCGACTACGATGGAAACATTGTTGCGGATTTTTTCCTGACGGAGGCGCTCATCCACCGCCGCGAGGGCAAGCTCAATCGGGATGCCGACATTGTCGCGGATGCGGGTCGGCGCAGCGCCGGTGCCGCCGCGGTAGCCATCAATCGCGATAATATCCGCGCCGCTGCGCGCAATTCCGCTTGCGATTGCCGCCACATTGTGCACGGCCGCGATCTTTACGATAATCGGCTTTTTATAATTGGTGGCTTCCTTCAGGGAATAAACGAGCTGGCGAAGATCCTCAATGGAGTAAATATCATGATGCGGGGCGGGCGAAATCGCGTCCGATCCCTCGGGGATCATTCTGGTGCGGGAAACGTCGCCGACAATTTTGGCGCCCGGAAGGTGCCCGCCAATGCCCGGCTTTGCGCCCTGACCGATTTTAATTTCAATCGCCGCGCCGGCTTCCAGAAAATCCTTATGGACTCCGAAGCGCCCCGATGCAACCTGTACGATGGTATTCGGGCCATACTGATAGAAGTCCTCATGCAGGCCGCCTTCGCCGGTATTATAATAAATGCCCAGTTCGCGTGCGGCACGCGCAAGACTTTCATGCGCGTTGTAGCTGATGGAGCCGTAACTCATTGCAGAAAACATAATCGGCACGGAAAGCTCCAGATTCGGCGGCAGGTTATCCGTTACGATGCTCCCGTCCGGATTGCGCTCCATTTTGTCGGGGCGTTTGCCCAGAAAGGTTCTGGTTTCCATCGGTTCGCGCAGCGGGTCAATGGAAGGATTGGTAACCTGAGAAGCATTAATCAGAATTTTGTCCCAGTAAACCGGGTACGGCTTCGGGTTGCCCATGGAAGAAAGCAGCATGCCGCCCGAGCTGGCCTGACGGTAAACTTCACCGATGGTTTCGTTCGTCCAGTTGGCGTTGGTTTTAAAAGTATGATCTGTTTTTACAATCTTCAATGCATGGGTCGGGCAGAGAGAAACGCAGCGGTGACAGTTCACACATTTGGAATCGTCGCTCTTCATTAAATTCAGTTCCGCGTCATAGGAGTGAACCTCGTTCGAGCACTGGCGCTCGCACACACGGCAGGCAATGCAGCGCTGCGGGTTGCGGATCACTTCGTAATCGGGATATAAATAATCAATTGCCATTATGCATGCACCCCCTTGTTCAGTGTTACAATAACAGGCTCCCCGCCCTTAGGCGACCAAATGCGGCTCGGATTCGGCTCAATTGCCCGAATGGCGCATTCCTCGCTGGCCATGTAGGTCATATCGTCCTTTTCGCCGACCACCATGGAGCGCAGCTTCAAACGGTCGTTCAACGCCATCATGCCGCCGCTGAAGCCCAGCAGAATGGAAAACGGGCCCGTAATCAGAAGGCTGGAGAATACGTTGCGCAGATAGATAAACTTCTTCTTCTGATCCTCGGGCATACGGTCAATCTCAGTCCAGAACGGCGCAGCAATAACCTCGGCGGCTTCCTGCAGGCTGAGATGTTGTTTGCGGTTTAAAAAATCGATAATATAGGTAATGACTTCCGTGTCGGTTAAAAGCGTGCATTTATAGCCGAACATCTCGATAAAACGGCGGTTGGCGTCATAAGACGAAATTTCACCGTTATGTACAATCGAGTAGTCAAGCATGGCGAACGGGTGCGCCCCGCCCCACCACCCCGGCGTATTGGTTGGGTAACGGCCGTGCGCCGTCCAGCAGTAGCCTTCGTACTGGTCAAGGCAGTAATATCGGCCGACATCCTCAGGAAAGCCAACGGCCTTAAATACACCCATGTTTTTCCCGCTGGAAAAAACATAAGCGCCATTGATTTCGGTATTGATCTTTACGACGCAGCGCGCCACAAACTCTTTTTCGTCGAGCCGGGTGTCTTTCAGAAGCTTCTCAAAAGGCAGCCCGAAGTAACGCCAAATTGCAGGTTCGTCCGTAATTTCCGGCATTTCCCGTGTCGGAATCTTTTCTGCAATGGTCACGTCAAAATTCGCCATGATTACTTTTTCGCATTCTTCCTTGGCACGGACACTGTCGTAAAACACATGAAAAGCATAAAGTTCTTTGCTGCGCGGATAAATTCCGTAAGCTGCGAACCCGCCGCCCAGGCCGTTGCTGCGGTCGTGCATGGTGGAAATGGATTGGATGATGGCCTCGCCGTTCATCTTTTTGCCGCTGCGCGAAAAAATTCCCGATATGGCGCAGCCCGAAGGTATCCTTACTTCTCCCTCTTTTTGCATAAAAAAGCTGACCTCCCTGCAATTATAACTTTGGCGCATTTTCCCGCGCCTTCAGCGAAAATGCTGTATTTTTGCAGCATGTAACTAAATATCACTGTAAAATACAAAACCTGCGATTTTTATAATATATTGTTTACGGGTCAATGTCAAGAGTTTTCCCATCGATTTTGCATAACCATATTCTTAAAACTGCAAATATATGTAAACTTCCATAAAAATCAACTAGTCTTAGCCATTTTTGCATGAAATATTATCAAATCCTGCAAAATTTCATTTTTTTGTTGACAATCTTCCCCCTGCGTCATATAATAAATGCATAGCAGCAAAGGCGCTGTAGGGATTTGCCCTATAGTGCCCTTTTTTTATTTCTTTAACCGTATTTTGTATAGGGAGTGGATTTTCATGAGCAACGTTCCTGAGATTTTTGGCAGCATGGTATTTAACGACACCATTATGAAAGAAAGACTGCCCAAGGATACCTACAAAGCTCTGAAGAAGACAAGAGAGCAGGGCAAGCCTTTGGAGCCCAATGTCGCCAATGTAGTGGCAAATGCGATGAAGAACTGGGCCGTCGAAAAAGGCGCAACCCACTTTACACATTGGTTCCAGCCGATGACCGGCATTACCGCAGAAAAGCATGACAGCTTTATTTCCCCTGTTGAGAACGGCAAAGTCCTTATGGAGTTTTCCGGCAAAGAGCTGATTAAAGGCGAACCGGATGCTTCCAGCTTTCCTTCCGGCGGGCTGCGGGCAACCTTTGAAGCAAGAGGCTACACTGCCTGGGACCCGACAAGCGACGCTTTCATTAAAGACGGCTCCCTATGCATTCCGACCGCGTTTTGCTCCTACGGCGGCGAAGCACTGGATAAAAAAACCCCGCTTCTGCGTTCCATGGATGTAATTGATAAACAGGCAATGCGTATTTTAAAGCTTTTCGGCAACACGACTGCCCACAGGGTAATTACGACGGTCGGCCCGGAACAGGAATACTTCCTGATTGACAAAGCAATGTACGAAAAGAGAAAAGACCTGATCTACACCGGCAGAACCCTTTTCGGTGCGAAGCCGCCGAAAGGACAAGAGCTGGAAGACCATTACTTTGGTGTCATTAAACCGCGTGTTTCTGCTTTTATGAAGGATTTGGACGAAGAACTCTGGAAGCTTGGAATTCTTGCCAAAACAAAGCACAATGAAGTCGCTCCATCCCAGCATGAGCTCGCTCCGATTTTTACAACCAGCAATGTTGCAACCGATCATAATCAGCTGACTATGGAAATCATGAAGAAGGTCGCAGCTAAACATAACCTGACCTGCCTCCTGCACGAAAAACCGTTTGCGGGCGTAAACGGCAGCGGCAAGCATAACAACTGGAGTATTTCCACCGATAATGGAGTCAATCTTTTGGAGCCCGGCGACTCCCCGCGTGAAAATGCACAGTTCCTGCTCTTCTTAGCCGCTATTATCAAGGCGGTCGACGAACATCAGGATTTACTCCGCATTTCTGTCGCAAGCGCGGGCAACGACCATCGCCTGGGCGCGAACGAAGCACCACCGGCAATTGTTTCCATGTTCCTCGGCGAAGAATTAACCGAGATTCTGAAGTCCATTGAGGATAACAGTACCTATACGAACAGGGACAAGAAATTCATGAAAATCGGCGTTGACATTCTTCCCACATTCCCGAAGGATTCCACCGACAGAAACCGTACTTCCCCGTTCGCCTTTACCGGTAATAAATTTGAGTTCCGCATGCTCGGTTCCACCGTTTCCATTGCCTGCCCGAACATGATACTCAACACGATTATCGCCGACACTTTGTGTGAATTTGCAAATGAGTTGGAAAAGGCGGATGATTTCAATGCCGCATTAACCAAGCTGATTCAGAAAACAGTAAAAGAGCACAAGCGTATTGTCTTTAACGGCAACAACTATTCGGACGAGTGGGTTGAGGAAGCCGCAAAGCGCGGACTTCTGAATCTGCGTTCCACCGCCGACGCTATGCCATATTATATTAGTGATAATAATGTTGAGCTGTTTGAAAAATATGCTGTTCTTTCCAAAACAGAACTCTTTTCCCGCTACGAAATCCAGCTTGAGAATTACTGCAAACAAATTAATATTGAAGCGCTGACCATGGTTGATATGATCAAGAAAGACATTATACCTGCGGCGTGCTCCTATATGAAGGATCTGAGCAAGGAAGCCATCAACAAGAAGCAGTTATGTGCGGACATCTGCTGTGAGCTTGAAGAAACCCTGCTGAAGAAGATCTCCACCCTTTCTTCCGATTTGTACAAAAAAATGCTGAAGCTGGAAGAATCCGTTACAGAAGAAAAAGAATTCAAAGACGTTCTTGACGAAGCAAAGTATTACCGCAACACCGTGTTTGCGCTGATGGAAGATACCCGTGCAACCGCGGACGAAATTGAAAGCCTTGTCGGTGAAAAGTACTGGCCTTATCCGACCTACGGCGATTTGCTTTTCAGTGTAGTCTGAGTCTGTTTCTGAAATAAATATGATGCACAACGGCGTGTATTCTGTTCATTAGCTTACAGAATACACGCTTTCTTTATTTTGGGTATGAACATGCTAAACGTTTTGCCGCTGAAAAGGATTTGGGTGCGGATATTTTATATATAATATATTTTTGAGTACAAGATCTTTACATATCTTCCTATATAAAGAGGGCGGCCTGCCATTCCCGACAGGCCGCCTTCTTTATTTGGCACTTGACATATTGAATCATACTTTTTCTGTCTGTTCAGCATACGAAAACACCCCAAAAGTTATTTACAGTATATCATACTGCCTAACTTTTGGGGTGCAGTTCAAACATAGTGTCCGCTTTAAATTGTATTATTCCTGATAAAGGCGGCAGGCTACAAAATGCCCGGGGGAAATTTCGCGCAAAACCGGGTCTTCCCTGTCGCAGCCATCTGTCTTTTTAAAGCAGCGGGAACAGAAGCGGCAGCCGTCCGGCGGGTTAATCGGGCTTGGAACATCACCCGTCAGGATGATACGCTGTTTGGTCTTCGTTGGGTCCACGGACGGAATTGCGGAAAGCAGCGCCTGCGTATAAGGATGCATCGGATTGGAATACAGTTCCTTTTTGGGCGCGATTTCCACCAGCTTGCCCAGATACATTACGCCCACACGGTCACTGATATGTTTTACCACGTTCAGTCCATGAGCGATAAACAGATATGTAAGGCCGAATTCTTCCTTCAGGTCGTCCAGAAGATTCAGAACCTGCGCCTGAATGGAAACGTCCAGCGCGGAAACCGGCTCGTCGCAGACAATCAGCTTCGGTTCCACCGCCAGTGCGCGCGCAATTCCCACACGCTGGCGCTGCCCGCCGGAAAACTCGTGCGGATAGCGGTTGCGCTGATGATTTGCAAGACCAACGCAATTCAAAAGGTAAGTCACTCTTTTTTCAATCTGATCCTTTGGCAAAAGCTTGTTGATTTTAATCGGCTCCGCAATAATATCCCCAATG
Organism: Bacillota bacterium; assembly: GCA_023391275.1. Lineage (GTDB taxonomy): Bacteria > Bacillota > Clostridia > Oscillospirales > Acutalibacteraceae > Caproiciproducens. The sequence goes on along the minus strand of JAEWBE010000089.1, from coordinate 11,451 downwards.
GTCATTCTGGGGTTCAGCGATGCATAGGGATCCTGAAAAATCAACTGGATACTTTTGCAGAAAGCGCGGCGTTTCGCGGCGGAAAGAGCGGTCAGGTCGGTGCCTTCAAACAAAATCTGGCCGCGCGTCGGCGTGTACAGATTAACCAGCATTTTTCCGATCGTGGTCTTGCCGCAGCCGGATTCCCCCACAAGGCCGAAGGCTTCGCCACGGTGAATCTGGAACGAAACATCATCCACTGCTTTCAAAACGGTGGTTGGGCGGCCCAGAAAATCATTTTCCAGATCAAAATATTTTGCAAGATTCTTTACTTCAACTAAGACTTCATTCATGTTCCTGCTCCCCCTTCTCTTCGGCTTCATAAAGGAAGCAGCGTACCTTGTGGCCGTCCTTCTCAATCAGTTCCGGCATTTCCCTGCGGCAGCGCTCCATGCACCGGTCGCAGCGGTCGGAAAACGGACAGCCCGCCGGCATGTGCAAGGGGTCGGGCACCATGCCCTTTATCATGTAAAGCGGCCCTTCGCTTTCATCTTCCAGCCTTGGGATGGAACGCAGCAAACCAAGCGTGTAGGGATGCATCGGATTGGCAAACAGGCTTTTCACGTCGGCCGCTTCCACAATTTTTCCGCAGTACATTACAACAACACGGTCCGCGGCTTCCGAAACCACACCCAAATCATGTGTAATCAGCAGGACGGCCATATTGAATTTTTCACGCATATGATACAGCAGATCCAGTATCTGCGCCTGAATTGTAACATCCAGCGCAGTAGTCGGCTCATCCGCAATCAGCAGCTCCGGCCGGCAGGCCAGCGCCATGGCCGTCATCACACGCTGCCGCATACCGCCGCTCATCTGGTGCGGATAATCATTGGCGCGCTCCTTGGCGGACGGAATCCCAACGATGTCGAGCATATGAATTGTACGTTCCAGCGCTTCTTTTTTGGAAAGCTTCATATGTGTTACAATGCTCTCCATAATCTGATCTTTAATCCGGTATACAGGATTCAGCGAAGTCATCGGTTCCTGAAAAATCATGGAAATCTGGTCCCCGCGCACTGACTGCATCTCTGTTTTATTCTTTTTCAGCAAGTCTTCGCCCTTGAACAGGATTTCGCCCTGCGTAACCCGGCCGGGCTCCTGCAGCAAACCCATGATAGAAAGGGAGGTAACGCTTTTTCCGGAGCCGGATTCCCCGACGATTGCGAGGATTTCGCCTTTATCAAGGGAAAAACTGATATCGTCGACCGCGTTGACCGTCCCGTGCTTCAATTCAAATTCTGTTTTTAAATGATTCACTTCAAGCAACATAATTTTTCACCGCCTTAATTCTTTCTGGACTTCGGGTCAAGCGCATCACGCAGACCATCGCCCAGAAGATTGAACGCCAGCACCGTAATGGTGATTGCGATGCCGGGGAAAATGAGCGTGTAGGGCGCGGTGAAAATAAAGCCCCTTGCACGACCCAGCATGTCGCCCCACTCCGCGGCGGGCGGCTGTACGCCAAGGCCTAAAAAGCCAAGCGAAGCAGTGTCCAGCACAGCGGTTGAAATACCCAATGTAGCCCTTACCACAATGGAGGAAAGCACATTCGGCAGGATATGTTTGAAAATGATTCTGCTGTTCTTGTTTCCGATGACACGCGCGGCCTGAACATAATCGTTTTCCTTTACGGAAAGGATACATCCGCGCACGATACGCGCATATTCCGGAATGGAGACCAGCCCGATCGCAATGACCGCCTTGTCAATTCCCTTGCCTAAAGCCGCCATAAATGCGATAGCAAGCAGAATGGAGGGGATTGCAAGCATCATGTCCATGATACGCATAATGATGGTATCCGACTTGCCGCCGCGGTACCCCGCAATGGAGCCGAGCACAACGCCGATGGTAAGGGATAAGGCCACCGCGCTCAAACCGACAGTAAGGGATATTCTGGTGCCGGATATAATTCTGCTGAAAATATCCCGTCCCAGTTGGTCAGTGCCGAACCAAAGCTCCGCACAGGGCTTAATAAAACTTTTGGTCATATCGGAAAGGTCGGGGTCGTACGGCATGATCAGCGGCCCCAGAATGGCTACCAGCACCAGAAAAAGGATAATAAACAGGCCGATAACGGCCGCTTTATTTTCCCTGAGTGCCTCCCACATTTGTTTTAACTGGGATTCCGGTTTTTCAAGAACCGGGGCTGCCTGCGATGAAGCCTGCGATTGCGGAAGTCCCGCTTTTTTTTGTTTCATAGCAAGCTAAACCTCCTTCTTGGAAAATTTAATGCGGGGATCGATAAACGCATAGATAATATCCACCACAAGATTAATCAGTACAAAGATACAGGCAATCAGCAGCACAACGCCCTGCACCACCGGAAAGTCCGATTTCAGGATGCACTGCACGGTATAGTTGCCGATTCCCGGCCAGGAAAACACCGTTTCAGTCAGCACGGCGCCGCCCAGAAGCGAACCCAGCTGCAAGCCGATTACCGTGGTAACAGGGATCATGGCATTGCGCAGCGCATGGTGAGAAATTACTTTTCGCTCTGTAATCCCTTTCGCGCGGGCGGTGCGTATGTAGTCCTGATTCAATGTTTCCAGCATACTGGAACGCGTCATTCTGGTAATAATGGCCATGGAATACATTCCGAGCGCGAGCGCCGGAAGAATCAGATGTTTCAGCGCGTCGGTGAAGGCTTCTATGTCGCCAATCATCAGGGTGTCAAGCAAATAAAAACCGGTTCCTGCCGCAGGCTGCAAAAGCGGGTCGATTCTTCCGCCGGAAGGAAGGATATGCCACACCCCGGCGAACAGGATAATCAGCAGAATGCCAAGCCAGAAAATCGGCATGGAAACACCGATCAGGGCGATGACCATTCCCGCGTTATCAAAGATAGAATTCTTCTTAACGGCGGAAACCACACCAATCAGAATACCAAACAGGGACGCGAATATAATCGAAGCGATTGCAAGCTCGATGGTCGCGGGAAAGCGGGAGAAAATTTCCTGCGTTACGGGCGTTTTGGTATAATAAGAAGTTCCCAGATCACCCGTCAGGGCACCTTTCAGAAAATTTAAAAACTGAATATAAATGGGGGCATTCAAACCATTGGCTTCACGCCACTGATTCGCGGCTTCCACAGTTGCGTGCTGGCCCAGCACAATCGGAGCCGGGTCGGGTGAGAACACCCGCATAATTAAAAACACAATGATGGAAACTCCGAGCAGAACCGGAATCAGCATCAATATGCGTTTGATGATATATTTGAACATCTCTAACAACCTTTCGTTGTGTTCTTCCGAAAAACATAGATGCCGGAAGTCGTAGCAAAACAACTTCCGGCAGGATTGAAACATTCAGCCAGATACTCTGTGTATATTTACAGTTATCCGTCAGCTTTTGGAAACACCAGAGAGGAACACAACGCCTGTCATATGATAGTAGAAATCTTTTACGTTGCTTCTGTACCCGCAAAGTGTTTTGCCATGGGAAATCGGGAGCCAAACTGCGTTTTCCGCAGCCATTTTCTCAAGATCCGTATAAATCTTATTGCGCGCATCCCCGGCCGGAGTGGCAACTCCCTTGTCAATCAATGCCTTGAAAGCCGGATTATTGTAGCGTGCCACGTTCATGGTCGGATCCTTATCCGCCATCAGGTTCATAAAGTTGTCCGGGTCGCCGTTGTCGCCCGTCCAGCCATAGAAGCAGATATCATAATCGCCGGCTTTGACCTTTTGCTTATAAGTAGTCCAGTCAAACGCATCGATTGTCGCCGTAACACCGGCATTCTTCAGGTAACCCTGAACCGCTTCGGCAAGTGCCTGGCCGTTGGCGGTATTGTATGGTCTTGGGTTGGTATATGTAATGATATGCAATTTTGTAACGCCCGTGGCCGCAAGAGCGGATTTCGCAGCAGCCTGATCAAACGCAGCCTGCTTGATGCTGTCGTCATAGCCCGGCATAAAGGACGGCATAACGGATGTTGCGGGGTCTGCGTAACCCTGATACAGGCTCTTGACCAGTTCAGGAACATTGATTGCCTGAGAAATTGCAGTACGTACTTTGACATTATCAAAAGGAGCCTTTGTGGTATTGTAAGCCAGATAATTGATGTTCATGCCCGGTGCTTCATAAATCTGGTTGCCCGCGCCTTTAATCTGATCTACCACCGTAGCGTCGATTCCGTCAATAACATCCGCCTCACCATTGTTCAAAGCAACCACTCTGGCGGAGTTGTCGGAAATGAACCGGAAGATGACATTGGTAGTCAAAGCTTTAGTGCCCCAGTAGTTATCATTGCGCTTCAGCACAACATTCTGCCCTTTGGTCCAGCTTACGAAAGTGTAAGGCCCGGTTCCGACAGGATGTTCGTTCACATTGTTGTTGTTATCCTGCAGTGCCTTCGGGCTGATCATCGGCGCGCCCAAGCTCATGGCAAGGTTATTCAGGAAAGGTGTGCAGGCAGTTTTCATGTTGACTTTTACGGTATTGTCATCTACAACCTCAACGTCTTTCACGGCGCCGAACACAAAGCTTGCATAGGACATGTCCTCGGTCACTTTTGGCGGCAGCTGGCGGTCAATATTGGTCTTTACCGCGGCAGCGTTAAAATCTGTGCCGTCCTGGAACTTTACGCCCTTTTTCAGGTGGAAAGTATATGTAAGGCCGTCCGGACTGACATCCCAGCTTTCGGCAAGGCAGGGTTCCACCTGAGTGGAATCTTTGTTGTATTTCAAAAGACCTTCATAAATATTGACCATGATTTTTGCGGATTCACCGTCATCCACAAGTGCGGGGTCAAGCCCTCTGGGGTCGGCACCCTGTGCGTAAATTAATGTGTCCTGCGCTCTGCTTTTTGTGGTTGTTTGTGCGGAAGCGGCCGCCCCCGATGCTGCGGTTGCTGCGCTTTTGCTTGCGCCGGAACCGGAGCAGGCAGTCAGGCCAGCGCATGCGATAACAGCAGCCAGTACGACAGCCAGGGCTCTTTTTGTTTTTCTCATTACAAAAACCTCTTTTCCTATATTCTCTTCTTCAATGTAGTGCCAGTGTACAGCTTTCACGTCAAAACACTTTAACGCGAAAAAGCAATTCGGGTAAAAATACAGACGCCTAACCCAGTGTGTCAAGCGCCTTTGCTTTGAGACTTATTCTATCACCATATTTGCAATTTTGCAATACTAAAAATTCAATTACGCCCTTTTCCCGTAAAATTGGAAGCCGTTAGTTTTAGTACGACAAGATGTTCAACCACATTGTCATCAAAAGCAAATTCCGTTTTCCCGGTATACTGATTCATAATTTTTGAAAGCGCGGTAATTTTTCCCTGTGCGTCGCCAACAAACTCTATTTTTCCGTTTCCGATAATGCTTTCATATTCCATGGAATAGCTGCACGCCGTTTTCCCCGTGATTAATTCATGGCCACAATCCATTTCAAAACAAACGGTTGGATTATTCTTCAGGATATCCAGCTTTTTACCCTCATTGGCACAATGAAAGTACAGGGTTAACACCCCGCCTTGCAGTTCATACCCGAAATTCATCGGAACAACATAGGGAACATTATTTTCACACAGTCCCAGCCTGCAAACTTTACATTTTGAAATAATTTGTTCCAATTCAAAAAGATCTGTTATTTCCCGGTCTTTTCTACGCATTTCAACATCTCCTCAGTATATGGTTTTGATCACATGAATTATCATACAGCGAAATGATATCGCATCTCCCGGCCCGTATGCGCAATACAGATATTATATCAAAATGCACAAAATTGTAAAGCTGATTTTGGATTATGGAACATTCTGGAAAATATGCATCACAAACGTTTTTTCGCAACTGTTCTCCCAGTAGTCCCCTATATTTAACTCGAAAAACCGAGTGGATTTTCGGGGCATAATGCGGCAGGATACAAAAAATATGGCTGAATCTTCCTTCTCTGCAGGTTAACGCTTGGGGCTCATTTCCGCCCCTTTCCAACCGCTCCGGATATCTTTCTCGTTCTGGCACTCCTGAATCCGCCCTCCCCAAAAATTGCATGCATGCCGTTTTGCGGATTCAGTTCCCTCCTGAAAGGAACCTTGTCCATTATACAAAAGAATTTCAGGCAGCGATCTTGAAAATCTTTTCCGGGTTCACCTTACAAAATAAAGCTGCCCAATTGAAAACAATTCGGCAGCTTTACCGGTTGCAGGGGGCAATATCTTATAAATGCTCCGCACTGATATCAAATACTCTGGACATCATTTCCAATTCGACGCTTTTTTCGCCCGTAAGGATGCAACAGTGATGTGAATAAAGCTTATCCATCAGCTTATGACCGTTTTCCACCCTTATAATGGCACCATTCCTACAGTCCGAACCGGGATACTGCTCATATCCTTCAAGCACTCCCCCCGCGACAAATAACTGACCGAAGCTTGGGTGAAGCTTTACCATTGTAATGTTCCCTTCCGGTATTCTGGCATCAATTGCAATTGCATTTTCATCAACTATTTCCAACGCCTTGGGCCTTAAGGTCCATTCCGAGGCCTGAGACTGGCATGTCAGACCCATGTAACCGCAATGTGCGACAAGGATGCAGTTATCCGGCTCTTTGATATCCGGGAAACTGGTGATTTTTTCGTGCTTTAACGCCGCCATTCCCATTAAGAAAGGATAAATATTACTCATCAGAATAGGAGCGTTTAGTGACTTATTCACAATATATTTCGTCATTAACGAAATCGTGTCCGCCTCACAGGCCCACATGATCCCGTCTTTTTCATACAGCATGTTCCATGCAAGGCAGGGGGTTGTGTCGGAATAAAAAGACTCATTCAAACAGTTCATCCCAACCCCTTTAATGCTTTTGTCCTGATCAAGCTCATTTTTTACCGCTATGTACATCTTGGCAGCGCTATCTAAGGATTTTTCACAGACACATTCCGCATGGAAATCCCAGGTTGCAAGTACCTTTTTCGCTTCCTCATCAGTGATATTTTTTGCTGTTTCAGCCAGTTCCTTAAAACTTTTTTTAATAATTTGAACGCCGAATTTCTTCTCCATATCCTGAGAGCAGGCATCTTCCCACCAATAGAAGCGCTTGAATATATCAGCCTGCATTCCTTCTCCCGGAGTATCCTGGAATACGAGAAATTTCGTCTGCTTCAAATCTCTTTTTAATCCAAGCGCGCGGCAAATTGTCTTCGTCATTTCCAAATTATAAGGCGCAAATGTTTTCAGCCCATGCGACTTGAGAAATGTAACGATCTCCCAATCCCACATAGCAACCGTACCGAATTCGGATGTTAACACAACAAAGGGAAGTTTTATCTTCCGGATTGCTTCTATCTGCTTATAGGCTTCGCCAATCAGTACCGGAAATACAACTGCATCCGCATCCGGCAATTCACTGCCAAGCTCAACCGGCTCCAAAAGTTCAGCCTCATCTTTTAACAGCTCTCTTAATGTTTTTACTTGCTGGGTAAACTCCTGATCATTCGCATTTTTGAAATAAACCGGTACCAGCAACGCTTTCATTTTATGCCCTCCGTTTTAAGTTAATTTGTTTCTATAAAAAGCCGTTTCCAGCTGAATACAGTTGGAAAGCGACATTTTATCAGGTGATTGGAATTGATATAAAACGTTTTAGATTGAGTCTTCAAAAAAATACCATGCCGATTTTTCAACCGTTTAAGCCGGATCCGCTTTCTCTTTACATATTTGCTGAACTGGGATGATAATTAAAAATCCTTTGTATTGCATTTGGTCGATCCTCTTATCACCAAGTCGAGAGAAAGATTTATCTCCTGCAAATCTTTTTCGGCATTTTTGTCGCTCATCAATTCAAAAATTCTTTCCGCCGCCTTAAAGCCCAATTCTTTAACAGGACTTTTAACCGTTGTAAGACCGGGATAAATACACTTGGCAATGTCCGTATCATCAAATCCTATTACTGAGAAGTCTTCGGGGATACGGAACCCTGCCTCAAAGATAGCGTTCATGGCGCCTGAAGCCATATAGTCATTGGCACAGAACACTGCGCTGAATGTCCTACCCTTTTCCTCCAAAATTTTCTTCATAAGAGTGTAGCCGCCATTGTTTGTAAAATCCGAATATAAAATATTACATTTGTCATACGGGATGCCGCTTTCAAGCAGCCGTGCCAAAAAGCCTTTTTCCCTCTCATAGGAGTCCTTATGGTCCGCAGGCCCGTTAATAAACAGGATTCTTTTATGCCCCAGGTTCAGCAAGTGGTCGGCCGCAAGGTAGCCTCCCTGAAAATTATCGATAACAGCCCTGCATTCCGGCCGAATATTCACGCTCGGGTTTATGATTACATAAGGGAAGTGCTCTTCCTCCAGAAGAGGCAGAAAGCTGTAATTATACATGAATTGAGGCACTAAAATCATTCCATCAATCGTCTTGCTGAATACTTTGCGGGGAAAATATTCTGTGTATTCAATATCCTCCCAATACATCACTTCAAAGTTGAAAACATAATCATGCTGCTGTATGCTCGCGAGCGCGCCCTTAATCATGGCATAATAATATGAGATTTCCTCTGTAATATCTTTGCTCTTTTTAGAATTCAATATAATCATACCGATGGCATTCGATTTATTCTTAATCAGATTTCTTCCTATGGAACTTGTATGGTATTTCAGTTTTTTCGCCGCATCCAGAACTCTTTCCTTTGTATTCGCATTCACCGGCTTTTCATTAATTGCGTTCGAAGCGGTTGTCAGCGAAACTCCGGCCAAAGCGGCTACGTCTTTCAGTGTGGACGACATAATGACCTCCGAAACATTCATTTACTTACTATGATCAAAAACGTTTTATATCATATTAAAAAATATAAGAATTAATTTTTTTACCGATAAGCATTCAAACGCTTACACAAATACTTGTATTTAAACCTTGTTTAGCGTTTCATCGTAATTTTATTAAACTTCTCTGCGTGTATTCAGCAATATTTTCCAAATAAACCTTCTAATATGTCATCAAAGGGATATAGAGTTTGATGACAAATTCAGAACCAAAAACGTTTTATATTTTTGAAGCAGTTGATTATAAAACCATGCCAGATTCCTATGTTTCCATCTGCTTCCGATTATAACACTGCGTTTTCGATGCGTCAATAAATTCTTTATCAGTTATTATTAAATTTCCGTTGTCCCAATTGGATTTTTAGTATACTATAGCTTGTTTATATTCTCACTCTGAACCTTTCTTTATTGATTTTCCGGTTTATTATTATTTTCTCTAGATATACAATTTTTTATCTCATCGTACCGCAGGGCCCATGGATTTTTCCGAATTTCAAGCGGTTTTGTATCATTCGAAGTCCGTTAGGGCATAAAGAAAACCCGCTGAAACAGCGGGTTTTTAGTGCGACCAGACCTGTAAGCCGAGTTCTGTCGTGAACAGCCATCTATCTTGGCCGGATGTTGCCATCACGGCTCGATGCCACCTTCTCGGAACGCGTCGGGCAGACGCATCATGTTCCTCTGCGGTGTTGCTCCGAATAGGGTTTGCAGAGCCGCGCGGTCTCCCGCGCGCTGGTGAGCTCTTACCTCGCCTTTCCATCCTTACCGTTTCCGGCGGTATATCTCTGTTGCACTTTCCCTGGGGTCGCCCCCGGCGGCCGTTAGCCGTTATTCTGCCCTGTGGAGCTCGGACTTTCCTCGGGCACGTCCTTTCGGACTGTGTCCGCAGCTGCTCAGTCTGCTCGTAATTGTTATTTTAATCAAATTGGCGCTTCATGTCAACCTTTAAACCTGTTTTACCATAATCTTATACATATTTAAGGCTTGTTAATAGGTGTATTCGGAAATCAAATGGTTTTTTTCATTCCAAAGCTTTTGTGACAAATCCACATAATATTGATGCGGATTTTCAAAGCGCTTCACTTCGTCCCAAAGCGTGTCCACCTGCTCTGCGCAATATTCCTTGATTTCATTCAGCTTGCGCGGTTCCATCATACATTTTCCATTTTCAAATATCTGTCTACGCAGATCCACCGCGCGGAAATTCACGACCGTTTTTCGCTTCCAGATATGATCGGGGTCAAAAACTTCATACGGTCTGGTGTCGTCGATTACCTCATCACTCAGGGTAATTACATCTGCGATGGCCTTTCCGCTTTCACGGTCAAACAAACGCCAGAGTTTTTTAAAGCATGGCGTGGTAATTTTTGTCACATTTTCACTGATTTTTATTTTGGGAGTAATAACTCCGTTTTGATCCTCCACGGCGCTAAGCTTGTAGACTCCGCCGAAAACAGGCTGGCTGGAAGACGTAATCAGGCGTTCCCCCACTCCAAAGCTGTCCACGCACGCACCTTGCATCAGCATATCGCGTATAATGTATTCATCAAGTGAATTGGATGCACAAATTTGACAGTCTTCAAACCCCGCATCATCCAGCATTTTTCTCGCTTTTCGGGAAAGATAAGTAATATCGCCGCTGTCGATACGGATTCCGGCGGGACGCAAACCGCGTGGAAGCAATTCCTCGTTAAACACCTTGATCGCGTTTGGAACACCGGATTTTAAAACATTATAGGTGTCGACCAGTAATGTGCAATGGTCCGGATACTCTCTGGCGTAAGCGCGGAAAGCCTCCAGTTCGCTGTCGAAAAGCTGCACCCAGCTGTGCGCCATCGTGCCAAGCGCAGGAACCCCGAAGTCGCGGTCACAAATGGTGCATGCCGTTCCGCAGCAGCCGCCGATATATGCTGCCCTTGCCCCAAGGATTGCTCCGTCCGGGCCCTGAGCGCGGCGCGAGCCAAATTCCATAACGGCCCTGCCCTGGGCAGCGCGAACGATTCTGTTCGCCTTTGTGGCAATCAGGCTTTGATGATTGATGGACAAAAGAATCATGGTTTCAATAAACTGCGCTTGAATTACAGGGCCGCGCACCGTTAAAATCGGTTCCCCCGGAAAAATGGGAGTTCCTTCCGGTACTGCCCAAACATCACAGCTGAACTGAAAATTTGCAAGATACTCAATAAAATTCTCACTGAACAGTCCGCAATCCTTGAAATATTGAATGTCCCGATCGGTAAAATTTAAATTTTCAAGATAATCCACAACCTGCTGAACGCCGGCCATGATTGCATATCCGCCCTCATCCGGCACCTGACGGAAAAACATGTCGAAATAAACAATCTTGTCCCGATATCCGTTAGTAAAATAGCCGTTGGCCATCGTAACTTCATAGAAATCGGTCAGCATGGTCAGGTTGGTTTTGAGTTCGCTTTGTTTATTCATCGTTTTCAACTCCAATGATTCTTTAAATTTGGCTGTAACTTCCACTCTATCGGTTATCATATTATAGAACGACACCGGTTCAATAAGTAAAAGTCGGCCGGTGTACCATAAAATGCCGCTGTCGAAGTTTAAAAAAATCCGCTGTTCGATTTTGACTGTTTTCTATATATTTTATGCCTCCATTTTCGTAAAAAAATGATTTTAAGATT
>JAEWBE010000021.1 GCA_023391275.1 Bacillota bacterium | reverse complement strand
GCGAAAAATGCCCGCGCTGCTGGAGCTTCAGCAACACCATTGGCAGTGATGCTGCACATCCCGAGGTTTGCAGCCGCTGCGCACATGCACTGGATTAATTAAATTTTGAGGGCGGGCCATGTGTTCGCCCTTTCTTTATCTGACAGGAGAAGGGGGACATCTCAAATGGCAATTATCGCATTGCTGCTGTCCGCTGTGGCAGTCGCGGTCGATCAGATCTTAAAATTCCTGGTGATACAAAATCTGAAACCGGTTGGGAAAATCACGGCCATCCCCGGGTTTTTAAATTTTATTTATTTGGAGAACAGGGGCGCGGCGTTTGGCATGCTGCAAAATCAGAAATGGTTTTTTGTCGCAATGACTTCGCTGATCTCGCTTGCGATTATTATCGCTATGTTCCGCTATACACGGCATGAATTTTTTTCTTATGCGGCTTCGATTCTTATTGTCGGGGGCGGTATCGGGAACATGCTTGACCGTATCCGGTACAGCTTTGTCGTGGATTATATCAGCGTTTCCTTTTTTCCGCCGATTTTTAATTTTGCGGATTGCTGCGTTACTGTCGGGACTATATTTTTGATGATCCATCTCCTGTTTTATGCTGAGAGGGATAAAAATGTGGAACGGGTTCTGCACACGAAATGAGTACTCAGTATATAAAGCTAATCCTTGCGCCTGAGGATGCCGGTGTAAGGCTGGATAAGCTGATCAGTCTGAAGGTGCAGGATATCACCCGCTCGGCGGCGGAAAAGCTGATTGCGGAAGGACTTGTTTCATCCGGAGGAAAGGCACTGAGCAAAAGCTACAAGGGCACCGAGGGCGACTGTATTGACCTGACGCTGCCGGAGCCGGTCAGCCTTGCTGCTCAGCCGCAGGAAATTCCGCTTGAAATCATGTATGAGGACGACGACCTGCTGGTTGTGAATAAACCCAAGGGCATGGTGGTTCACCCGGCCGCCGGCAACCGTGACGGTACGCTGGTCAACGCGCTTTTGGCGCATTGCGGCGCCTCGCTCTCCGGAATCAACGGGGTGATTCGCCCCGGTATTGTTCACCGGATTGATAAAGACACGAGTGGGCTGCTGATTGTAGCCAAAAATGATTTTGCCCATCAGAGCTTGGCTGCACAAATAAAGGCACACAGCTTTACACGCGTGTATGAAGCAGTGGTGCATGGAAATCTGAAAGAGGATGACGGCACTGTGGATGCGCCGATTGGCCGCCATCCCGTTGACCGTAAGAAAATGGCGGTTACGCAAAAAAACTCCAGAAATGCGGTCACGCACTATCATGTGATTGCAAGGTATAACAGCTTTACACATGTTCAATGCAGGCTGGAAACGGGCCGTACGCACCAGATTCGGGTTCATATGGCATATTTGGGGCATCCTGTCGCGGGTGACTGCGTATACGGGCCCAAAAAGCCGGTTCCAAACCTGAATGGGCAGTGCCTGCATGCCCGGGTAATCGGTTTTCAGCATCCGCGCGACGGCCGCTACATTGAAATCAGCAGCGATCTTCCGGCTTATTTTACGGATTTTCTGGAAAAACTGCGGCGCAGTTAAGGAGGACTATTTTGAATTTCAAAAATACTCTTGTCATATCGGATCTTGACGGTACGCTCATCGACCGGAATTTTACGGTATCAGAACGGAATCGGGAGGCAATTGAACGTTTTAAGCGCGGGGGCGGGCATTTTGCGGTTGCCACCGGGCGTTCTCTGCAGGCGGGTGCGCAGTATTTCGCAGCGGTTGCACCTAACAATCCCAGTGTGATTTTGAATGGCACCGTCATTTATGATTTTTCTTCCCAAAAAATACTTTGGAGCAAGCCAATGGAACGGGAAAGTGCGGTGGAGTGCGTAAGGCTTATTCGTGAACGGTTCCCTGACACCGGAATTGAAGTTTATGATACAACGGAGCTCCGCGTAGTGCACAGCAATGAATATATTGTAAAGCATCTTACGCGGGAAGGAATTGAGATTAACGACGACGATATCACAGTTTTTGGCGGTCACCCGCTCTGCAAGGCTCTTATTGCAGATGAAGCCGATGTCATTCGGGACATCATCGCTTTTATGGGTACCTTTGAGCACAAAGATGTGCGGTTTGTTCCGTCAAACCTAAATTATCTGGAAATGCTTCCGGCTTGTGCGAACAAAGGCTGTGCTTTAAAAGAACTTATCAGCATTTGCGGTTTTTCCATCGATCAGGTTTATGCCATCGGCGATTATTACAATGATGTGGAGCTTTTGGCGGCGGCGGGCTTTGCTGTGATGCCTGAGAACGCGCCGGATGACCTGAAACAGCACGCGGATTTAGTTGTGTGCAGCTGCGACGACGGCGCGGTTGCGGATTTGATTGAATATATTGAACAGAAGTAGGCTTTCAAATGGAACAGGAATCTTTGCATGTGCGGTATCTTATTGTAATCGCGGCGGTGCTTTGCGCACTGATTATCGGATACAATGCTTTCTATGTTCCGGATGTGTCTCTGTCCGGTATCACCGTATCGACTGATGAGTCTTCGCCCTCTTCCAATGAGGAGTACATACCTCGTGTTCCCGCGGCTTCCGGTGCTGTAATAAATAGCTCGTCAAGCGCGGCCTCTCAGGCAGCGCGGAATTCTTCAAATGGCAAAATCAATATCAATACCGCCACAGCGCAGCAGCTCAGTGACGGGCTCGATGGCATTGGTGAGGTCATGGCACAGCGCATTGTGGATTACCGCGAGAAGAACGGCGGCTTTAAATCCATTGATCAACTGAAAAATGTTTCCGGCATTGGGGATAAAACTTTTGCAAAGCTTCAGAATTCGGTTACGATCGGGTAGAAAAGGAAGATTCCCCGGCGCTTGGATGCAGCTGAATTTTACATATCAACTAAAAAACGGAGTGTATTCATAATGATAACGATTGATCTGAATCCAAATCCCGACAGTACAGCAAAGTTGATTGGATATCTGCATGAAAAAAGTGAGGAAATGCCAAACCGCTTTTTACGTCCCTGCGTTGTGGTCTGCCCCGGAGGAGGCTATGAGTTTCTTTCGGCCCGGGAAGCGGACCCTCCTGCATTCGCCTTTTTTTCACACGGATATAATGTTTTTATTTTATATTATTCTATTAACGAGGAAGCAACGGACATGCGTCCGCTTATCGATATTTCCCGGTCCATCATGAAAATACGGGAAAACTGTGAAAATTGGGGGATTATACCAAATCAGATTGCCGTCTGCGGATTTTCAGCAGGAGCACATGTGGCAGCCTCTGTGGGCACTTTATGGGACAGTCCTGCCTTGAAAGAGAAGATAGACACGAAAGACGGGCAGAACAGACCCAATGCCATGGTTTTGTGTTATCCTGTCATTACGGCGGGGGAATTTGCTCATCGCGGGTCGATTGACTGCTTAACCGGGGGCAAACGGGACCCGGAAAGCACCGGGATTTTTTCGCTCGAAAATCAGGTCAGTTCCGCAACGCCTCCCGCTTTTTTATGGCATACCGTGGAGGATGAAACTGTGCCGGTTGAAAATACCCTGATGTTCGCCGCTGCGCTTCAGAAAAACCATATTCCTTTCGAATGCCATGTTTACCCAAACGGTGCGCATGGGCAGTCCATGTGCAGTGCGGAGGTGGACAGTAAAAACCCCCATTGTGCCACGTGGTTTGGCCTTTGCACAGAGTGGATGGGTGAGCTTTTCAAATTTGAATATTAAAAATCCCCTGTTGTAAAGTTTATTCCAATTACAACAGGGGATTTTTTATTGTTTTGTTTTATTTGCCCTGTCCTCCATATAGAGATCAGCGGCCTTTTCCATCTTTGGCATTGCTTTGCGGGCTGCGTCAAGATATCGAATCCACTTAAAAATCAGCCACCCGCTTATTGCCGAGGCAATTAAAGTCAGTACAGTCAAAATGGCGCCGATTATGGTGATTATCCGAACCAAAGCCTTTAGGTTAACATGATCCATTTTCATAAGATTCTCCTTCTTTCGTGTCAATTACCAAAGCTGATTCCAATATTACGCGCTGTCTGTATAATATCGCTGCCGACAGGCACCCCTTTCAGCTTGCCTGCCACCTCGCCCAGAGGAACAGGAACGATCGCACCGTTTTGCAGCGCAACCATGCTGCCATAATTTTTCTGGGTAATCAGTTCCGCAGCAGCCGCGCCAAAGCGGGTTGCGAGCAAACGGTCATAGGGGCAGGGGCTGCCGCCGCGCGGAAAATGGCCCGGGACGGTAACCCGGATTTCCTGACCGGTTTTTTCACCGATTTCCTGCGCAAGCCGGTAGGAAATAGACGGATACTGCATTGCGCTGCGTGCGGTTTTAAATTCTTTTTTGCTCATTTTCGATTCTTCACGGGAAATTGCGCCTTCGGCCACAGCCAAAATGGAGAAGCGCTTTCCTTCTTTATTTCGCTGATTCAGCGTTTTTACAATCTCTTCAATGCTATATGGAATTTCAGGCAGCAGAATCACATCCGCTCCGCCGGATATTCCCGCGTGAAGCGTCAGCCAGCCGGCCTTGTGCCCCATAATTTCCACGATAAATACTCTGCCGTGCGAAGTGGCAGTGGTATGAATGCAGTCCAGCACATTGGTGGCAATTTCGACTGCGCTGCTAAAGCCAAAACTCATCTCCGTACCCCAAACATCGTTGTCGATTGTCTTGGGCAGGGTGACCACATTCAGCCCTTCTTCGCTCAGCAGATTTGCAGTTTTATGCGTTCCGTTTCCACCCAGTATCACAAGGCAGTCCAGCTTCATTTTTTTATAGTTGTCCTTCATGCTTTTTACTTTGTCAACGCTGTTTTCATCGACTATGCGCATCAGTTTGAACGGCTGGCGCGAGGTACCCAGAATAGTGCCGCCCAGCGTGAGGATCCCTGAGAAGTCCGAAGGTTTCATCCGTTTGTAGTTCCCTTCGATCAGACCGCGATATCCGTCGTTGATACCGTAAATATCAACCTCGTCGCCAAACTGTACATAAAGTGCCTTCGCCACGCCGCGGATGGCCGCGTTTAAGCCCTGACAGTCGCCTCCGCTGGTTAGAATACCGATTCTTTTCATATCTTCCACTCTCATTTCCTTGATTTAAGCCATCTGTTATCGAATCAAATCCGCGCTTCGAATAGGCCGGAAGGGCTTGCTTTCATCCTGCTCCGCAAGCGCCGCCGCCGCGCTTTGTGCTAAATGCCAGAATTCGGCCTGGCAGTCACAGGGCGCTTTACCGCGTTTATCAATGTGGCAGTACGTTGTGTCGGGATGCATGACGCGTGTGTTAATATTGTCGCTCAGCATTAAATCCAGGATCCGAAATGCACGTTCCCGTAAATCGGCGTCTTCAATGGGGAAGACCAGCTCCACACGCCGGTCAAGGTTGCGCTGCATCCAGTCGGCGCTTCCCATATAAATTTTCGGATTTCCTGCGTTTTCAAATCTGAAAATACGGCTGTGTTCCAGCTGACGGCCTATAATACTGTTTACAGTAATGTTTTCGCTGATTTCCGGCAAACCGGGAATCAGGCAGCAAATCCCTCTTACGATCAACCGTACGGGTACCTGGGCCTGAGATGCCCTGTAGAGCGAGGCAATCATGCTGGGGTCAACCAGTGAGTTTACCTTTACTGTAATGCCACAGGGCAGCCCACGGCCCGCATTATCGATTTCCTTCTCTATCATGCGCTCGAAAAAGCTCCTCATACCGTGAGGGGCAACAACAAAGCGATTATATTCAGGGGGCAGGGAATACCCGGTCAATACATTAAACAGGGAGGATGCATCCATTCCATAGGGCTCTTTACAGGTAAACACACCGATATCGGTGTATATTTTAGCGGTGGAATCATTATAGTTGCCCGTGCCGATGTGCACATAGCGCCGGATTCCGTCCTCATCACGCCGAACGACCAGCAGAATTTTACAGTGCGTTTTCAGTCCGGTCAGGCCGTAAATTACATGGCAGCCCGCTTCCTCCAGCTTTTTAGCCCAGATGATATTATTTTCCTCATCAAACCGTGCCTTTAATTCCACAAGAACCGTCACCTGCTTGCCGTTTTCAGCAGCCTTGATCAGCGCGGCAATAATTGGGGAGTGCCCGCTCACGCGGTAGAGTGTCTGCTTTATCGCAAGTACATTTTCATCCTCCGCGGCTTGCCGGACAAAGTTTACCACGGTTTCAAAACTTTCGTAGGGATGGTGTACCATACGGTCTTTTTCGCGGATCGCGGTGAAAATATCCTCGTAACCCCAAAAGTCGGCGGGTGGATAAACCGGGGTAAGGGGTTTGAAGCAAAAGGATTCGAAATCGGGAACAGAAGCAAATCGGGCGAAGAAGGTTAAATCCAGCGGGCCCGGTTCTTCATACACTTCGTCAGGGCTGATATCAAGAATATCCACAAGGAACTCCCGTGTTTCCAGGTCGCACTTTTGCAGGATTTCAAGGCGCACCGGCTTGCCGCGCTTGCGCTTTTTAATTGATTTCTGGATTTCAATCAGCAAATCCTCCGACTCTTCATCGATTTCAAGGTCGGAATTGCGCGTGATACGGAACGCACAGGCGGAACGGATGTCGCTGCGTTCAAACAGTTCATCCAATTTATATATGATCACGTTTTCCAGAAGAACATAGGTGTTGCCCGCAAGCGAGGGTACCTGCAAAAAACGGGAGAGAATCGATGGAACCTGAACCACGGCGAAATAAGATTCCTCCTCCTTCTTCAGCCGTACCGCAAGGTTCAGGCTTTTATTGGCGAGCAGCGGGAACGGGCGGCTTGTGTCAACCGCCAGCGGAGTGAGGACGGGGAACAGCACTTTATCAAAATAATCGGAAATAAAACGCTTCTGCTGCTCGTTCATTTCATCCGGATGCAAAAAGCGGATTCCGTTTTTTTTCAACGCGGGCAGAACGGAGCGGTGCAGACAGGAATATTGCCTTTCAGTAAAAATTCGAATTTTTTCCGTCAGCAGCGGCAGCAGTTTCGCAGGGGTAAGGCCCGACGGGTCTTCCGCTTTATAATTTGAATTTACCTGCTCCTTCACTCCGGCGACGCGCACCATAAAAAATTCATCCAGATTCGAGGCGGTAATAGCCAAAAAACGGACACGCTCCATAATGGGGTTTTCTTTTTCAAAGGCTTCTTCCAACACACGGGCGTTAAAATCCATCCAACTCAGTTCACGGTTAATATAAGGAAATTTTATTTTTTCAGGCTTGTCATTCATGTTATCCAGCAACCTTTATCTGTTGTTATATCAGCAGTGATTTTACGGTCAGCTCCGGATTATATCCGAAAACTTCTTTAAAAAACGGTGCGCACTGTTCGAATGTCCACTTTTCCAGGTAGATGTTCTCATTACTTTCCGCCGTAATCAGCAGCTTGTCATTTTCAAGCTTTACTTTAATATCACTGAGCTTCTGTTTCTGCGATTTGTCAAGCGCGTTTGCAAGGCGGAAAATAGCGACCAGCTTTGAAACGATCAGTTTGTTTTTATCACTCAGGTGGATGAACTCAACATCTTCAAAATTTGGCACATCATATTCGTTATAACGCGAAACATATGCCGTAAGCAGCATTTCCTCATCGGTCATACCGTAAATATCAATATCCTTAATCAAGTCAAAACTGCTGACAAGGTGCTGTTTTGCGGTAACATAATGCCCGCAGTCGTGCAGAATCGCGGCCAGTTCCAGCAAAAGCCGTTTGCGGTGGTCAAGGCCGTGCGCGCCTTTCATTTTATCAAAAATTCTGCATGCCAGTTTCCTGATGTTGTCGGCGTGCTTCTGATTGCAGTTATAATTTTTCGCAATTGCCTGCGCACAGGAAAGTGAATTGATGCGAACATGTTCAAAATAATCGTCACTGCTTTTGGGCACAAGCATCTGGCGTATCAGCGCGTCCCAAAGTTCCACTTTCGGCGAAATAATCACATCTGAAGCGGTAAATTCGAACAGGCGGATATAGATTGCCAGGGCGGAATACAGCAACTCGGCGGTTTCTTCGGTGATGCCGTATTGTATGCTGATTTTTTCCTGGGACAGGGAGCGGATTCGAGTAAATAAATCCGAAATAATGTGCGCGGGAATCGTATATCTGCCGCTGTCCGGTTCCACACCGCAGATTTTTGCAATCAACTGAATTTCATTACCGGTTAAAATCAGATTGGAAACGATTCCTTTATTGATCGGAATTGAGATATGCCCGATGATGGAATCGAGATATTCTTCCACGACCGTATAAAAATCATCCGTCTGCTCCTGAATGCTTCCCAGCATATCATGCAGCTTTAATGCACCCATCGGGATATTCTGAGAAAAAATCATGCGCCTGCCGTCGTACACGGAAAATCCGATCGTGCCTGCGCCAATATAGGAAATCAGCGCATCCTGATTTTTCTTATCTTCTATATTTTTCAGCGAATCCAGAATTTCAGAGTAAATCAGCGTTTTTTCCTGATCGTCTTCCAAAACCTGAACAGTCATGTCGTTTTGAATTTTAAGCTGATCAATCACATAGGAGCGGTTTTTTGCTTCGCGCAAAGCCGTGGTGGCTACAACTTTGCACTGGCCCACACCGTATTCCGCCATAATTTCGCTGTACCCGCGCAGAATATTGGAAAGCTCCCGAAGGCTTTCAAAGCTGATTTTTCCATCCGTAAACACTTCGTGTCCAAGGCACAGTGGGTATTCCAACCGGTCAATATCCACGATCTCCCCCCGCTTCAGCTGCGAAATCCGCATCTTCAGCAGGTTTGAACCGATATCTATCACAGCCGCAATTTTACTGTTCTTTTTCTTATTCAAAAACAACACCGCCTTCGCCGTATTCCATATTGTTAATTATACCAAGAATCTATTTTTTCATCAACACATTATTGTTAATTATCTAAAATAATGTTTTTTATTTAACAATGCGCGCAGCCGAAACCGGCTGCGCGCATTGAAAACAAAACAAATTTATTTAAATATCAAAATTATCAGGGATTGCATTTAAAATAGCGGTAAAAATGAATAAGGCCGAAATTTAAGAGAAGGGGAGGACAAAAACCTGCTTATAATTTATTGATAATGGAAGCGCTGTATGCCGCGCCGAATCCATTATCTATATTTACAACACTGACTCCGCTTGCACAGCTGTTAAGCATGGACAGCAGGGCGGAAATACCACCCAGATTTGCTCCGTATCCGACACTTGTGGGTACGGCAATGATCGGTTTATCCACAAGCCCGCCAATCACGCTTGCAAGTGCGCCTTCCATTCCCGCAACGACGATCACAACCTTGGCCCCCCGGATGATATCCAGTTTTGCAAAAAGCCGATGAATTCCGGCCACCCCGACATCGACAACTTTCTCAACTCTGTTTCCGAAAATACCCGCGGTTTCAGCCGCTTCTTCCACAATCGGAAGGTCGGAGGTCCCCGCGGCCACAATAGCGATATAACTGTCGGTCAGGCTTTCTTCTCTCATCCTGATGGTGATGGTTCTGCCAAGCGGGTTGTATTTGGCGTCTTCGCATATTTCTTTTACCGCGTGATACATCTCCTCATTGGCTCGGGTGGCAAGGATGTTATTTCCTTGTGTAAGCATGAATTCAACAATTTTTTTTACTTGATCCACTGTTTTTCCCGCACAGTAAATTACTTCGGGGTATCCCACGCGGATCTCCCTGTGATTATCAATTTTAGCAAAGCCGAGATCTGTAAAAGGCAATTCTTCTATTTTTTTAATAGCCTCTTC
Organism: Bacillota bacterium; assembly: GCA_023391275.1. GTDB lineage: Bacteria > Bacillota > Clostridia > Oscillospirales > Acutalibacteraceae > Caproiciproducens. Next base: position 12,969 of record JAEWBE010000021.1, on the reverse strand, counting down.
AATTCCGACTTCATTGTCCTTTACAGCTTCAAGAAGCTTTTTCACATCGCTTTTGTTCATCCTTTTCCTCCTGAAAACCAAAGTATCTTCGCGAAAAATTTATTTTTAATGCTTTAAGATAGTCTCGTTCATACTGCCTGTCCGGTATCCCTTCAGGTCCAATGATACATAAGTAAAGCCGATTTTCTTGAATTCCGTATACACCTTTTCCATCAGTTCGTCCTCAAAAAATCTGCCGCGTTCCTGAGGGCCTACTTCAATTCTTGCCAGATCTCCATGATGGCGCACCCTTACCTGCCGAAAACCTAAATCCAAAAGAAATTGTTCCGCTTTATCCACCATTTCCAGTTTTTCTTTGGTTATTTTCTGACCATAGGGGAATCTGGAAGCCAGGCACGCAAAGGCCTGTTTATCCCAGGTCGGAAGTCCCATTTCTTTTGATAAGAGCCGAATATCATCTTTCGTCATCTCTGCCGCTTTTAACGGGCTGACAACCTCCAGTTCTTCAACGGCGCGCATTCCAGGCCTGTAATCTCCAAGATCATCCATATTGGAGCCGTCCGCAACATACCGAATACCATTTTGTCTTGCTGTCTCTTTTACTTTTTCAAAGAGTTCATGCTTGCAGTAATAACAGCGGTTGACCGGATTTTCTGCATATCCTTCAATTTCCAGTTCTTCTGAAGTAATCACGATATGCTTTACTCCCAGCTTCTTCGCGAAAGCTTCCGCTTCTTTAAATTCCCTTTCAGGATAAGTGGAGGAGCGTGCGGTCACGGCGACGGCTTTATCTCCCAAAACATCCACTGCGACTTTCAGAAGGAAGGTACTGTCTACTCCTCCCGAAAAAGAAACCGCAAGACTTCCCATGTTGCGGATATTTTCACTTAAATGCTTTAACTTTTCATGTGCATCCATTCTGTTCACCTTCCATATTGTTGTTTTGCCGGGTACGGAGCGCAAGCCGACCGGGGCAATTAAAAATTATGCTTTATTGTAATTGTTCGGAATGAGTAGCTTGTGCCATTGCCTGATCAATCTCTCTGTAAACCTTTGCGAGGGGAATATTGTTTTCTTTGGCAATCTTTTTGCAGTCTTCGTATTCGGCTTTATATTTAACCGGTTTCCCTTCATAATAGGAACATTTGACTGCTACATTGCCATAGCTGGTTTTCAGTGTCAGGAGATCGCGATTCAGCATGATCTTTTCCACTTTGAATTTTCTGATTCCAATCGAAGTAGTTTCTTTAAAAATAACATCCGATATTTCTTTTTCCGTATTCGGACTGACCAATATGCTCAGCTTGATTGCGGGCCGCCCTTTTTTCATGATAATAGGTGTTTTAAATACATCCAGAGCCCCCGCTTCAAATAGCTGTTCCTCCACATAACCGTAAAATTCCGGATTCATGTCATCAATGTTCGTTTCAAGGATAAACTGTTCTTCTATTTCTTCCTGAATTTCGGTTTGTCCCAAATAGACCCTCAACACATTTGGAATTTCTAAATCCCTGCTTCCCAGTCCGTAACCGATTTTCTCGATCGAAAATTCTATCTTGTCTGTAAATTTCCCGACATTTGCCGCCAAAATTGCGGCACCCGTGGGTGTGGTAGTCTCAAAGGGGACGATACCCGACTGAATGGGGATGCCTTTTAAAATTTCAACAGTAGCCGGGGCCGGAACCGGAATAAGGCCGTGTGCGCACTTTACAAATCCGCCGCCAACCTGAACAGGGGAGGACATAATCCTGTCCACCTTCAGGTAATCCAGGGCGATGGCCGCACCAACCATATCCACGATAGAATCCGTAGCGCCGACTTCATGAAAATGCACCTCGTCAACAGGCTTCCCATGGATTTTTGCCTCCGCCTGTGCAACCTTTACAAACATATTGATACTTGACTTTTTCACGTTGTCATTTAAGCTGCTTTTATTAATGATGTCTTCAATGTCTTTCAGGTTCCTTTGGTGATGTTCGTGCCGCTCCTCATGATCGGAACAGGCGTGGTCTTTGTGTTTTAAAACCACATCTGCTTTCGTTCCGCTGATGCCGCTTTTCAGTGCCTTTTTCATGCTTATCTCATACTCGGAATCCAAGTGGAGTTTTGAAAGCTCTTTGATCAAATAGTCGCTGTCCACGCCCAAGTCCACCATTGCACCTAAATTCATATCTCCGCTGATTCCGCTAAAGCAATCATAATATAAGATTTTCATTTTTATCTCTCCATCAACTTTCCGTTATTATGAAAATCCATTCATAACACTCCAAATTTTCATTTTATAAAGAATCTGTCGGAGATGATTTATTTATAACGGCTTACTTAAAAGTAAGCCGTTATAAAATTCAAGGTCATAGACCTATTCAGATACCGCTCTGACATTCTTTAATTCCTGACGGATTGGAATCCCCTGCGGGCAATGGGTTTCGCATTTGCCGCATTCCACACAATTCGAAGCTCTTTGCGCAGAGGGAATCATTACCAGATTTCTCTTATCGCCGAACATATGATAATTATTGTATGCCGCGAAGGAACCCGGGATATTTACCCCCCTGGGGCAGGGCATACAGTAGCTGCATGCGGTGCAGTTAACCTTGATTCTTGCCTGAAGAATAGTTTTCACCTGATCAATAATATCAGTTTCTTTTGCCGTTAAGGAGCCGGGCTTTGCTTCGCTTGCTGACTTCAGATTTTCTGTAACCTGATCCATTGTGTTCATTCCGCTCAGAACCACGGAAACTTCCGGATGGTTCCATATCCAGCGCAAAGACCAATCCGCAGGAGTCCTCTTTATTTCTGCCTGCTTAAAAACATTTTGCGCTGCTTCCGGAAGATTTTGAACAAGCTTTCCGCCCCTGAGGGGCTCCATGATGGTTATGCCCAGGCCTTTTTGGGCGGCATATTTTAAACCTTCCGTTCCTGCCTGAAAATTTTCATCCAGATAATTATATTGTATCTGACAAAAGGACCAATTATAATAATCTACTATTTCTTTAAATAAGTCAAGTTTATCATGAAAGGAAAATCCGGCGTGCTTTATTCTTCCATCGCTGATAGCCCGGTCCAAAAACTCCCTGATACCGATTTTTTCCATGGTAGGCCAGACGGAAGCGTTCAAACTGTGAACCAAATAAAAATCTATGTAGTCCGTTTCAAGCCGTTCCAACTGCTCGTTTAAGTATCGGTCCATATCTTCGCTGGTTTCAAGCAGCCAGCTGGGAAGTTTTGTCGCCAGCTTAACCTTTTCCCTGTATCCGTCTTTTAATGCTTTTGCCACCAAAAGTTCACTCTGTCCGCCTTTGCCCATGCCGGTGCCGTGATACGGATAGGCGGTGTCAATGTAGTTTACTCCGTTGTCAATTGCGTAGCGAATTAGCTTGATTGCTTCTTTTTCATCAATTTTAGTGGGGTCTCCACCCGGAAGAAGTGGAAGCCTCATGCACCCAAAACCCAAATTTGAGACCATTTCGTTTGTTTTTCCGAATTTTCTGTACAACATTTTTTATACCTCCATTTACTGTTTTTTAATACAGGCTTCAGTTCCTACGTTCCCAATAGCTGAGCGCCACGATAAAAGGTGGTTACGGTTACACTGAAAAATACTCAATTAACATTACAGTGAGCACGGAAGTTATGGGTTTAATAACAGACCCTTCCCTTTCAAATTCGTACTTTTGCTTTAAAATCCGTTTAAAGCTCGGTTATTTGGGCATTGTTTTAGTATACAGTTTAGAGTTCACTCTAAGTCAATAGAAAAATCATAAAATTTTTGCTAATTGAACATGCTAAATTGTATTATATTAATGAATATTATATTGAAAGTGCGGAGAAAAGACAAAAATAATTAAAAATTTTGTTAAAATTGTCTAAACTAACGTTTGTCCTAGAAGCCCCGCTTCCCTTTTTTAAAAAATTATTTTTTATTAAAAAGCAGATATTCCATTAATTTTTTTACTTTAAAACAGAAATTATATAAAGTAAATATAGTTCTAATAAAGGTTAAATAATTGTAGCACATTATGGTAACATAAACGAAAACATGTAATATTAAAAACCGCGTAATGGAATATTAATATAGGAAGTGTTTTTATGACTTGGAGTATTGTAACAGACAGTTCTTGCGATTTACCCGCAAACGCGTTTGATAATCAAAATTTTTATTTTGCAAAAGTACCGCTTAAAATTATTGTCGGTGATACGGAGTATGTTGATGATGACGCGCTGAATGTGAACAAAATGCTGGTACACATGAAAACTTATAACGGGTCGTCATCTTCCGCGTGCCCTGCGCCGGGGGAGTGGGCTTCCGAGTTTGAAAAAAGCGACTGTACGATTGCGGTAACCATGACCAGTGCGTTAAGCGGAACCTATAACAGTGCCGTGATTGCGAAAAACATGGTTCTTGAAGAATATCCCGACAAAAAAATCTATGTGATCGATTCCCGCTCCACCGCCGGGGATTTAGTGCTGATTCTCCGTAAGGCGGCGGAACTGATTGATTCCGGGGCTGATTTTGAAACGGTCGCGAAAAAGACGGAGGAATATTCCCGGGGTCTGGTTCTGCTTTTTGCGCTTGGTTCTTACGATAATCTGATTAAGACGGGGCGCATGTCCCGTATTGCCGGAATTTTGGCAACTACGCTGGGAATACGTGCCGTAGCCTCCAATACACCGGAGGGCGGAATCCAGATTCTGCATAAGCCCCGCGGCGAAGAACGTGCAATTCAGTACATTGTGGAAACAATGAGCAAGCTGAAAAATTTGACCGGCCAGCCGGTTGTAATTAGCCATTGCAATAATTTTAAAGGGGCGCTGCGCCTGAAAGAGCTGATTGTTCACACGTGCTTCACTTCGAAAATTACTATTTTACAAACGCGGGGGTTGACCAGCTTTTACACGGAGGACAGCGGATTCCTGATCGGATTTTAATTTATCGTTACCAGTATCAAATTTAAAAAAAGGTATTGACAAACCAATAATTATTGCGTATTATTTAGTTGTAATCAATTAGATTATATAAAATTAATAAGGAGAGATCATCATGACTGTTTATGATTTTAAAGTAAAAGATACAAAAAAGAACGAAGTTTCCCTGGAAGACTACAAAGGAAAAGTTCTTTTGATTGTAAATACCGCAACAGGCTGCGGATTCACACCGCAATATGAAGGGCTTGAGAATTTATACAAAAAATATCAGGCGCAGGGATTTGAAATTTTAGATTTCCCGTGTAACCAGTTTTTAAATCAGGCTCCCGGCACAAACGAAGAGATTGTAAGCTTCTGCCAGCTTAAATACGGAACCACCTTCCAAACGTTCGGGAAAATCGAAGTAAACGGCAAGAATGAGGAGCCTCTGTATGCATATTTGAAAAAAGCCGCGTCGGAGGATATTGAAAACAGCGAGTCGTCCGCTTTCCTCGAAAAATTGAAAAAACTCGGACAAAGCGTTGTCGGCACGGATATCAAATGGAATTTTACGAAGTTTTTAATTAACCGTGACGGAGAAGTGGTTGCCCGTTATGCACCGACCGTAAAACCGATTGATATTGACGCGAAGGTCGCGGAGCTGCTCAAATAAACCGCATTAAATTTCATTGTGTGTCAGAGAAGTAAATACATGCAGGGAGATTTGACATGAAGTATGAAAGCTTAAAGCTGGGGAATCAATTGTGTTTTCCGCTCTATGCCTGTTCAAAAGAGATTATTAAAAAATACAAACCTTTTTTGGATCCGCTGGGTCTTACCTATACCCAGTATATTACGCTGATGGCGCTGTGGGAAGAGAACAACGTAACGGTTAAGGCGCTGGGGGAGAGGCTCTATCTGGATTCGGGAACGCTCACTCCGCTTCTTAAGAAGATGGAAAATCAGGGACTTGTCACACGCGTGCGCAGCCCGAAAGATGAGCGAAATGTTTATATCAGCCTCACTGAAAAAGGGAGCGCTTTAAAGGATGAAGCGCTGACCGTACCAAAGCAAATCGGCGGCTGCATTTCCCTGTCAAAAGAGGAAGCGGTTTCACTTCAGAGGCTGTTAAATAAAGTTTTGAAACAGCTGACAGAATAGTTTTTACCCGAAACAGTTCAATCTCTAAATTTGCTTGTGCAGTAAAAAGCACTTAAACTCCGCAAAGGGCTTAAGTGCTTTTCTGCATGTTTCCGTCGGTTCATGGAAAGTGCCGGGTCACAGCCAGCAGCAGTTGCTTCCGCTTTGCTGTTTGCTTTTTTTCTTGATTCTGGCCAGTGCCTCCGTTAGCTCATAAGTATTACAAAATTGGTGGGTCTGATTGCTGACCCCGGCAATCGAAAGGGAGATCAGGGGGAATTTTTCAATTGTGCCGTGCCGGTTCTCCGACACAATGTATCCGTTTTGGATATCCTGGGGATTATAATACTGCAATATTTTTTTATCAAATTCTTCCATAATCACGCTGCAAAAGGCTGCCCCGTCATAATTGTTCAGTATTGCTACGAAGTCGTCGCCGCCCACATGACCGGCAAATTGCCCCGCCGGTAAATAAGTAATAATCATGTCTGCCAGCAGTTTAATGATTAAGTCCCCATTTTCAAAACCGTAAACATCATTGTAGGCTTTAAAATTATCAATATCAAAATAGATGACGCAGAACGGCTTTTCTTCAGAAATACATTGCTTTATTTTTTGTTCTATAATTAAGTTCCCCGGCAGGCCGGTGAGCGGATTTTGGTATTTTGCGTTCACCACTTCAATTTCAGTCGTTTTTTGAAGCAAGTCCTTGATGGTTACGGTCCCCAGATAATTTCCTTCTTTTGTTACAACAATAAAATCATACAGTTTTTCGGGCGGACGCGACATAGCCATTTGGGATACCGCGTCAATCGGCGTTTGATAATCCACCGATAAAAAATCGCAGTCCATCAGGTTCGCAATGGGCTTTTTTTCGTTTAGGCTGAATCCATACCTTCCGCTGAGCTGCAAAACCAAGCGTGACTTGGTCACGACGCCTAAAACGATGTTGTCCTTCACGACGCACAGCCCAAAGGAGGAATGGTCCCGCCTCAGTTTCTCGAAAACGGTTTCCACTCTGGCATAGGGCGGAATGGTTTCTGTGGCTGTGCAGATATTTTCAATATAAATATTGCTGACCTTGCCGCCGAAAATGTGATTTTTCCGCCTGTTTATTTCGCTTAGGATATCGAGTACTTCAGATTCGATTTCCTGAATATTTTCGCTTGGCCTCTGCAGAAAATACCCTTGTGCATATTGAACGCCTAAATTTACCAATGTGGTTAATTCTTCTTTGGTTTCCACACCCTCGGCAATCAGGCTGATATTTGCAATATGGGAAAGCTCCACCATGCCCCTCACAAGTGCAAATTTCATACTGTCGGAGTCAATATTCCGAATGAGCTGCATGTCCAGTTTAATGAAATGCGGATTTACATCACTGATCAGGTTCAGCCCGGAATACCCCGCACCGGCGTCATCCACTGCAATTTTGTAGTTTTGGTCTTTATAGTGGGAAATTGTGCCTTTAAAACCGCTCATATCGGAAACAGCGTTCCGTTCTGTTATTTCAAAAATAATATTTTCAGGCGTAATTCCGTATTGTTCCAGATATTCTTTCGTGAAGCCCTGCTTGAATTTTGCATCATGCATAATATTGGGGTTCACATTGAGAAAAAGTTTTTTATTGTAGGGGGGCCGAAGCTTGTAGTATGCCGTGCGCAGTGCCGTTGTCCGGCAAATCTGCTCCAAATCCCACAGACGGTTGCTTTCTCCCGCAACCCGGAATAATTCCTCCGGATTTGAGATGCTGCTTTCGCAGGTAATTCTGCTTAACGCCTCATACCCGATAATTGAGCCGTCGCGAAGGGAAACAATGGGCTGAAAAACAGTTTTCAAATGCTGTCCTTCAATGATTATATTCAGTTGGTCTTTTGTGTTTTCGTCCATTTGACATTCCACCGTTTCTTCTGGGCTAAGTTGTTTTTTAGGCCTGTTTACTTAAATTATTTATTCATTCTTTTGCATTCCAACCGATATATCGGTTATAAATAAAAATAAACATTAGAAACAAGTTAAATCTATATTAAAACTCTGTATGTGTATATATGTTTAAAAGTTTGGGTTCCCTTTAAGGAAAAAGCGTAATAATATTAGTTTCGATAACCAATTTTTTATGTGTTTCATTGAATGAGCATGCCTCAAAACCATTTTGCTTCAGAACACGGGTCAGCCCGGGTATAAAATGAGGTTGATAATCTGATTCATTTGAAGTATAATAATCCCAGTTATGCGTTGAACCAGTGCATTATAAGAGTTTAGGCTCTTTTAAATAAAAAATAAGATAGGGGATAAAGGATTTCTGATGGAGAAAGACAATCGTTTCGCTGTGCTGATAGACGCGGACAATGTATCGGAAAAGTATATTAAATTTATTTTGGATGAGATTTCCAATGATGGTGTGGCTACTTATAAGCGTATTTATGGTGATTGGACGAAGCCGGCATTCAGTATGTGGAAGAATGTTCTGCTTGATTATTCTATAACGCCCATCCAGCAGTATGGCTACACAACCGGAAAAAATGCAACCGATTCCGCAATGATAATTGATGCGATGGATATTTTATATTCAAACAATGTGGAAGGTTTTTGCATCGTTTCGAGTGACAGTGATTTTACCAGGCTCGCCGTCCGCCTTCGGGAGTCAGGTATGTTTGTGGTGGGTATGGGAGAAAAAAAGACCCCGACCCCGTTCATTTCCGCGTGCAACAAATTTCGGTATCTCGAAGTTTTGGCACAGGACGCTAATCCCAGTGCACTGTCGACCGATGCAGCGGATGAAATCGACCGGGTTGAAATGACGCCTCTTGAAACGATTAAGAGTGCGGTTCGCACCATTGTACAGGAGATATCCGATGACGACGGCAGAGCGTTTGTCGGGGAGCTTGGCAACATGCTGGTGCGCCGCTATCCGGATTTTGATGTAAGAAATTACGGATTTCGCAAGCTGACCCCCCTGCTCAAATCGATGGAAATTTTTGATATCTATTCAGAGCGTAACAGTGACGGTTACAATAAGCTCGTTTATGTAAAGGAAAAGAGCAACGCCAATCCGCCGCGTCTTAAAATCCAGAAGGGACTAAAATAAATTCAAAAATTAAAAGTGGGGTGTTGCAAAATCATTTTGCAACACCCCATCATTCTGTTTCCGTGTAAAATAGAATCAGTCCAACCCGTTAAATGCGGGGTATGCCGATTCCCCATGCTCGGATACATCCAGACCGACCTCTTCATCCTCATGTGAAACCCGAATGTTTTTGACAACCAGTTTGGCGACACCAACCGCAATTAAAGTACCGGCTATGGCAAACGCCGCAGCTACGCCGATTGCCGCAAGCTGGCGCAGAAACAAATTTACGTTTCCGTACAACAGGCCGTCCCATTGTGCTGCCGGATTAATCGAGGATTGTGTGAAAATGCCGGTTGCGATGCCGCCCCAGATTCCGCCTGCACCATGGCAGCCGAACACGTCCAACGCATCATCGTAGCCGAATTTCTTTTTCACAACCGAAATGAAGAAATAAGAAATCGGGCTTGCCAAAGTGCCAATGACGATGGAGGACCAGATTGGAACGAAACCCGCCCCCGGGGTGATGGCAACGAGGCCGATTACCATGCCGGTGGAAGCACCGACAAGAGTCGGTTTTCCGCTTGTGATTTTTTCAATTAGCATCCAGGAAAGCATGGCGGCTGCTGCGGAAGTATTGGTTGTCATAAAGGAATGGGCGGCGAGCGCATTGGCAGCAAGCGCGCTGCCCCCGTTAAATCCGAACCAGCCGAACCACAGCAGACCCGCTCCGATAAAAACTGAAGGGACATTGTGGGGATGATAGGAATTGCTGCCACAGCCGGCTTTACGTTTGCCCAGTACAATGGAAAGCACCAAAGCGCTGATTCCAGATGTAATATGTACGACATTTCCGCCTGCAAAGTCGACGGAGCCGATTTTCATCAAAAATCCGCCGCCCCAAACCATGTGCGCCATTGGATAATACACAATGACTGACCATACAGCCACGAAAACGAACAGAGCGGAAAACCGCATTCTCTCAACTACCGCTCCGGAAATCAAAGCAGGTGTAATAACAGCAAACATCATTTGAAAAATTGCAAAAATCATGGTGTTCGGATACGCGAGGGTAGTATCTTTCAATCCGTCAAAATTCAAACCGAACCAGTTTAAATTGCCAATGACTCCGCCGACATCACCGCTGAAAGAAAGGGAAAACCCAATCAGTACCCAAAGAAGGGATGCGAGGCCTAAAGTGAAGGCACACGACATAATTGTATTAATGGAATTTTTTCGTTTCGCCAAGCCAGAGTAAAAAAGCGCCAGAGCGGGGGTCATTAAAAAAACCAGCGCCGAGCATACAAGCATCCAAGCTACATCTCCATGATCCATTACGATTTCCTCCTATAATGCGTTTCCTGATTTCCCGCGCTGAATGGTTATCTTCCTGTTACTTCCATTCAAGCACAAAAAAGGCCAACAATTACCATGTACATCATGATAATTGTTGGCCCCATTGCCTAAATAACATGCTGATAATATAACATACATTTTCGAGAATTGCAAGACCAAAACAGAATAAATTCAAGTCAAATAGATAAAATTCTATATTTTATATATTTTTGGGGCTTTTTTACCTTTATTTGTATACATGTCTAAAAAAATGCACCTTGAATTTTTTGCCGGAAATACTACTGATGGCGGCTTCTGCTTTTGAAAAAGGGAACAAATTCCAAGGGGGGGAATCATTGTTTCGCCGAACAGGCCTTTAACTGCAAAACCTTTTATTCTGCACAAAAAACAAATCGAACCTGCAAATCAGCAATATACATATTGAATCAGAGTGTTCTGCCTGTATGCAAAATGCTTTTTATCATATAATATAAAAAAAGAGCAGAACATTGCTGCTCTGCTCCCGATTTTAGCAAGAACCCGTAATATTTCTAATGCAGCGCAGCAAATCTTCAAGAGTGCAGATTTGTTCACCGCTGCTGGAAACTGCACTTTGCACATTGCTTGGCAACGAGGAAAAATATTGGTTGACCTCCTGATTATTTTGAAGAAGATCATTTAAACTGTTTGCCATGATATCACCTCACAAATAGTGTGCGGCACAGTTGCCAAATTATCTATGGAGGATAATGGCAATAAAAAATAATTTAAAACATTATTTTACAGCGAATTTATAAATGGTGGTGTGCTTATATACTTCACCCGGCTTCAGATTTGCATATGGAAAGCTTGGGTAATGTACGGAATCGGGGAAAAACTGGGTCTCAAAGCAGAGTGAATGATGAACCAGATGCTTTATGCCGCCTTTTCCAACCGATTTTTCATCAAAACTGTTTCCGCTGTACAACTGCATTCCGGGCAGATCGGTAAAAATCATCATGATCCTGCCGCTTGCCTGATCATAAAGTTCACCGGCTTTTTTCATGCCCTCCGCGCCTTTCAGTACGAAATTATGGTCGTATCCGTGACATTTCTTTAACAGATTATCATTTGCTTTAATATCCTGTCCAATTGTTTTTGCATGGTTGAAATCGCAGGGTGTGCCGGCCACCGGCAAAAGCTCCCCGGTCGGAATCAAATCTTCCCGCACTGCGGTGATGTAATCGGCATTAAGCTGCAGCGTATTTGAAAGGATATCCTTTCTGATGTCTCCGCTTATATTAAAAAACGTGTGATTCGTTAAATTGACAGGCGTTTCGCTGTCGGTATGCGCTTCATAATCGATGATCAGCGCGCTGTCTGTAGAAAGGGTGTAGGTGACGGCAACGTCCAAATTTCCGGGGAAACCGCATTCACCATCCACGCTGTGATAAGCAAAAGTGATGGAAGGCGCCTCATCGCTGTTGTCGCTGCGTTTCACACGCCACAGTCTGTCCTGAAAACCGCCGGGAGCACTGTGAAGAGAGTTGACACCTTCGTTTGCGGCCAGAGAATAATTTTTTTGCCCGATTTTAAAGTTTGCTCCCTCAATTCGGTTCGCAAAACGGCCGATTACGGCTCCAAAAACATCACCGGGTTGTAAATATTCCTCCAAGGTGTCATGCCCCAGAACTACGTCACCGAAGTGCCCGTTCTTATCCGGAGTAAACAGTTTTACAATGCGGCAGCCGTATGTTGTGATTTCAGCCTTCATTCCTCCTGCGTTTTTCAGCGTATAGATGTCTGCGGTAGTGCCGTCGGGTAATTTACCGAAGACGGATTTTTCAATACTCAATGGAAGCCCCACTTTCTTGTATTCGTTAAAAAATTTATGCCTCAATCAGAGCGGCACCGATGATCCCGGCGTCATTGCCAAGCTGAGCTTTACATAAAACGGTCTTTTTGGATGTATTGAGCGTGTAAGCCTCGTGAGCTACATATTCGCGCAAAGGCTTCAGCAAGGTTTCGCCCTCATTGCAGATGCCTCCGCCGATGCATAGAATATCCGGTTGGAACGTGTTGATGCAATTTGCCAGTCCACAGCCAAGATACGCAATATATTCGTCTACAACTGCTTTTCCGATCGGGTCGCCCGCGCGCATTGCATCAAATGCAGTGCGTCCGGTCACGTTGCTCAGGTCGCCGCCGGCCAGCGTCCAGATTGGGCAGCTGCGGTCGTCCGTCTTTTGCATTGCTTCCTTCGTCAGGGCAATCAGGCCTGTTGCGGAAGCGTAAGCCTCCCAGCAGCCGTCGCGCCCGCAGGTACAGTGACGACCATTAAAGACAATTACGGTATGCCCCATTTCGCCCGCGGCATAGTTGAAACCGGCGTAGATTTTACCGTTCAGAACAATTCCGCTGCCGATGCCGGTGCCAAGCGTAATCGCCAAACCGTTTAATACGCCTTTTAACGCACCTGCCTTATATTCACCGTAGGCCGCCGCGTTGGCGTCGTTTTCAACAACTATTTTTTTGTTCAGTCT
>JAEWBE010000115.1 GCA_023391275.1 Bacillota bacterium | reverse complement strand
TGTCGGGCCTGTCGGGCCTGTTGTTCCAGCTCCTCCGGCTGCACCAGTCGGACCTGTCGGACCTGTTGGACCTGTCGGGCCAGTTGGGCCTGTCGGGCCTGTTGCTCCTGCTGCACCAGTTGGTCCTGTCGGGCCTGTTGCTCCTGCCGCGCCAGTAGGGCCTGTCGGGCCTGTTGCTCCTGCTGCGCCAGTCGGTCCTGTTGGGCCTGTTGCTCCTGCTGCGCCAGTTGGTCCTGTTGGACCGGTTGCGCCTGCTGCGCCAGTCGGTCCTGTCGGGCCTGTTGCTCCTGCTGCGCCAGTTGGTCCTGTTGGACCGGTTGCGCCTGCTGCGCCAGTTGGTCCTGTCGGGCCTGTTGCGCCTGCTGCGCCAGTTGGTCCTGTCGGGCCTGTTGCGCCTGCCGCGCCAGTTGGTCCTGTCGGGCCTGTTGCGCCTGCTGCGCCTGTTGCTCCTGTCGGGCCTGTTGCACCTGCCGCGCCAGTCGGGCCTGTTGCACCTGCCGCGCCAGTCGGGCCTATTGGGCCTCTCGGGCCGGTTGGACCCGTATGGCCGGGAAATCCCATTGGGCCTTGCGGACCTGCGGGACCTCTTGGGCCTTGCGGACCGGGTGGACCTACACAGCAGCACCTGCAGTCATTATCATGATCATGGTCGTGACATGCATCAAAGCTGCTGTTATGATATATCTTCATTTCCGGGGTAAAATTTTCGTTCTCTTCGAACTGTGAAGGTCTTCTTCCACAAGACATAGTCAATCTCCCATTTCCTTAAAACTTATAGAAATCATATTATAAAATCTACAAAATTGATCTTTTACATAGTATGTTAAGACTGAAGATTAGTTGCACAATCTTCAGTTACTCGTGCCGCCCAATTTTGCTATAAAATATTATTCAATAGAATGAATAAAAGATTTTTGGCCGTTTACCGTAAGGCACATAATCATCTATATGAAAGAACATAATAAGTTTAAATGGAAAAAAGGGGGAAGAAATCATTTCTATTATTTCGAATAATGAACACCAAAAATGCATTGATATATGCAATAAATGCGCACAAACCTGTTTGGAATGCATGCAGCTATGCCTGAATGAACCGGATGTGCATGAAAGAAGACCGTGCATCAGCTTATTACTGGAATGCGCCGGTATCTGTAAAGAGTCAGCCTGCTTTATGATGATGAAAGCGCAAAGTGCAAAGGATTTGTGCGCCCTTTGTGCCACGGTATGTGAAAAATGCGCCGCACAGTGCGACACGTTTCAGGATGAACACTGTAAGCAGTGTTCGGCCGAGTGCAAAGCCTGCGCGGAAGAATGCAAATCAATGGCGCAGCGTTAAAACTGCAGACAAAAAGGGCCTGCCGACAAAAATCGGCAGGCCCTTTGGAAACCACACTATGTTTGACAGCCCATCCGCATAAAGCACGGAAAGCCCAATTCAACCCCAACAAATATTCCCTTTAACGCTTAACGGAGAAAAACTAAAAGCATCATGCAGGCCATCGCAAGGCCGAACAGCGTACCCGCCAGCACATCACTGGGATAATGGACATAAAGATACAGGCGGGAAAAAGCAATCAGGGCCGCCAACACAAAGGCAATAACCCCCAACACAGGAATTACATTCATAATAATCATTGCCGCCGCAAAGGAAGACATGGTGTGCCCGGACGGAAAGGAATAATCCATCGGGCAGGGAATCAGCAGGGGAACTTCAGGGGAAATATGGCATGGGCGGGGTCTTGCCACAATCGGCTTCAGAACAAGGTTGGTAAGAAGCGCGCACAGTACCAGAGTAACAAACAGAATCAGTCCCATTCTGCGATATCTGTGCATCCTCAAAAAAACAACCATGACAACGCCCCAAATAACCCCGCAGGTACCCAGCGAAGTAATAATCGGCATTACTTTATCCAAAGCCGCGCATCGCAGGCGCCTCTGTATCAGCGATAATAGTTTATTATCCATATTCAAAATGGACACTGTCATTAACACATCCCCTTATATCATTAAAACAGCAGCACTTGCTTTCATTTTATCTGTGTTTTGTTATCATCTAGTAAAGTTATACCTAAATTACGTTTAAAATGCAACACTAACTTTCATATTAGCTGCAAAAACCTTGCAAAAATCAGTAAAAAGAAGAGGTTGAAGTTTAAACGGCAAAAACGCCTGCGGCACCATACCCAACCAGAAAACAC
This sequence comes from Bacillota bacterium, assembly GCA_023391275.1. Lineage (GTDB taxonomy): Bacteria > Bacillota > Clostridia > Oscillospirales > Acutalibacteraceae > Caproiciproducens. The sequence continues at coordinate 7,135 of JAEWBE010000115.1, read as the reverse complement.
GCCAGCCCCGCCAAAACAGACAAAACAACAAATTGAACAGAAGTTTTTCCCGCTTTGCCGTGAATCAACTGTACGCTTTCCACCGTAAATGTGGAAAAAGTAGTGAACGCGCCGCAAAAGCCGTCGCCCAAAAGGAGGTACGGGTTTCCGCTGACATGAAATCCGTAAAGCAGACCAAGCAGCAATGTGCCGGTCACGTTAATTACAAATGTACCGAACGGAAATGTGTGGGTGTTGTACCGAAGCACAATCGACCCCAGCTTGTACCGGGCTGCCGCGCCGCAGGCGCCGCCCAGTGCTAACAATACCAATGTCAAGACACGCGCCTCCGTTCAAGGTGCTTCCCGGCGAATATTCCAAGCCAGGCGGCGGCAAGCCCCAGCAAGACGGAAGCCGCCAGATAAGCTGCGGAAAACAGGGCATGTCCTGAAAAATACAACAGAACGGAATCTTTGCACAGGGTGGAAAATGTAGTGTATCCGCCCAGAAAGCCGGTTGTAATACCCAAACGGAGTTCGGCGGTAACCGGCAGACACCGTACAAACAAAACCATTAAAAAACCCAGAAGAAAACTTCCGCTGATATTAATCATCATGGTAAGAAGCGGACGGTAAGACTCATTCAACGGGAGCGGAATCAACTGAATAAAATGCCTCAGAACAGCACCTGCCGCTCCTCCGGCTGCGATCGATAAGTATTTCCTCATTACGGCCTCCGGAAAATTTTGCTGCGGATTGCAAAAAAATAATACAAAAAAGCTGATTACTCCTGCAAAAAAGCACAGGATTCATCAGCTTATAAACAATGAAACTGCCATTTAATTTCCATTTGTAAAAGCCAATGTTCCGATGATTGAATTCAAAGAAGTCATTAGCTGTTACAGCGGTTTAGCATGACTGCTGGGGAGAACTTCATTCCCGGTTTTTGTATTATATCATAGGATTAAGAATTTATCAATATCCGCGTGGCACCCGCTGTACTGATAAACTTTACCGTAAGAAACAAATATTGGATAAGGAAGCTGATTTGAACAGAACATCGGATTATGCCGAACGGGCAATTCACATTTCCGTGCACAGCAAAGCGCCGAACTTAATCTGGGCTTCACAGCCGAAGGTTTTAATTCCGACCGGATTTGGAAGCCAGACCGTAAAATTTCGAGTACAGAACCCGGTGGGAAGAGGGAAAAAGAGTATGTAATCCTCAATTGTTCTGCTGATTTCTTTACCCTCGCAATCCAGATAACGGACGGTTATTCCATACCCGGCTTTCACAAGCACCGCGTCGGAAAAGTCAAAGCAATATGTTGTGGTATGGTAAAGCATATATCCGGTTACTTTTTCCAATCCGGGCAATTCGACCTGTTTGCAGATTGGTTTATAAACACACCATCCCCACTGTACGGCAAGTGCCGTGTTAACGCCGGGGGCAGCTTCCTGCGCGTTGTTGTGTGAATTGAATATGGAAACGTCTGAATCCGGCTCAGGGGCTTGATACGGCAGATACGCCGTGCCGACTTCCCGTTCCTCCAATGTTGCCATACAGCATTCTCCTAAATGATTAATTTGCCTATCAGGCTATCCGTCATTTTATTATATGATGCGAACCGAGAAATGTTCCACCGCCCGGCGCTTCAGGTGATCAGGCTTTACCGGTGTTCCGGTAAATTTACATCATAGAGGTTTTGTGATAAAATTGATGGCATGATAAAAAGGCTGGAGGAATCATAATGCCTAAAATCGGAATGCGAATTGTAAAATCGTCCATAGCGGTATTCCTGTGTTTTGTAATCTATGTAATTCGTGGCGACGGAATTCCGTTTTACTCCGCGATTGCGGCGGTGCTCTGCATGCAGCCGGATGTTTCAAACAGCCGCAGAGTGGCATTTAACCGTACTGTCGGCACCTTTATCGGCGGTTTTTTCGGCATGGTGGCCATGCTGATCGAAAAACAGTTTATCCCGCCGGAGCTGCCGATTATAAAATATCTTTTAATATCCTTTCTGATTATCCCCTTGATTTATGTTACAGTGCTTGTAAAAAAGCCGACGGCGTCTTACATTACCTGCGTGGTTTTTATGAGCATAACCGTGTCGCACGGACTGGACGCCAATCCCTATCTGTTTGCACTGAACCGGATTATTGACACCCTGATCGGTATTTTCGTTTCGCTGGGTATTAATGCGTTCCACCTGCCAAAAAGAAAAAATGCGCAGCTTTTGTTTGTAAGCAGCCTTGACAACGCCCTGACAAACAGCGAAGGGCAAATCAGCAGTTATACAAAAATCAAACTGAGCCAGCTGATTCAGAAAGGCGCGCTGATTACCGTGGCAAGCCGGCGTTCTTCAGCCTCCATTGTACCGATTCTGGAAGGGATTCCATTCAATCTACCGGTCATCACTTTAAATGGGGCGGCGCTTTACGACATAAAAGCCGGAACCTACCTTTACTGTAAAACAATTCCCTACGCCGCGGCTAAAGAAGTTCTGAGCATTTTTGAACAGCGCGGCCTGAACTGCTTTGTGCATACTATTGTCAATGATATTCTGCATATTTATTACGGCAGCTTTACCAATTCCGCGGAAGAAAAACTGTATCACGAGAGCAAATTTCACCCGCTGAAAAATTATATTTGCAGCCCTCTTCCGGAGGAACGCGATGTTGTGTTCTTCCGGGCGGTGGACACGCCAGACATGATCAAAAGACTGTACGGCGCTGTTTTACGCCTGAACTGCAGCGAGCAGATTAATGCGGATTATTATCCGGATAAATCCAACGAGGGCTATTATTTTTTGGAAATCTACAGTGCAGAGGCCTCGAAGGCCAACGCTGTTTTCGAATTGAGAAAGCGTCTTTCCTTGGACCGGGTAGCCGCTTTCGGCAACGACAAAAGCGATATTACGATGATTGACGATGCAGATTACGGTTATGCGGTTGCGAACGCTTCCGAGGAAATAAAAGAAATGGCTCCAAATTTTATTGGCAGCTGCGACAGTGACGCTGTTGTAAAAACAATGGAAAAACTTTTTCACTCCCGAAAGCTGGTGTAGCCTGAGGAAAAGGCATATCAAACGCTTTCTTTTCATTGCCGGGACAAAATAAATACAGCCAAAAAACAGAGCATACCGACGAGCATCTTTGAAATGGAGGCGAAGAAAAAGTACTCCATTCTAGGGGTCACCGATATGCTCTGTTTTTGATTTGTCAATTATCAAACATATAAATTTAAAATCAAACATTCTTCCTTTCTGGTTTGGCAGATTTCCTCATAATGTTTATCAAATAAATCAACCTGTTCCTTCGTGGGAGTGTGATTGGAAATCCCGATGAACATCGCATTTAATAAAACATAATCCTTACAGCTGATGTTGGAAATGGTTTCGGCCTGTAAAAACCGGCGGAACACTTCGGCATTTTGCGGCGACACGATATCCTCCGGAAGAAATTGCATTTTTTGAACCTCACCGTGTACGGATAAAATTTGAAAGGGAACCTCTGTTTTTTCAACACAGCCATGGTGCAGCCCAAATTGCAGCGCGTCAGCGTATGCCTTCGCCGCTTTCGGACCGGGGTTTAAATCAAGCGGAAACAATGCTAGAATTTTCCAGCGGCGAAAAGAACGCAGCAGAGCGGGCGCGGATGCGGCGGATACGACAACAGCCATCGACAGAACCCATATCTCCCCGGCAATACCCAGTATACCCGCATCACCGGCCAAAAGCGTGTATAAAAAAAACATCATTAAGGCCGTCCCCACAATGCCGACCGTAATTTGGAAATAATGTTCCCGAAAGATCGCTCTGTTTCGGGCACAAATTAATCGGAACGCTTTTCGGGATAAAGTCACAAACTGTTTCTCCTTCCTGTCATTTTTAACGCTTCATTGGGCAAACAAGTACATAATAACATTATTTACCAATTTTACTCCGGCCATGTGAAAACTGTGTGAAAAACGGGTATACAGAAAGAGAACATGGGATGAACATAATGTGTAATTTCAGTCTGAAAAGCATTGGGATCGTCCAAGCCCTGTGTATCGTGTGGTGAAACAGAACACGGTATGTTTTCGTTCCGCCGGGGCAGCCGGTGTTGCCATAAAACTCAGAAAAAAACGACGAAAGCGTTTATATCCGATTATTTTGCGAAAATATATGATATAATGATAACAGAATAAAAAATATATAATATTAAGGAAACAAACATCTATGCAGTTTAGCGAATTGAATTTATTACCTGAAATTTTACGCGCAATTGAAGAAATCGGCTTTACCGAAGCAACCGATATTCAGATTGGCGCCATCCCCCTGTTTTTGGAAGGCAGGGATTTAATCGGCCGTTCCAGCACCGGCACCGGAAAAACCGCCGCATTCGGTATTCCTGTTGTGCAGATGGTTGCGCAAAGCGACGGTGCAAAGGGCCAGGTGCTCATTTTAAGCCCCACCCGTGAGCTCGCAATTCAAACCAGCGACGAAGTCCACAAATTTTCACAGTATTTGAAAAATATCGGCATTGCCACTGTTTGCGGCGGCCAGCCCATGAACGGGCAAATTCACCAGCTGCGCACCGCGCAAATTATTATCGGTACCCCGGGCCGCGTTATGGATCATATGCGCCGCAGAACTTTAACGCTGGGCAACATGAGAACGATTATTTTAGACGAGGCCGATGAAATGCTGAACATGGGCTTTCTGGAAGATATTCAGACAATCCTGACCGAAGCGCCCCCTGTCAGGCAGACTGTTCTGTTCAGCGCAACCATGCCCCCCGCCATCATGAAAATCACCAAAGAGTTCCAAACCAATCCGAAAATGATTGCAGTGGATAAAGGGCAAAAAACCGTTGATAATATCTCGCAATTTTACTACAACGTTCCTCAGGCGAACAAAAACGACGCCTTAAAGTTATTGCTGGAATATCATCATCCCAAGCGCGCGCTTATTTTTTGCAACACCAAAAAAATGGTGGATGAGCTCTGCGGCGTGCTGAACGACAGCGGTTTTCAAAGCATCGGCCTGCATGGGGATTTGCAGCAGAGCCAGCGCGACCAAGTGATGCGGGACTTTAAAAGCGGACACAGCAGCATCCTGATTGCTACCGACGTAGCCGCCCGCGGCATCGACGTGGAAGATATAGACGCTGTGTTTAATTATGATGTTCCTCAGGAGAATGAATATTATATTCACCGTATCGGCCGTACAGGGCGTGCCGGAAAAACAGGCGCTTCTTACACCCTGGCCGCAAACCATACCCAACTGACAAAAGTGCACACGCTGGAAAGGTTTATGGGCACAAAAATTGAAGAAGCCCCGGTGCCAAGCCTTGAGGATATCCATGTGCGCCACATAAGAAAATTTAAAGACAGCATTAAGCAGATGGTCGACGAGAACAGCGGCCGCGAGTGGCTTGCGTTTGTTGAAGCGCTTGAAAAAGAAGGGTACCAGACAAAGGACATCGCCGCAGCACTTTGCGCAAAGATTGACAGCAAAAACAAAAAGCTCGCGGCTGTAAAAAACATCCGCAAGGCTGATATAAGCGCTGACAGCGACAGAACCTGGCTTAATGTAGATATTGGATCAAATGATAAAATTGACGCTAATTTTATTTTAGGCACGATTGCGGAGGCAACCGGTCTGTCTTCAAAAGCGATTGGTAAAATCTATATTTTTAAAGATTACATTAATATAGAAATGTCGCCGGAAAACGCAAATTTAGTGATCCATAAGATGGCAAACTCTAAAATCAAACAACGTACTGTACATTTTACAATAGCAAGCAAATCAAGGCAGCAAATTTGTGAACGGAATTTAAAAGAGAGAGCATACACACATCGTCAACGCAGCGGCTACGGCAATAACCAGCGCGGCGCAAAGCCCGCCTACAGGCGTCATAACGAAAAATAAACGAAAAAAGTTAAATGGTGCTGTCTTAAATGCAACCGCATTTAAGACAGCACCATTTTATACAAAAGAAGAATCGTTCAGAAAGCCTCAGACACTCAAACCAGATTCAGGGTATTTACATCCATGCGATAGGTGACATCTTTGCGCTCCACAATCACAGTGACCCGTTCCAGAAGCTGTTCGTCCTCCTGAATGCGACCCAGCAGCTCCCGTGTTGGATTGATTGCAAACGGATTTCCTACCAATTTCATCATAGAAAAATCCCCGGTGGTATCCCCGTACGCATAGCTTTGGGAAAGGTCGATATTGTACTGTTCCGCCATTCCCAAAATTGCCTTTCGCTTGCTTCGGGAATCCCACATGGGCACAATTTCTCCGTTATAAATTCCGTTGTCCCCAACCTGATAGACAGTGCCCCTGTAGTCGTCCATGCCGTATTTTGCTGACATTTCACGCACCAGTTCAACCGGAGAGCCAGAAATAGCAAACACCTTATGTCCCTGCGCTTTGTGCCATTTAATTCTTTCACGCGAATATGTGTATACCCGTTCTCCTTTTTGCTCAATCACCTTCCGCGCAATATAGGCGATGTGAAAAGAATCCGTATTCTTTATGGTTTCGGTATAAATATCAACCATCTTCTGTAAATAGGTATCATAATCGCCCACCCGTTTGTCCCACCTTGTAAAAGCAGGTTCCACCTCACTGTACCACTTGCTGTTATCAATCAGCTCATACTTAATCATTTTTTTAAACATTTCGCTGATCATTCCTTCACGGGAAATTGTGCCGTCAATATCAAAAAAAGCCGCACAGTTTTTCATCGCGATTCGCCTCCTTTTATAAAGCGTGTTTTGCGCTGCTGCATGGATGAAAAATGTCACGCATCGTTACTTTGCGGGACAGCTGGAAACCCTGCTCCACATTATATAATATCCCTTTTCTGAAACTTCGATTCCAATTGTATCAATAATACAATGTCGAATTCTGAAAATCAAGGGCGCAGCAAAAAAGGCGTTCGGTAAACTGCCGAACACCCCATATAAATTTATGGACGGAATCACTGCCGGGGAAGTTCTCGAACAGAGGATTGCCTGCTTTTGCCAAGCCTTTTGGAACGCCCGGGCTGATAAAGCTAAAATCCATTGCGGCGTGTCCCGTATGATATTCCTTTTGCGACTGTGTTTTTCACTTTGGGCGCACAGGAACCTTTATTTTTTTTTCTTTCTTCTTGTA
>JAEWBE010000023.1 GCA_023391275.1 Bacillota bacterium | reverse complement strand
GCCGGGAGCCTTTTCTATTCATACATTTACTTTTCCGTTCCAAAGAAGAACAGTGCGGCAATTCCGCAGCCCGTGTGGGCGCCAATCACCGGCCCGATATCCGTAATGATAATATCCTTCACATGAAACTTCTCTTCCACGAGCGATTTAAGGTACAAAGCGGCTTCCATATCGTCCCCATGACCAATAAAAATGATCTGTTCCTCCGGATTAACGCAGGTTTGTTCCATTCGCTCAACCAGCGCTTCCAGCGATTTCTTGCGGCCCCTGACATTGGAAAACGGAATCAGATTCCCGTTAATATCCACATGCAGCACAGGCTTAATGCCAAGCGCGGTTCCGACTACTGCGCTCACGGCGGATATCCTGCCGCCGCGTTTCAGATGATTCAGGTCTTCAACCGTAAACCAGTGGCAAAGGTAATCTCTTTTCTGCTCCACCCAGGCAACAAGTTCGTCGATGCTCAGCCCTTCCGCTTTTTTTTGAGCCGCGTAATACGCAAGTATTCCTTCCCCCATGGATGCCGCCTTGGAATCAATGCAAAACAGCTTCCGTTCAGGATAGCGCTCCTTCAACTCATTGGCAACGATTATGGAAGCCTGATATGTACCGCTCAAAACCGAAGAAAACGCAAGATACAAAACATCTTTTCCGGCTTTCAGTGCCGGTTCAAAATACTGTTCGTAAGTTAACCCATTTATCTGAGAAGTAACGGACATTTCCCCATTTTTTGTCCGCTCATAAAAAGTATGAAAATCCATCTCCCGCGCGTCCAGATAATGCGTGTAGACCTTTCCGCTCATGGTAAACTCCATTGGAATTACAGCAATGCCACATTGCTCAGCCATATCTACCGGAAGGTCACATGTCGCATCGGTTATGATCACATAATCATTCATATTTTTCCCTCCATTTTACTTTTCCATTTTATCATCGAATGGTTTTGCAGTCAATGGAAACGCGGAAAAAGGAAGAAAAAGTCAGCAGTCAAGCCACAAATTCATGAATTTTCTCAGTTTATCATGCTTGGCCCCATGTATCTGACTGTCCGCAAACCAGAAAAGTACAGTTCACATCTTATTTACCAAATTTTAAACAAAACCACAAATAACCTTCACAAACTGTCGTTATAATAAAGACGTAATCAAGAACAGATTTGATACACATGATTTAGTTCATCTCTTCCCTTAAAATACATTTTCCCATATTAATACTGTTGAAGTCTGCCGAAGCGGATGGAATACCAGCTCGGCAGACGGGACAGGCAAACTATTATCCCATGCCGTTTATCGGTATGGGTTTATATATTTTAGGGACGATGGGTTCCAATACCTGTAAAGCTGCCGCATATGCATTCCTGATTCTCATATTGACAAGCCCTGCCGCGCAATCATATTATATACTGACCATAACAGGAGGTGAAAACAAACTGCAATTGGCGTTGGAATGACAATTGGCATTTAGGATTATGAAAGGAATCACACTGATCTGCTGAAACTGTTTGAATGGCAACAATCCATTTGGGACAAAGCCAGGAATTAACTTGTAGAATGTTCGCCTTGTTACTGCGTGTAAAAGAGAAATAAATTGATCGGGCGCCTGCTGTGTACAGCAGACACCCGATTTTTATATTTCCCCATACGCTGAAAAATAATTGATCCGGTTGGAAATTACCCCTGTTATTTTTATAAAATTGGCAAAAACTATCAGGGGAGGTGATAAAATGCAAAAAAAATACAGCGGTCTGTATGAACTGATTGATGAAGACAGCGAAGCAAAAGAATATTTCGAATCTCTGCCTGATCACGCAAAACAATCCATCAGCGCTCGCGAACAAAATATTAATTCATATGAAAGCCTGCGTGATTATGCAGATAATTTGCTTAGGAACGAATAATGCCGCCGCGCAAAATTGCCCTGTTTTGATTATTGCTCCATCATTTGGATTCCCTGTTTTACCATACAAAAACCTCCTGTTGCATGAAAGCTGCAGCAGGAGGTTTTTGTATGCCGTGTTCGTATTGCCAAATAGAAAAAACACCGGGCAAATGTGGAAATAATTTAAAATATAGAAACAAATCCGTATTTTTCAAATATTATAGGCTGAGGTCCCTTGCAGACTATCAATAAAACGAAAGAGGCGGAGAAAGGATGAATTCTTATTACGCCGGCCCGGTAAATAATCTGGACCGCATCAGACGGACGAGAGGAATCAATGCCTGTAAAAATATTTTCCGAAGGTTTGGAAATGAGCGCAGGCAAACTGCTGTTCAGCTCATAAATGACGACAGACTGCTTTTTGCCTCCCTGTTTATCCTTCAGCCTGAAATCAGGGAATTGAACCTGAATCAGGAACTTAGTGAGCGCAACCGCACCGCACTGAACATATGTGAAAAAATATCAAGTGGAAAGAAACCGGCGGATGGCCCCGGCGCTTCGATTGATTTAAACAACGAAGCGGTTCATTTGGTCTTGCTGTGGATGTTCCACACCGGTTCGTCAGACGATGGCCTGAGCAATGAGTTCGATCAGACACTGGATCTTGTAGCGTCGGTACTGATTCGTACGCATCATGAAAAAGTCATTCTGCCGGCTATTGCAGATCTGATCTTTAAACGCAATCGAAAGAATTCTTACATTCATGATTTAACCTGGGTGTTTTTTCAGGCGCGCGAAGCGGATGCAATGCGTTTTATTGCGGAGCGCCTCCGTTCCCCCATTCAAAAAGACGTTGAGCTGGCGCGCACACTTCTTCATCTGCCGGATAATATCCCATTAAGGACAAACCGCGACAAGCAGAAACAGTACGGGGAATATATCTCCTGGCTGAAGGAAAACAGTCCGTATCTTTATTTTACCGGAGAAAGTTTTCAGCTCACCAACAACCCTGCCCCCTGCAGCCTGAATATGGAAGCAAAGTATCTTTGCAAAAACATTTCGCCCCGAGGCAGTAAACCGCTCACGCCGATAACGGAAACGGAACTCAGCAGCTTAAACAATTTTAACAGTGTACAGGAAGAGGAAAAAAAGGTTCTGGCAAAATATTCCCAAAAGCTGCACGAAGAAGACCAGTCTTACTGGAATCAGTGGCTGCAATACCCGGTAAGCAAACAAGTGGAAATCGCCAAATACGGCCGGAGGGAATTCATATGATTATGATCGCAGGAAATGCGGTGCGGCCCGAGGACCTGGGAGCAAGCTATGCACCGGGAAGCGTGGAAAAAGAAATTATCAGCACACTTGCTTCCAGCGACGAAAAATACCGTTACGATTCGCTGAATGAACTGAATTTCGAACTTTGGCTCCGCAAAGAAATCATTGCCGCGTCACGTGCGCTTAATAAAAGCGGATTAGGATTTGAAGTTTTTCGTAAGACCAGATGTAATCCCGCTTTTTGGACCCGGACCGGGGAAGGCGGATTTTTATTAAAAAGCGGTGTAAAACCCAGCGAAGCCATTCAGGATATTTTTAACAACGGTTCCGAGTATGGAACGGAATGTGCAACCGGCATGATGATCGTCTATTACAAGGCCCTGCTGAGCATTTACCCGGAAAGTCTTTTCAACCGGACGTTCCCAAAAATTGAATTGATGAACTGGCATCACATTGACAGGCTTTTGCAGGAAGTGGGTTTAATGTGGAAAAGAAAGGAATATTTGCCGGGCGACCGCAGATACTTTGCAAATCCCGATGTTGACCCGATAACCCCGGAATGGCAGGGTGAAAACGTAATCGACCTTGGCGGCGGGCTTTATTACGGACACGGTATGGGCATAGAAAAAGCAGACACTATTGTGCGCGCATTAAATCAAAACAGAACCGAAGACGCGGATGAATCGGCTCATCTTCTCGATTCAGCCGGACGTCCGGATTTCAAAAAGCTGGGCGATATCTACTATCGTGCGACTTTAACGCCCGCTCAATCCGCATAGCATGGGGACCCGACTTGCCGCACCCGGGTATTTTTAAAAACGCCTTCACTCTGAAAAACCGGAGTGAAGGCGCTATTATTATCCCTATTGCTTCCGAATAATTTGAACGGCATTATGCAGATTTTTAATATGGACTTCCCGGGGCCGCCCTGCGAATTCCCCGTCTACTGTCCATGATGTTTCCTGTTCAAATTGAAACGAAATCTCTTTTGCATGAAAAAACAAAACATTATTTTTATTATAGTTATGATGAATCAATCCATAAAAGATACTGCGAACCTCCACCGGATTTGTAGGATTGCGGACGAGTAAAACCTCAAATTGCCCATCATTCAAACATACATCTTCCCGCTTAAATTGAATGATTCCACCCACGGAGGAAGAATTCGTAACGCTTCCATAGACAAATTCACCCTCTTCTTCCAAACCGTCCGCAGTGACCTTCAGCCGATACGGGTGGATATCCCCCACGCTCCTGATTCCATCCAGAACATACGCCAAATGGCCGAATTTATTTTTCATCCACTGCGGTGTAGCGTAAGAAACTTTCGTAAAAGCGCCAAAGGAGGCAACATACGAAAAATAATCTGTGTTATTAAAAATACCAATGTCCTGATACACAGGCTGTCCGTTCAAAACAACATAAACCGCTTTTTTGATATTCTTAGAAAGATGCAGCGTTTTTGCCATATCATTGGTGGTTCCGGCAGGAATGTAACCGATTGGTATCCGGCTTTCAGCCTGCATTAAGCCGGAAATAATTTCATTCAGCGTACCATCCCCGCCGCAGCAAACGACCATATCATGTTGACCAGCGAATTCTTCCACAAACTCGGCCGCATCACCTTTCTTTGTGGTGGTAAGCGCAGTCGTAATATATCCCTTTTCTAAAAATAAGTCAGCCGCACTGGTTACTCCGGCCTTTGCCCTCTGTTTTCCTGCCGTAGGGTTCGTAATCAGCAGGATTTTTTTCGCTTTATCGAATGGCATTTTCATGCACCTCTTTTACCAATCCCCGCCCGAAAAGGTTGCTATATAAATCCAACCAGATTACATCCATGTTCCCACCTGTTTTTCTGAAGCAGCTTTTATCTGTGAATAATATAACACTGTACAATATGATTGTCAAACATCGGCGCCGCCATTCATGGTGCGCAGAGGAACAAACTCTGCCGCGAATACATAAGCCGCCGTGCATCGCTGCGCGGCATGGATTATTTAGGAGATATTTGTTGACATATAAAAAAAGGCGGGTTATACTTAATGCGTTGTGATTCAAAAAATAAGGAGGCGGACAAGATGAAAAAAGGCGAGTATTCTACAGCAAAGGCCGGCGGTTCTGAAACAGAATTCAATTCAGAAGTCATTTTGTCCGCATTCTGTGTATAGGTTTTGCGTGATACTGCGCAAAAACAGGCAGGAATACTGTGACAAAAGCGCCTCTGATAATCAGAGGCGCTTTTTTATTATATTGTTTAAAAGGATGAATGCCATGAAAAAACAACAGCCAAAAGAAAAGAAAGCGGGACTGATCCGGCGCTTTCTAAAAGGAAGCGTCAGTCTGTTCGCGGCGGCGCTGGTTTTTTCCATGCTGAACACCGCTCTGAACGCCGTCACGCCGCAAATCATCCGTATCGTGGTAGACTCCGTAATCGGCGGGCAGGCCTATGACTTGCCCGGCTGGCTGGTACGGGGGCTTTCCCTGCAGGAGGCCCGCAGCAACCCCACGCGTACCCTGCTGCTTGCCGCGGCGGCAATTTTGTTGGTGGCGGTTCTGTCAGGCCTTTGCAGCTATATCAGCCGAATGGGCGTGGCAAAAGTATCGGAAACTTTTGTAAAGTCGCTGCGCGACCAGCTGTTCGGTCATATTCAGCGGCTTCCGTTTTCCTGGCATAACCGGCATCAGACAGGTGAAATCATCCAGCGCTGTACATCTGATGTGGATGTAATCCGAAATTTCGTCAGCAGCCAGATGCTGGAAGTGTTCCGCACGGTGTTTCTGATCATCCTCTCCATTGGCATTATGTTCTCCATGAATGCTAAAATATCATTGATAGCACTTCTGTTCATTCCGCTTGTAGTGGGATATTCCGGTATTTTCTATGCAAAAATCGCCAAACGATTCCGCATGGCCGATGAGGCCGAGGGGGAACTTTCCTCCACCGTACAGGAAAATCTGACCGGAGTGCGGGTGGTGCGAGCGTTTGGCCGCGAACGTTTTGAAATTGATCGTTTTGACGAACGCAACGACCGTTTTGCAAGCCTGTGGATTCGACTGGGGCGCCTGCTGAGCGCCTATTGGGGAATCGGCGACCTGATTACCGGCCTGCAAATTCTGGTTGTTATTACCGTCGGCGTAATAGAGACGGTGAACGGAGGAATCACCCTGGGGGAATTCCTTGCGTTTGTATCCTATAACTCCACGCTGATCTGGCCCGTCAGGGGACTGGGCCGCATTTTATCCGAGATGAGCAAAGCCGGTGTTTCCATTGAGCGTGTGGCTTATATTCTGGATGCGGAGGAAGAACAGGATGCCCCCGGTGCCACGGAACCGCCGATGAACGGAGATATTGCATTTCATCATATCAGCTTCGGCTACGAAAGCCAAAAGCCGGTGCTGAAAGATATTGATTTTACAATTCCAGCCGGGAGCACGTTTGCAATCCTTGGCGGTACGGGAAGCGGAAAATCCACATTGATGCATCTTTTGGACCGGCTGTATGAGCTGCCGCCGTCGTGCGGCAGCATTACCATCGGCGGCGTGGATATCGCCAAAATCAGGTATGCCTGGCTGCGCGAAAATATCGGCATGGTGCTGCAGGAATCGTTCCTGTTCTCCCGTACCATTGAGGAAAATATCCGTGCCACACGGCCCGGCGCTTCACGGGACGAGGTTCGCCGGGCCGCACGGATTGCCTGTGTAGACGACGCGGTGAAGGATTTCGCCAACGGCTATGAAACCATTGTGGGTGAACGGGGCGTAACCCTTTCCGGCGGGCAGAAGCAGCGTGTTGCGATTGCCCGCATGCTGATGCAGCAGGCGCCTATTATGGTGTTTGACGATTCGCTTTCCGCCGTTGATTCGGAAACGGACGCGCAAATCCGCGAGGCATTGAAAAAAAATCTGGGGAAATCCACTGTCATTCTGATATCCCACCGGATTACGACACTGATGCAGGCCGACCGGATTCTGGTTTTGGACGACGGAAAAATTGCGGAGTTCGGCACCCACGAAGAGTTAATCCAGCAGGACGGAATCTACAGGAATATTTATGACATCCAAATGAGCAGCGACGACCGGATGCTGCTGGAAAAGGAGGAGATGTAATGGGCTATGATGAACAGGAATACAGCAAATCGTTCAGCTTAAAAATCTGGAAAGGCATTCTACCCTATTTAAAGCCTTACCGGCGCACCCTGACCATGGTCTTTGTTTTTAACCTTCTGTGCGCCGCTGTGGACATCCTGCTGCCGCTGTTCCAGCGGTATGCAATCGACCGTTTTATCGGGGCTCACACCACAGCGGGGCTGGCGCTCTTTGCGCTTACATACGCGGCCGTCATTTTGCTGCAGACACTGGGCGTGATTGTGTTTACCCGCGGCTCTATGCGAATAGAAATGAATCTGGGGCGCGACCTGAAACGCGCCTGCTTTGTCCATTTGCAGACTCTGTCTTTTTCATTCTACAATGTGACTCCGGTAGGTTACATTTTATCCCGTGTAATGAGCGACACAGACCGGATTGCGAGCCTGGTGGCCTGGAATTTCTTCGATATTCTGTGGTCGGCCACCTATGTGCTGGGGGTGTTCGCCGCCATGCTGATGCTGAATTCCAAACTGGCGCTGCTTGTGATTCTGGTAGTGCCCGCCATTGCGCTGCTGACTTTTTATTTTCAGAACCGCATTCTGCACTGGAACCGCCGTGTCCGCAAAGTGAATTCTAAAATTACAAGCGCCTATAATGAAGGTATTATGGGTGCAAAAACCTCCAAAACACTGGTGATTGAGGAGAAAAATCATCATGATTTTACCGATATCACCCAGGATATGCGGGTTTCCTCCATCCGTGCCGCCCGCCTGAGCGCCGTATACATTTCGCTGGTTCTGCTCATGAGTTCGCTTGCCACAGCCGTTGTGCTGGCCCGCGGCGGCACCATGGTGCTGGGGCAGACTCTGTTGCTCGGGACCCTGTCGGCGTTTACCTCTTACGCGGTCGGCATTTTTGAACCGATTCAGCAGCTGGCGCGCAACTTTTCAGATGTGATTTCCGTTCAGTCAAACATTGAACGCGTGACCGGGCTGCTGGACAAAAAACCGGATATCGTCGATTCCCCGGAGGTCATTGAAAAGTATGGCGACTCGTTTCATCCGAAAAAGGAAAACTGGGAACCAATCGGCGGCGACATTGAATTTCGCGATATAAGTTTTCGGTACCCGGACGGCAACGAGGATGTACTCAGCCATTTCAGCCTGAAGATTCCCGTCGGCACCACGGTGGCCATTGTGGGCGAAACAGGCGCGGGAAAAAGCACGCTGGTGAACCTGGCATGCCGCTTCTTCGAACCTACTTCGGGTCAGATTCTGATTGACGGCCGCGATTACCGCGAGCGCAGCCAGCTTTGGCTGCACAGCAACATTGGATATGTGCTGCAGAATCCGCACCTGTTTTCCGGTACAGTGATGGAGAATATCCGGTATGGAAAGCTGACCGCCACAGACGAGGAAGTCATGCGCGCGGCCGAAGCCGTGAGTGCCGACACTGTGGTGAAAAAACTTGAAAACGGTTATGAAAGCAATGTCGGCGAAGGCGGCGACCGTTTGTCCACAGGCGAAAAACAGCTTATCTCCTTTGCACGCGCCGTGCTCGCCAATCCCCGTATTTTTGTTTTGGACGAAGCTACCTCCTCCATTGACACCCAGACAGAACAGCTCATTCAAACGGCGATCTCGCATTTGTTAAAAAACCGTACCTCGTTCCTGATTGCCCACCGGCTGTCCACGATCCGGCACGCCGATCTGATCCTCGTGGTGAAAGACGGCAAAATTGTCGAGCAAGGCAGGCATACTGAGCTGCTGCTTAAGCACGGCTATTATCACACGCTGTACAGCAGTCAGTTTGCGGAGGAGTCGGCTATGCGTGTGCTGAAAACAGATTTTTAAAGAATCCAAAATACTGCGCTTCAAGGAATCTTTTTAAACCGGGGAAGCTTTTAAAGTCTAATAAAACACAGGAGACCGCATGGGTACTGAAAATCAGTATCCATGCGGTCTTTCAGCGCGCAGCTAAACGGGCTCTTAAAACAAGACCCGATTTTGCACCCTTTCTATTTCATCTTCAATCAGGTCGTGATAAAGGTACTGTTGACAGCTTTTATTTAATTTCTCCACAATGCATCCTTTACAAATGCTGTAAAACAGCTGAATGAAATCCGCTGTCATTTCGCGCCGGTCCATGCGGATTTCCGTTTCTTTTCCCTGAAGCCATAAAATACTGGCCCGGTATGCAAGAAATACAGGCCGGCACTTTTCACCCTCCGGATTTTGGGAGAAGAACTCAAGTGCCTTTTCATATTGCTGATTTCTAAAGCTGACCATCCCGTAAACATAGTAGATAAAATCCTGTTTATATTGAAACCAGTTGCCTTCGCAAACCCACTGCCCTTTTTCGCAGCTTTGAAAAAGGCTGGGATTTTCATTGAAAAATTCTGCTATTTCGTCCTGTACGCGTTCATTTTTCGGGTCCCATTGCAGCACCCGCAAATACGCGGACAAAGCCTCCCTCCTTTTATTTGTTTTTACATATATATCCCCTATTTTTTCATGTACCTCAGCACATGTTATTTCCGGTTCATCGTCTTTAGAAATATCTTCATCTATATTATTTGCAGCCTTATTCAAGCTTTGATAAAAGCCCAGCAAAGACTTTAAAGAACGATTATCCATGTGTAACGCCGCGGCTCCGGACTCGGCAGCCTCCTGCATGATATTCTGCATTCCGCCAATCCACTCTTCAATTCTATTCATAAAGCCCCTTGACCAAAGAATTTGCCGCAAGGCCGCAAACGGCTGAGAATCGCCTAACCCCAGCACTTCTTCGGCTGTTTGAGTATAACCGCTGCGAATCAACTGTACGGTTACTAGCTGAATAAATTCAGTTTTTTTCCGTTCATCGGCAATACATTGGAAAAGCATTTGAACGACCGAAAGATTATTGTGCTCCGCCCAACTCTGTGCTAATCTGATATATTGGTCATCCTCCTGCCCTGTTAACAGAAGAGGCAGGAGAATTTTCGCTTTGCTCGCCTGTTTAAGCCAAAGGAAATCTTCATGCCGTGCATAGACAGTTTCATATTCCTGCTGTGAAATTACTGTATTTTGTATGTTTTTCCCGGTCAGCAATTCATGAATCAAATGATATGCTGCCTTGGCCCAAGGGTCTATACCCGTAATCCGATCCATCTCTTCCAGAAGTTCTTCACCTTGCAGCCACTGGTCATTGTACCAGCAGCTATTGATTCGTTCCAGTAAAAGTTCATTATAGTAAATGTTGGTTTTATTGATGTTTGAAAAGCTCTCCTGTGCATTTCCCTGCATAATTTCACAGGAAATTCTAACGCGCTCTGTCTGGTCGCCTTTCCCCAGCAGTAATTCCAAATCCTCAATATGATCTAAAATTTCAGAATATTCCCTCTGCTGAAAAAGGATTTCAATCAGTACCGTGACTCGTTCGGAATTCTTTTCCTCCATCGCCGCATGAAACAGACCTTCAACCGTTTCCACGGCATTCGCTTTGCGTGCAAGACCGCCTATTTTATACAGGCAATCATAGTTTTCAGGATTCAGTTCGCAAGCTTGCTGATAATAAGCAAGGGCCTCCCTGTAATTAAAGGTCAGTTCATATATTTCAGCCAAATTTTCACAAACAATCGAAGCGTCGATTTCCGGTTCAGGCACCAGAAAAGCAGGCTGCTCCCTGATGAGCAAACAGCCTTTCAAATCACGAGCCGCCTCTTCATATTGTTTGAGCTGTTTATGCAATTCTGCCCGGATAACCATAAGGTCTGTATAAAAAGGGAAATAATCAACTCCCTCATTCAGCACTTCCAAAGCGTCGGCATATCGTTCCAAAAAAAGGAGCGACCAGCCCAAGCATTTATACAGATGGGGGGCAAACAAATATTCAGCATTAATCTTTTCACGTGCGTTTTGAAAATGCTCAATACTTCCTTCGTAATCCCCCTTATTTAACAGTTCAATTCCATAAATATATTGCAGATATCCGTCTTGTGGATGTTCGAGCATATCTTCCTGCAACAGAAGTGACCGCAGATTTTTTTCCCGGGATGCTTCGTCGCCAGAGTGATGTATGATTTTAAAATGAGACTCCTGAATATTGGCAATATGTTCGTCAGGAATTCTCTCAAAGGATTTAAACCGGAACCGGTATTCCCTGCGATTCCTGAGCAAACGGAGAGACTGTACCGGGGAAACGACGCCTTCCTCTTGGTGATCAACATAGATTAAATATCCTTCCGCATTTGGATTGTCCAAGAGCGGTTTCATTCGTTCAAGATATTCACCGGGGATTGATTCATTTGCCTGAAGAAATAAAATCCACCTTCCGTTTGCGTGATCAATACAATAATTTTTGGCTTTGCTGAAGCTGTTTTCCCATTTTATCTGATAAACGTCTGCACCTTTCGCTTTTGCCACATCAATCGTTCTGTCATCTGATCCGATATCTGCAATAATGATTTCGTCAACAACCTCTTTCAAAGCATCCAGACAGGCAGGAAGGCTTTCTTCATTATTTTTTGTGATCATACAAAGACTTAGCTGTTTCTTACCGTTCATGTAGCGGACCCGCCTTCCCAGGATTTTGCAGATAATCCATGTATTTTGCTGCGGATTCATATTCCCCCGTCTGATAATATGAATCGGCAACCTTTTCAATGATATCCTGATTATCCGGTTCAAGTTGCAGGCAGGCTTGGTAAAGAGGAATGTCTTTCAAAAATTCAGATTGAAAATAAAACAGTGAGGCATAATTGTACAGGATATCTTTATCCAGAGGAGTCAGTTCATATGCTCTATGGAGATACATTTCAGCATTTTGAAAATCCCCGGCTTCATAAAGCATCACGCCAATTTCATGATAGAGCTGAGGGTTTTCCGGTTCTTTCACCAATCTGTCCAACTTTCTTTCCAGATCTTTAAATTCACTCAAAACCATCACCCCTTCGCTTCCTCATTCTCAAAATCCTTTTGCATAATTTGCAATAAATCAACCGAGTTTTCCAAGTGAACGGATACGCTTTGACAGACAGCGTTTAACTGAGAAAAAAAGTTGTACTGTATTTTAAAAATTTCACTGACTTTTTCAGGTGAGTCAATCGGTCCAAGACGATTTATCAGGTAATAGCCGGAGAAAAGAACCTGCTGTGAAAAGCACCGGTGAAGATAATCCATTATAAAATCATTGAAAATACTGTTGTTCTTCTGATACGTTTTTTTAAGAAGATCATGAAATTTCGCATAATCTTTTTCCCGGGATAAATTGATCATTTTTTTGCATTCCATCCTGCCTGTAATTGCCTCTTGAGCCAGTTTACGGAACGACTCCGCATACTGATTTACACTTTCAATATATTCTTCGAGACGTTTTTTTCTGTCTTCCATGGAAATATTTTTTCTGTGATCGAAAATCACTTCATTTACTCGGTGCGGCAAGGGGCTGGTACAGTATTCATCAATAACAGCATTTAAGCGCGCGCATTTGGTTCCTTCAATTTTTGCTCCGCCTTCCGTCGCGTTGAAGAATATTTTATCTGGATGCATCGCAATCTTGCGTTCTAAGCCATGTCTGAAATCGACCCACAGCTGGTAAGAAGGGATCATCTCCCCATTGTTTCCTTCAACGTAAACGACAGGCCGTGAATGAATAATTTCTCTGGTTCGCGCACCCCGTTCTTCATAATATATTGAGTCTTTGCTGTGTGTCATGCCATTTGGCCCAAAAGCGTAATCCTGGCCCACAAAGACAATTGGGTTTGCGCCAAGGTATGCGGCAAGCTCCATGGCAAGGTGCGAAACGTTGGCGCCCGCATTTAAGGCGCTTCCATCTCCCAAGTATTTATTCATCCATTGATTGATAGCCTCAGAAGCACGATAGATTGGAATTTTCTCTCCCTGAAAGGAAGGAAATACATGTTTATCAACCAAGGCGAGGCAGAACAGGGCGATATCCTTCGGATAATGTATATTTTCAAAATGGCATGTATAGGTAGCTTTTGTGCGTTCGATAATCGTCAGGATATCCGGTTTGATTTCATTTTTCATTAACGGTTTAATGGCTGATTCCACGGATATAATCAACCCTCGGCCCTGAATCTTTTTGAGCTGCTGAATGTTTTGGTCAAGCGACGGCCCGTTGGCTATAATAAAAGCCGGAACATCCTTATAAGTATCCTTTAAGCAGCTCAAATACGGGTCCTTAAGCATTTCTTTGACATTTCCCAGTAAATTGAGGAACCCGATCAAATTATCCTGATGGTCATTTCCAATGTGAAAAACCAGCAGCGCCAATTGAGTAAAAATATACTTATGGATTTCAATATATTGCGCTTTAAAATTTCGCTGAGCAGCGTAAGTACAGGCTACCGTTGGAAAGGAACTGCCCATGAAATGAACGCTGTAGAATAGCTGTTCAAAGGCATTCGAAAAATGGGTGCTGTCTCCGGGAAAAAAGGCTATTTTTCTTGTGTTGATAATTTCTTCAAAGTCGAAATAATACAGCATGGCTTTAAACAAACAGATGTCCTGCTCAAATACAACAACCAGAGTATGAGACTCTTTTTTGGCAAATATCTCAAATAACGGGTAACCAAAACCGGTACCATAGAGAAAAATTGCTCCTGCTCCATGTATAGAGAAAGTTTCGCTCCATTTTTGCGCTTCCTGCACGGGATGCTCGCTGGTGATCTGAAAACTGGAATGCTCCCGATGATACCGGCATACGGGAAAGCCTTCCTCGTTATATGTAACTTCTACTTTGTTCCATAATTCATCTTCATCTATCGTTAAAACAGATTCCCTTAGCCAGGGGGTTAAGAGCTTTAAGTTTTTTTCAAACATCCCTTTTATTTCGTCTTTTTTAGCTATAATCAATTCTCTGCACACTCCTCAAGCCATGATTCTGCCAAAGGATAAAGCGTGAACTCCAACAGATCCGTAATTCCGATAATATCCTGATTCTGCATACACAGGTACAGCTTTTGAACAGCCGGAAAGAGCTTCTCAAGCTCAATTTTCGGCTTACCAAGGCACTGATAGGTATCCAGCATAATTTCCAGATCATCCACGCTGGTTAAAAATGAATTCAGGCCGGAATGATCCTCTCCGTTCCTGAAATGCTCAATGGCCGAGTGCAGCGAATCCAGCAGTCTGCTGCTTCGTTCACAAAGCCGGGCCGACACCATCGCTGTCGTCTTCTTCATAGAGCAGCTCCTTCCATCCGCCCTGCTGGTACCCTTTCAGGTTTTCGGCGGTATAATACACCAATGACTGCATTCTTGCGTCAAAGAAATCTGTCGCATCCTTCTTTTCTTTGGCTTCATTTTCGGTTAAAAAAAGCTCCCGCAACCTGCCGGAATCCTCTTTAATGGCCGCCAGAAGCTTTCTTGTTTCCGTAATCTGCGAAGCATATTGAAACACTTCTACAATCCGATTTTGCAGGTCGGGGGGGCAGGCACGGTAACCATCTATGTTTTCTTTTATACGCATATGTTTCATCCTTTTCAATCAGCCGGAAGGCAATTTTTAAGCAAATCTTAGACATTATATGTTCTCATATCATTTATATTACTACTGCAAGGTTCCATCTAATTTGCTGACAAATACTGATAATACTTCCACAGATGACTGAGAACGGCGGCCCGTTGGCTTCCTCCCACACTCTAAAGATTTGTAACCGCTGCAATCACATAGCTCTGCGCGTCCTCTGTCAGCTCCGGATAGATTGGAAGGCTGATCAGTCTTTCATATAATTTTTCAGCATTTCCACATCTGACGTTCCCATATCCGTTATTTTGATAATAGGGATGTCTGTACACCGGGATATAATGCACATTAGCCCCTATCCCGGCTGCTCTGAGTTTGTCGAAAGCCGTTTTTCTGGGTAACTTTGTTACCTGTATGCAATAAAGGTGATAACTGCTGCTGCAGCCGGACAGCTGTGACGGAATGACAACTCCGTCCAGCATTGAAAACATTTCGTCATACCGTTTTGCAATTTCGCGGCGTCTTTTTATAAAATAATCAATTTTCTTCATCTGGCTGATACCAAGCGCGCATTGAAAATCTGTAATACGGTAATTATATCCGAGTTGAAGCTGTTCATAATACCAGCCCCCTTCGTTTTTAGTAAGCATGCCCGGTTCCCTCGTAATCCCGTGCGTTCTGAACAGCTTCAGCTTTTTGTAAAGCTCTTCATTGTCCGTCGTAACCATGCCACCTTCTCCGGTGGTTATCAGTTTAACCGGATGGAAACTGAATGCAGTCATATCGGATATAGCGCCAATTTTTCTGCCTTTGTAATCGGCTCCCAGGGCATGGGCGGCGTCCTCAATAACAATCAGATTATGCTCTTTTGCTATTGCACAAATTTCGTCCATGGCGCAGGGTTGTCCGGTGAAATGCACCGGAATAATTGCCTTTGTCTTGCAGGTAATTTTTTTTCGAATATCATCCGGGTCAATATTATATGTAGAAGGGTCTGTATCGGCAAAAACCACCTTCCCGCCGCAGTACAGCACACAGTTTGCGGAAGCGGCGAATGTAATCGGCGTCGTTATGACTTCGTCATCCTCTTTTATACCTGCCGCCAGACAGGCGATATGCAATGCCGCGGTTCCGCTGGAAACGGCCACCGCATATTTCGCCCCGACATAATCGGCAACAGTCTTTTCAAATTCTTCCACCTTGGGGCCGGTGGTCAAAAAGTCCGAGCGCAGTATTTCAATCACGGTATCAATATCGCTTTGATCAATGGATTGTTTTCCGTATGGAATATACATTGCAGCACCCCCAAATGAATTTTTTTAAAAAAGTTCGGCCGCTACTTCGATTTGAATGGCTGATTTTGCCCTTTCACAGATTGCAATCGCCTGTTCGGGCGTTTCAGCAGAAGCAATAACATGCCCGATTCTGCCGTCGCTGGATTCAAGCCCAAATACCCGATCACCTTTTTGCTTATAAATGGCAACCTCCTGAACCCCCTCAATTGATTCTGCGCTTTCAACACCTTCTATGCCGGTAATCATGCCGCTCTGCGCAAAAACAAAACGGATAGCGGAGCCCCGATTAAATTTGATCGAAAGGTCTATCGGCTGTTTCACTGCCTGAAGCACGGAATTGCCGACCATGTCCACCCCTGTCGACAGCGGAACGAGCCTCGACGTGATAAAATCCCCGCCGAGACGCGCCGCCAGTTCAATAATTTTCGGCCCCTCATTGGTTATCTTAACCTCGGTGTGAGAAGGCCCGTTGATAATGTTGATCGCGTGTATCGCTTTTTGTGTGATCTCTTTGATTTTCGTCTGTACCTTTTCGTTCAGCAGACTCTGCTGCGAATGCCCGATTTCAACAAAAAAAGGCGGCGGCGTCACAGTCTTGTCGGTAATTGCAATAATGCTTGTTACGCCGCCGACGGTAAAGGATTCAACGCTGACTTCGGGGCCTTCCAAAAATTCTTCGACCAGCACCGTACCCGTTCGGGAATATTTTTTGCTGTAAAAATAAGTATCATCAATATTCGCCTGATGGCTTTTGTCAACAAGCTTGACTCCTCTGCTGCCAGCATTATCGGCTGGCTTGACAATACAGCGCTCTTCAAACCGTGACACGGCATTCCGATACTCATCCACATTTGAAACCACATAGAAGTGTGGAATGGGAACATCATACGCCTTCAGCCTGCGGCGCATAAAAGCTTTATTTGTCGCGCAAACGGCATCTTCAAGAGAAATGTCGAGCTCCCGGCCCAGCTTTTGGTTAACATAGGCAACTGTCTGAACCGGTCCATCGCTTGCAGAGGTAATAATGACGTCGGGTTTGAGCTTCAGCGCCTGCCGGTACACCTCTTCCTGATCAAGCGTGCTGACCAATAAGCGGGTGTCCGCATATTGGAACCCTGCCGCGTGTTCATCATAATCAACCGCTATGACGTGATATCCAAGTTCTTTCGCTTTGCGTATTGCGGGAACCTGGAAAGTACCGGCCCCTAAAATCATCATTTTCTTCACGAATCCTGCCCATCTCCTTGAATTGATTTGTCATAACTTCATAATTTCCCGCGCGATTCTGGAACATCCGTTTCCGTCAATATATGCATTCATTTTTGCCGCTGAATTTTTTCTAAGTTCAAAATCATTTATCAGTCTTTCAAGAGCGTATTTTATTTTCTGGAGACATGCATTATAATCGTCTGCAATATTGCCTGCGTAAAACAGTACACCGTTATTGCCGAAGGTCTTGCCGCTTTCGTCCTGCTCACCGGTAATTGAAAAACACACGGAGGGTACCCCGCACGCACACAGCTCATACATTGTTGTTCCGGATGCGGACAGCGCCACATCACAGCTTCTCATCAGCGGAGCCATGGCATCGCTGTCAAAATAAAGCGTTACATTGCGGCGGCGCGCCTTTAACTCTTCTAAAGAACGTTTATTGCGGTTCAGCCCCCCCGCAGCCAGATGGTAATTCAAACCCGGAAAAAGCGAAATCAAATCTTCGGTCAGCCTTGCGGTAATATTGTTTTCATCCGAGCTTCCGGTTGTAATTAATATATTTTTGACCTGTTCACGTGTGATTGGTTTGAGTCCCCGGAACTCTTCCCGCAACGGTGCATATTTTACCCCCAGCAGCTTTACTGTTTGCGGGTGATATGCTTTCGCATAAAAATCGGCATTGCAGGTATTGCTGTAATTAATCAGCAGACTGATTCCGGGGAACGCCTTTTCCAGACTGCCCAGATAAATCAATTTAACACAGCTGCTAAGAATTTTAAAAAAGTGAACCGATGCATAATAGGAATCCACCAGTAATTTATGTATGTTTTCCGACTGAATGAAACCGGTCAATTCATCCATGCCTTTTTCAAGGTCGTTCCAGGCGCCACCCAGCAAAACAGACCTGAATTGAAACCGGCGGATGATTTCGGCCGCTTCTTCTTCTGTAACCAGAAACACGGTATCTTCGCCTTGCTTCCTTAATTCGGCAGCAATTGCCAAACACCGCATTACGTGCCCCGCAGCAATATGTTTATTTGCATCTGTTCTGATATATAACATGATTCAGACTCTTTCCATTAAGGCTTATTGGAAAAGGCTGTTGAAAACACCTCTTTCCAGCTCATACCGGTAATCTTTCATCATAGAATAAAAATCGCTGAAATGGGGTTCATAATTGAAATCTTTTTGAGCCTTTGAAATGTCAAAAAGGAAGGAGCAGGAATGGTTTGGAATTTCCGGACGATAAACAATTTCGGACTGCCCTTTTTCCGACGCAAACACCTTTGCGACCGCCTCGGCCTGCTGCTGAAGCGTAACTCCTTTTCCGGAAGCAATATTGTATAATCCACAGGTATTCCTGCTTTGAACGGCATTCACAAAAGCGCCGGCCACATCTTTGACGTAAACAATGTCCCGGCTGACCGACTTATCCCCGAAGACCTGAATGTTTTCGCCGCTTGAAGCATTTTCTATGAATATTTGCAGCCCCGATTTCCTGCGCGTGCCATTAATGAACAGCGACCCATGGGGGCCCGCCCCGTAAACCGGCGGCAGTCTGAAAACGGCGTTTAACATACCATGCTGCTGATTGTAGTATTCCATCATATCCGCGGCTGCTCTTTTTGATATTACATATGCCGCATGGTCGCCGCTGTGTTGAAATCCGATCGGTTCCTCCTCCGTAATAGGGTTCGCTTTGCCCCATGAATTAAAAACTTCCACATATGACGCGGTTGATATAACTCTGTTAATATGATTTGCTCTGCAATATTCCAAAACATGAATCGTGCCGATTGTATTGACGGCAACATAGTCCTCCGCATTTTCGAATTCATTCAGGCACACCGGCGAATTGGCGGGCAAAAGACCCGCCAATAAAATAATGCCCTCAATATTTTTTGAAGGCAGCTGTGCAAAATCGGCTTTGCACGTCAGGTCAAGCTCTATGTATTTCACGCCATGAGCGGTGTAATATTCCCTGAATTTATTGTTCCTGCCCGTAGCGACAACCTCTACATTCGATTTCAGCAATGCGTCAATCGTATAGACCCCAATAAAGCTTGATCCTCCGATAACAACAACCATCATATTCCTCCTATTCGAACATTTTCCAGTCCAGCGGGGTACCCCTGCCGATATTATGCTTTGCTGTTTTGCCGATCACGCGGTCGTAGTATTTCGGGGATAATCCCTGCCCTGGTCTGATGGAACGTATATTTTCATCCGTCAGTGTTTCCCCTGCGCGGATATCCGCTGTAGCAAACAGGGACCTTCTGTTGCACAGCCCGCGTTTTTCCCCTTCGCTTACTTCATAGGTTGGCTCGCCCTTTAATATCTCCACGTTCCTGATGCTCTGAACCATGGATTTAAACTCCCCGGCTTCCATAGAAAAGGCGCTGTCGGCACTCTTGTTGTTTCTTGAGATACAAAAATGCTTTTCTATAACACAGGCGCCGAGCGCAACACCTGTTGTTGCCGCAAGGTCCCCCAGTGAGTGGTCGGAAAGTCCAACCGGGCAGTGAAATCTTTTTGCCATGTCGGGAATTACGGAAAGATTCATGTTCGCATAATTTGCAGGGTATTGACTGCAGCATTTCAAAAGGATATATTGGCCGCATCCCCGCGATTGCACCGCATCCACCGCATCCTGTATTTCTTCAATACTGCCCATGCCGCAGGAGAGAATCATCGGCTTTTGTTTGCCCGCCGCGTATTTTATCAGGGGAATATCAATTAATTCAGGAGATGCTATTTTAAATGCCTCAACTCCCAAATTTTCCAAAAAGTCAACAGACGTAAAGTCAAATGGAGTGGAAAGAAAATCCATGGAAAGTTTGTCGCATTCTTCTTTTATTGATTTTTGCCATTCCCATGGTGTAAATGCGTTTTTATAAAGATCATATAATTTCATGCCATTCCAAAGCCCGCCTTTTACGCTGAAACAGTCGCTGTCACAATCGATTGTCATGGTGTCGGCGGTATAGGTTTGAATTTTAAGACAGTCCGCACCGGCTTCTTTTGCCGCATGTACAAGATCCAGCGCAGTTTGCAGGCTCCCCCCGTGGTTGGCCGACATTTCCGCAATAATATATGTTTTACCCCGGCTGATATAGTCCCATAATTTCATAAGAAGTACTCCCGTATTATTTTTCGCTTCGATGCGCCAGACGGTATTTCATTTCCGCAATAATCCAGTCACTTTCCGTGTCGATATCCTGAACCTCGACTTCCGGTAAGATCATTGGAACAACGTTGGCGCCGGCCATGCCAAAGTGAAAAAAATCATCCGTACGGCCAAAATAGAACTGGCCGCAGTCATGATACAAAGGCTCCAAGTCCTGCGACCGGGCATCTTTTTGCTCGGGCCACCACATCTCGAGCCTCCCATTTCTGACGGTTCTGCACCTTTGGGGAGGATATGAGTACTGAACAACCGGCGTCAAAAAGCTTGCTTGACTGGATATGAGCAACTGAAGAGCATTTTTCAGCTTTTCAGCGGTTACAAAAGGGGCGGTTGCGTAAAGGCAGCAGTAATAATCGAAATTTTTGCCGATAGTTTTATACCAATTCAGCACCTCGGCTATCACTTCTTCGGTTGTCGCAAAGTCCCCCGAATTTTTTTTGCTGCGCATGAACGGTACGTTTGCTCCGTTCTCAATGGCAACTTCGGCCACCTGCCTGTCATCTGTTGACACGATCACCTCATCAAACAACCCGCTCTCCAGTAAAGCGTCAATGGAATATTTGATGATCGGCTGTCCGCAAAATTCTTTTATATTTTTACGCGGTATTCGTTTACTGCCTCCCCTTGCGGGGACGATCGCTATCGTGTTCAAGATATTTCCCCCGATTCATCCGCCGAATACAATCACGCATCGTTTTTACAAATTGCACAGTCTCAGCTTAAGATCTTCCAGGTTCAGCCACTGGGTATTTGTGGCGGAACTGTATTCAAACCGGTCATCCACTTTTTTAGCGTTCTTCAAATCATACTTATTCAGGTTGAACCAGTCCATATGCGGATAAACAATATAATGTTTGTCAAATTCATAAGTTGAAGGAGAATCTTCTTTGGTAATCATTACCTCGTGCAATTTTTCCCCTTCGCGCATGCCGACTTCCGTCATTTCGCAATTTGGCAGAATCGCCTGTGCCAGATCCGTAATTTTAAAAGACGGAATTTTCGAGATGAATGTTTCTCCTCCTTTGGCTTCGTCCAGCGCCTTCAGCACCAGAGCGACTCCTTCTTCAAGCGTAATCCAAAAACGGGTCATACGGTAATCTGTAATCGGCAGATTTGTTTCCCCCTTTTCTACAAGGGCGCGAAAATACGGAATAACCGAACCCCGGCTTCCGGACACATTGCCGTACCGCACGATGGCAAAGGCGGTATTCTTTGCGCCCACATAGGCGTTCGCCGCTATAAACAGTTTATCTGATACTAATTTGGTTCCGCCGTACAAATTCACCGGATTCACGGCCTTGTCGGTGGATAAGGCGATCACCTTTTGGACGCCCATGTTGATAGCGGCGTCAATCACATTCTGCGCTCCGTGAATATTGGTTTTAACAGCTTCAAAAGGATTGTATTCACAGGCGGGAACCTGCTTCATTGCCGCTGCATGCACAACATAATCCACACCGTCAAAAGCTCTGAAGAGTCTGTCCCTATCCCTTACATCACCTATAAAGAATCTCATTTTTTCCAGATACTGATCAAATTCATTGCGCATCTGCCATTGCTTAAACTCATCCCGCGAAAAAACAATAATCTTTTTGGGGGAATATTTCTCCAAAACAAATCGCGCAAAAGCCTTGCCGAAAGAGCCGGTGCCGCCTGTTACAAGTATTGTCTTATCATTAAGCATAATGGACTCCATTCTCTATTTTAACGCGGCAATCATAGCGTGAAAATCAACAATTATTTTTACTCTGAAAAACACTGATCTAAAGCTACGACTTGTGCCACGCCTGCCTTGAAAAGGAAAATTGTTTAAAGCTTTTATTAACTATACATACTGACAAGCTGCAGCGAAATCGGGGCTCCTGCCAGCGGCGTATCCTCTGTTTTTAAAGCAAGCAGTCCTTTTTGGACACAATAGTTGACATCCGGCTGAATTACCCCGTTAACAAACAGATTCTGATACGAACCACATTCCGGGAACGGGATTCCCTGATTCCCATACATCTCTATATTATCCTGATCGGTATATACTTTTTCCCCGTTGGAATAAGCATTGTACTGATATGGTTCAGCCCAAAAAAGCCGGTCCTCCCTACTTTTAACCAATAAAGATTCCAGAATAATCATTTCCCCCTCTGGGGGGATATCTGTCGTAGTTAACTCCAGAGTGCCCTCTCTTACAACATAGTTTGTTTCGGGCTGCAGAACCCCGTTTATAAAAAGGTTATAGTAAGAAGCGTCTTTGGGTGCGGGGATTCCCCTCCTGCCATAGGCTGCCAGTTCATCACAGTTTGTGAATTTTCTTTTTATTCCATCTGAGACAGTACTGTACAAATAATTCGTTATATGGACTAATTCGTTGCAATCGTTTCTTAAAAGAATAAACTGGATTGTGATTATTTGATCCTTTTTTGGGATATCCTCTGTTAAAAATTTTAGACATCCCCGTGAAACCGCATAGTTTGTTTTCGGCTGCAGGACGCCATTGACAAAAAGGTTATAATAAGAAACATCATCTGGGGAAAGAATTCCTTTGTCTCCATATTTCTTTAACTCATCAGCATCGGTATAAATTCTTTTTATTCCGTCGGATAAAGCATTATACTGGCAGGTTTCAGCCTTCAGTGGTTTTAGCTCACAGCAAATGCAGGCTTCACCATGAAAAGCGGCTACGTCCAAAACTCTGTTTGCGTGAATGCACACTTTGTTAATTATGCAATTTGAAGAATTCAATTCCGGAACAATAATATTTTCCCCGGCTTCAGAAATCACAAGTGTATCGATATCTACCAATATTTTAATTTGATCCGGCGTCGCCTTCCCTTTTGTAAAGGACGGTATCACATTGCAGTCGATTTTTTTAACTGTAAATTTTAGTTCAGCGCAGGGAGGAACATACATGCTGATATACTTCACAATGCTGAACGGGATAGGGCTCGATAAGCACTTTCCGTCAGCATAAGCTGTTATATAGCCCTCAATTAAAACAGCCGCCATGTACACGGTGACCGTCTTTCCGGATGAAAGCTTAATTCGCTCTTCCGGCCTGTTCTCAGGTGATGACAATTCGGTATACGTAACAGCATCTTGCATGTATTGAATGATATTTCCGCTTTTATCTGTAATACGGCAGCTTATTTTAGGAGAACAACAAATAAACATAGTAATTACTCCGGTTCCATAATAAATAACAAAACTCCCCGTTCGAATTCTGCGGGTCAATTTATATATATTATGTGCCGGGGAAATGTTTGCTCCTAAATGAGCAGCAAGGCATCCCGCACAGTTGTTGATATTTTGCAAAAAATAAATCCTCCACCGTCCTTTCCCTTTGCATGACAATGGAGGCTTGCCCGTTTTCAGATATTTAAAAGGTTCCATGACTTCTTTCCACAGAATTCATGGCTCCCTTACAAAATAGTAAATTTTTAAAAAAATTTCACGTAACGCCTATACGCCGTAAAAGCCAGAGTCAGCCTGTTACTGTTGTTGTAGATGATGGCGCAAAATTAGTAGTGGCCAGCGTAATCGGAGCGCTGATCGGAAGCGTTATTCCGCTTGTCGCCGCAATCGTTATTCCAGTACCTGCGCTGCCTACGGTAAACAGACCCGACTGCTGCAATTCCCCATTAATAAACAGTAAATAGTAACCGTTGTTGGCTGTGGCTGTTTGCAACGCCGCTGGGACATTACCAAGGTCATCAACGAACTTGGTACGCGGGACAAAAAGACTGGTGGTAGTAACCGCCGCCGTCGTTTTACTAATATATCTGTAAACAGTTGGTTTAGCAGTAGTGGTTGTTGTACCGCTCATTACCAGTTTGAATAATTGTACTGCCATGAAGTTCCTTCCTTTCAATTGTATCGTTGACAAAATCAACTCCGTACATACTATGTCATGAATATCCATAGCGTTCCGCACAACCATGCGCAGACTATATAAAGAGCCGGACTTTAACAATGAAACCTGAAAAATAAAATAGAACCCGCGAAGTCATCCTCTCGGTTGACTTTGCGGGTTCTGCTTTGTCCTTATCTTGTCCATGGTAACTCAGAATTCAGGAGCTTCTTCATTCGGCTGCGCCGCAGACAGGACTTTGCCCGAATAACCAATTCTTTCGTTAAATAAAGGCTCCAGTCTTTATAAAAATCACTTCTGCGTATACATCAAATTATCATAAGCGGCGATATCAATTACCGTACGGTCAGATCGTAAATAGGATATCTTGACCCTATCCCCTTCTTTTGTCAATGACAACTCCGGACTAAGATCTGCAACGGCAGTAAAAATTTTATCAGGCTGCTCCTTCAGGATCATAGAATAGACCGTGTTTCCGCTGACAGTCTCAGAGGATATTCTGTCGATTGTGCCGTGAAGATCCTGCTGCTGGTTGCTTGTACCAATAGCGGAACTTCCGCTCGTATTTTTCATAACAGATTGGTAGTTAGACATCGCAGTACCAATCGTTTCACCGGTGCCAACACTTGTATAATCGGTGACCGAAACAAAAGCATATTGCTTAATCAGGCCCGCGTCGTCCTTTAGCGTCATAAAATAGGTCGGCAGCCCGTCAACATTGGTAATCAACGGAAAAGACGCAATATAATGCAGATTCTGCACTTTACCCTGTGCCGACTGCTGTGCCGCATATTCTGTTGCACCGCTAACCTGATAACGGTATGGCGTTTTCGTAACCATATCGATCAGCATAAAGCCGGTGGCACTTTCATCGGCTCCCACGCTGGTAAGTCCGGTATATAAATAGCATCTTCCACTGTTATAGATGATGGCATTGCCCTCGGAAGTCTGAAATTTATCCTTATTGGAAAAATTAAATATGCCATGGATATACTTCCCCCGGTTTCCTATCTGTGCCATCACAAAATCAATCGGCTGCACTCTGTCGACCCACTTTGGCACATTGTTAATGCCGTATCTTACGCTTTCACCGGTACCGGCATCAATAATAATCACACCGTCTGCTTCAGGCAGGCTAATGCCCACCAGGTTTTTGTAGGTAGTCACGACCCAGAAGGGCTTGCCCTCATCGTTGATCTCAAAGGAGTAATCAGTAAGCCCGGTAAAAAGTCCGCCTGAAAAACGCGTATGCCTTTGTAAGTTGTCAAGAAAATATGCATTGGGCTGATATTTGAGAGAGTAGTTTTCAACATAGGTCA
Source organism: Bacillota bacterium (assembly GCA_023391275.1). Lineage (GTDB taxonomy): Bacteria > Bacillota > Clostridia > Oscillospirales > Acutalibacteraceae > Caproiciproducens. Next base: position 1,414 of record JAEWBE010000023.1, on the reverse strand, counting down.
CGTCCCTGGGATTGGTTGCCGAAACCAAAATATAACCCGGTGTACCGTTTGAATTGGAAAACCATTTAAAAAATCCGGAATGCAGCAGAGGCACTACCCATACGAGTTTATCATTTACTTTCTGAATAGTCGGGTCGCCCAGGGTAACCTGGCTGCCCAGCGCAGGCTTTTCCCCAAGCTTCTTATCTGCAAGAAGTGCCGCCAGACTGCTGTCGACAATCGGAAGCCGTTCTATATCAATCGCCTGAACATCGGAAGAAAACACTCTGTTTTCAGGCTCCGGCATTTGGTCTTTATAACTGTTGGTGTGAAACAATACACTGGAGAAAATACTCACGAGTATTAAAATGGCCCACGGCGCAGCTGCGACTGCCAAATATTTGCGCCCTCGCTTTGGCATATTGAACCCCACTGGGCGATTATTTTGCAGTATGAATTTATTCCCACCGGTATTAAGCAGTAAAAGTACCAGAGAGAATGAGGTAATCACAAACCCCCAGAAGCCCAGCCCCTCTTCATATAGGGGGTTAAGGTTGGGTGAAATCAGAAAGATTATCACTCCATAGAACAAAATAAGAATCAGCAAAACAATAGCTTTAGTCTTTTTCATTAATATTTTCCTTTCAGGTGGCAAATAACTATTTCTACCCTAAGTATCAGCTCTTAAACGGGACCTCTGATTGTATTATAACCCCAATGAAAGGGGTTTGCCTATAATCGGTAAAAATAAAGTACCGTCAGACGCAATAACCTGTTCAGAAGTACATTTACTACTGTAATTAAAAACGCCCAGACATCCATATCCCGCCCAATAAAAAAATTCGGGAAAATCTGTTTCCAGACTTTCCCTTATATGGTGGAGCATAGGGGGATCGAACCCCTGACCTCAAGATTGCGAACCTTGCGCTCTCCCAGCTGAGCTAATGCCCCATATTCTATTGTGGTATGCGAACCAAATGCCTGTCAAGTGAGTTACGTACCATTGCTGAACCCATTCTGCGTACTTTTCCAGTTGAGCTACGTCCCCACAACGAATGATATTATAACACGCCGATAAAACAATTTCAACTGTTTTTTTCAAATTCTGCGATTTTCTGCCCATTGCTGCTCCACCCCGTAAAATTTACGGTCTGTGTGCCGCAATACTTCCTTTGGTGACCCATCTGGATTCACAAGACCATGTTACACGGAACACACGTCCCGCGGTATCCTCATTTACATTTCATCAATTAATTTTCACCGCAACAGTTCATAAAGAAAAAAGCACCCACAAAGGGTGCTCTTTTCTTTGGTGGGCCATCAAGGACTCGAACCTTGGACCGACCGGTTATGAGCCGGTTGCTCTAACCAACTGAGCTAATGGCCCGCTTATAAAAATGCCGCCGTAACCATAACGACGGCATTTTGAATTCCA
>JAEWBE010000109.1 GCA_023391275.1 Bacillota bacterium | reverse complement strand
CCCGCAACCCAGGTAACACAAAACATTGACGGGAAGATATTTCAGCGTTGGTCAAGGCACTACTCACCAGGTACTTGGCATCCCGACGAAGATGGCATTGCAATCCATATTATGGCGATCAAGGATTGGCTCGATCGAGCTTCAATATAGGGGGGTACCTACATGATTGAGAGTGTATTCCGTATTACTCGAAAGCAACTTGACCTCATTACCAGCCAAATGGCTGGTAATGAGGATCACAAGTTTGTTCCTGTTCAGTGCGGTACCGGCAGCGCCACTATTTCGCAGAAATGCAAGCGTATTGTGTGGTGCGCGCACAAGATTCTCGATGGAAACCCAATTTCTAATGCAGCTGAAGTGATCGAACGGAACTGCTGCCAGTGTGTCTTCACGAATTCATTAGAAAGTCTCGAGCAGCTACGGGCATCTGATTTAAGGGTTCCACTTTGGGCTTTCATAAGCTGTGGGGATATTCAAGTATTTACAAGTAGCGATGGGTTACTTGTTCCGGTTACAGTCAGCGTTGTAGTCGGACATGACTTACTGTTCCACTTCTCCGGTGAAAATCCAATGATCGAAAAGCATGGGGACACTACAGAATTTTTCGAGAGAACGATGCAGGCGTTCGGCAAAGGGACAACACAGTATCTATCTCAGTTGACCATCGCTGTTGCCGGCGTTTCTGGAACAGGCAGCATAGTCGCAGAACAACTTTTCCGCCTTGGAGTCAAAAGATTGGTGCTGATAGACGACGATGTAGTAGAAAAGCGCAATCTTGGGCGTATTCTTAACTCAAGAGTCTCTGATGCTGAAGCGGCCATTTCGAAAGTCGAAATGTTACAAAAAACCTATCAGGAAATTGGCCTTTCTACAGATGTCATTGCTGTCCCGACAGTAATAGCTGAACCGAGTACGATCCAACTGATTTCTGTGTGTGATGTCATATTTGGCTGCTTGGATTCAGCTGATGGCCGCCATCATCTGAATCGCATCAGTACTTTTTACAATATACCCTATATTGATATGGGCGTATCACTAGTTTCTGACAATGGGAAGATTACCGATATCAACGGCGCAGTTCGCTATATAATTCCAGGGAGTTCGTCACTCATGAGTCGTCAAGCTTATAGCATGGAGCAACTTGAGAGTGATGCTCTGCGACGCACTAATCCAGAAGCGTATGAAGCACGCCTGAAGGAAAAGTACATTCAGGGGGCCAGTGAAAGTAGCCCCGCAGTTATTAGTGTAAATATGCAAGTGGCCAGTTTGAGTGTCCTTGAATTATTGGCCAGACTACATCCCTATCGTGACACCCCGAATGCGCAAATAGAAACTATTTGGGTCAATTTATTCGAATCCCGGTTCCAAATAGAAGCGCCGTCTGAACCAGACAAGAGTTTACTTAAGTTAGTTGGCACTGGAGATTGTACTCCGTTGCTTAACATGCCTTCTATAGGAGGAAAAGTATGAGTTTAAACACAAAAGTGAGCTGCTTTGTAAGCCAATTCAGGCAAGACTATCAAATTCGGACTGTTGATGATGTGCCAGATAAATGTGCAGATAAAACTATATACATCGTTGGAGATCCGGATGCTCCGCAGTATGCTGTATTTTCGTGCCCCTGCGGCTGTGGGCGAACGGTCGAATTGAACCTTAATGCAGCTGCGAGTCCTTGTTGGTCAATTAAATTTCATCTGTCAGGGACAATCTCATTTTCTCCGTCTATCTGGCGTAAATCAGGTTGTAATAGTCATTTTTATCTGGTTCGTAATAAAGTACGGTGGTGCGGGTTGAAGAAAGCGAGGTGAAATAGCATGGCGAAAAATCCTCCTTCCGGTGATGGGCACAGGATAGGTGCCGTCAAGAACAGAACACAGACATATAACCCAACGACTGAACAGTGGGTAAAACGTGATTCGGATACCGGTAAATTTCTGGATGCAAAGCAAGATGGGAAGCCTTTCAAAGGCGTCACAAAGGGAAAATAATGTACAGTGAGATGAGTAGGCGAAGCAGTTAATGCCTCGCTTACTCTCATTTATTGTAATTTCTGAACAAACCCAAGGCTTCCCTTGAGTTTGATTATGAACATAATTTCATATCATTACCCCAATGACAGCATTGCCGGCTGAAGATACCAAAAGCGAGTATAATAAAATTAACGCGTATGGCCAACCACAACCAAGTACGCAGCAGATACCGCAAGTTACGATTTTGTTTTAATCTTGTTCGCACAAAACAAGACCATAGAGACCGCTACAATACCAACCAGGATAAATAAAATAATAAATATAATCACCATTCCCACCCCCGGAACCATTAAACACTTTTAAATAATTATCTACTAGAAAACTATGTTGAAAATCTGTTACAGTATGACACATAACTTTCTTACTCTCCTTTTCTTTGAACTTCGCATAATGTTTATTAATTTGGATTCACAAGTTTAGACTGCTACACATAAGCGGAATAATGGGTATCACAGCAAAGGTTGCTCTTAGCAATAATGGGAAGTTGGTGTTGACGTGGTTAAAAAGAAAAACTCACAGAAAATGAAAATTAAGAAACAAGTTTCCCCTAAGACAACAATTCAAGAGCTGGAAGACTCTCGTGATGGTGGGCAAATTGCGCTAAGAGGATTTACATATCAGTTTCTATATTCTTGTTATCTAATACTATCAGAGATAGATTCAGATGCTGTTTTCAATCTGGAAGGTATAGAAGATATCGACCAAATAGAATATAAAAATGCAGCTCAGAACATTACCCATATACAGTTAAAGTATTCTACTGAAAAACAGGATGCAAGCTTTTTGAAGGATATTCTGAAGAATTTCCTTGAAGCCTACTTGCTGGACAATACTCGTAATTTTAAGTTGATTTATGATTTTTCTGTGGCCAAAGGAAATTTAAGTAAGTTATTTTCTTATAGTTTGGATAATTCGGCAACTTTATATTGGAATGGGGTTATTGAGCAAATCAAAGTTGAAAACCCCAACTGGAATTGGACTGGCTTCACAGTACAAGATTTTTTCGCTAAACTTTCCTTTGAGAAGAGAGAGAAAAACAATCTAGCTAATGAAATAGAAATCGAGTTAATAAAAGCTTATGACATTACAATAGATAATATTTCTATTTTTGCTAACAGCATCAAAATATTATGCCTTGAAAAAATGGAACAAAGAGCTAGCATAGATAAGCGTGAACTCGATAGTCTAATTCAAACTGTTAAAGATGATATTAGTAAAGGGCCTCAGAATCCAGCACATAGTTGGATAAAAAGGCTCGATTTCCATATGGAGCAAGTTGATTCAGATTTAAGCTATTATGAAGGAAAAAAAGCTACCCCTCAGGATATCGTCCGGCAGTTGCCCGTAAGGCGTATGCAATTGGAACGTGATATCAAAGATGCAATCCAAATGAATCGTGTCACGGTCATTAAAGCCCCTAGCGGACAGGGCAAAACGACATTAGCGCTTCAAGTTTCCCTTGGCTTACAAAACGAATATATTACATATCAGCTTTTATGGTGCAATGATTTTAAGGAACTAGGCTACATAGTACAATTCTTCAAGTCAAGAGTAAGGCTAGGCGAAAAACCCCTTATTCTTATTGACAATTTGGATTCGCAATTAAGTGAATGGAATAGACTGGCTCAGCTTTTGCAAGAAGAGGTATCCTATCACTACAAACTCCTTATTACAACGAGAGAAGACGATTGGTACAGTTATGGCGGTGATTTGAGCAATGTGAGAGCCGTACAAACAATCAAACTGTCTCTGAAAGAAATAGAAGCACAAGAGATTTTCGAGGTGCTTAAAAAAGCTAATAAGCTTCATCCGTCTATATCAGACTGGCATAAAGCTTGGGCAAAAGTTGCTGACAAGAAACTACTAATTGAATACATATATCTACTTACGCACGGTGAGATGTTATCTGAGAGAATAGCACATCAAATATCGCAAATAAGCAAGTCAGACACTGGAAGAATCAAATGTGAAATTCTTCGTAAGGTATGTTTTGCTGATATCTGTGGCATAAAACTTCCGGCAAAAAAATTAATCTCTAGTTTATCAGAAACCTCTGCTAGTGATTATGGTGAAGTTTTAAAAAGTATTGAAAATGAGTTCCTTATCCGTCTAAATACTACGGAAAAATATATCGAGGGACTGCATCCGGTTCGTTCCCAACATATCGTTGATAAGCTGCATGAATACTCAGAAATAAATGATACGGCACTTCAAGTAGCTCAGATATCGGATGCGCTCTACTTACCAAAGCTGTTCTCAAATCTACCTAATTTTGTTACTAGCAAAGAAAGTTTCTATTTTGAAATAACAGACGTATTGTGGAACAGCAGTGATTTATCGAATTACATTTTAGCTTTACAGGGGTTGTTTTCCGGAAGCGTAATGCAATATTTTCATCAAAATAGAGAGACTTTTGACGATGCAAACGCGCATGGAGGACTTTTTCTTGTAGCCACCGAATTAAATCCCTTCATACGATTTGAAGAATTCGACCTATCGCTTGACACTTTGGATAAGATGAAAGAGACTTTTCCGGACAACTCAAATATAGAATACTTGTGTCATCTCAGAGATGCTACTCCAAAACTTATTTCAGCTGACATGGATATTTTTAATTTCTGCAAAGCATTGTATAACAAACTAGACGGTATTGATCTTTTTGAGGTTACTGGTGATGTTGCCTCATATTCCGCTATTGCATATTGGCTATACAATATTGACTCGGATTTTAATCTGTCAAAGAATATATCACTCCGTAGAATTTGGGATGAAAATAAAAAATATTCTGTGGATGTCATATCCTCGATTATGTACACCTGTTTTTGCGGGAATAAAGATGTATACTTACATTTTGTAGAAGAAAACTTATCGGTTATCCTGACATATTTAAAAGTAGCTACTAAATCTCTGAAGCTTTATGCTAGTAAAGACAAGAAAGCGATTCATGTGGAGTATCTTTTGTTGTTAAGTGACATTAAAAAAGGAAACGAAGAAAGCGTTTCCAGACTGAAATTCATTTGCAAAACACTTCCGATATTTGAGCAATATTGCGCCGATGCAATAAAACCGGCATTGGAGGTCCTTTCCAGATACAAAGCTCCTGATGATGCTCATAAAACTATGCCTATTAGAAATATTGTCATTATGTTTCATCAGGAATTCGCTTCCCTGTGGAGCAAAACTATAATGAGCAATTATGAGTGTGATACAATCGCCGAGTGGTTGGAATACTGGTTTTCTGTACGGGAAAATATAGTCACACTTTTTGAGAAAAGTTCAGCTTGTATCTATAAATTGCTCGAAGGAAAACAACTTGGCAGTCTTGCCGCTGATGTAGATAATCTAAGAACTGAGATCAGTAAAAACCTAATTAGTGAGTTTGGATTTCCGAATGAAGATAGACCATTTGAGGAAAAGGCGAGATTGCCGGAGGGATTTAGCAAAATAAAAAGTGGCTATTTTCAGAGTACACAAAATTTCTCTAATCAGTTTGTGGGCGTTATCCTGAGAGATACTGAAAAAGCCAGATTGGCAATAGAAGTAAATCTTAGAGCTGCACAGAACACATTAGATGAAATGCAAGCATTTTTCGCAAATGTTACCAATGAACAGGGGCTTTTTAAGAAACTGCATGCGGAACTCTGCGAGCTAGAAAAGCAACAGCTGGAATATCTAATAATGACATGCTTGTATTTTCAGGAGCATCAACCAAGCAAATGCTTTAATAAATATCAAATCAAAGCTTGGTATAACGCTAACTATAAGGAGGCTATATCAAAGGCAAAGATTGCTCTTAGCACATTGTCTGAAGACCACCCTGTCATCTTCCCCGAGAGATATTTCCAAGATAAAATTTTGAGTTATTACCCGATAATTGTTCACAACCTTAATGTAACAGAAAACGCTGTCATGATGAAGTTTATATATGACTGCATACCATTTGCTGAAACTATATTTGATTATTTGGTGGTGTTATGTCGAAATAGCCAAGGTGATATTTTGCCTACAGGCTTATGCATGCCTAGAAACCTTTTGGCGGATTTAGGACAGGTAATTGATACTAATGATGAAGAATTGGCCGAAAAATTGACCCCTCCTTTTCCAAAAGACATAACTACCCAAATGCTCGAATGTTTTGAGGGTAAATATGAGGTACTTATTCCAATTACAACTGGCTATGAAGGAATTGATAAGATAGGAGAATTATTATGGGCGTATTCGAAGACACTGGAATTGCTAAATGATGAATGTGATGCCGAATACCTAGATTCTTCCAGAGATAATTTGAAATTTGATATTTTAAGTTTGCTCGCATCTTTTCAGCAAAAGATATCTCAAAACGATTATGAAGAACTACATTTACTTTGTGAAGCGGTGATAGATGGTCAAGTATTTGATGACACCAGCATTAATGGATTTTACGAGAAATTAATTCTTAAAAATAAGTACAGTTTATGACATAACCCAACTTCGCATAATGTTTATAAGCTAACTCAGATCATTTGCCGAATGTGCATTATACCAGCAATTATTCCGATTACATAAGGTTCTATATAAGGAGGTTAAATATATGGAGTCGGATATTGAGGCAAAAAATTTTAAGACCACAGTGACGAAGGTAGCATTGTGTTTGATTTTATCTGATGTCTTCATCCAGTTAGTTTTGGCGCCAGTAGTTTACAAAATAATTTTAACGGCAGGCGGCACTACAAATGGGTCATCCTCCAGAGTCATATGGATGGCTACTGAATATATGTTTAGCTTTCTAATCATTTTTCCGCTAATAGGGAAAATTCTACATATCCACTTGCTGAACCTTTGGAACGGTGCTAAAGTTGACATGAGGAATATGAAGTATTATATTCCAGTGGGATATACCTTCTCAGCAATTGGCTTATTTTTGTTTTGTATGCCCCTTTTGTCCTTGCTTCAGCAAGTCGGTCTTCAGTCACCATCAAATGCGGGAATAAGGAACAACGGGTCAATTTTACTTACTATTTTGCTGATAGTTATTGAAGTCTTTATCGCTCCACTCTACGAGGAAATTCTTGATCGTGGGCTGGTACTTTCTGCTTTAGCTCCATATGGAAAATGTTTTGCTATTATAATGTCATCTATTTTTTTCTCACTCGGTCACAGGAACTTCACCCAATTTTTTCAAACATTTCTTTTTGGGCTTGTACTTGCGTATGTTACGCTGGAAACTGGAAGTATTAAAAATTCCTTCATTATGCATGTCATAAATAACGGTTTAAGCCTAATTCCGAGCACCGTATTCATTTATGTTCTCATTACAATTTTAGGAGGCATCGGTATTTGGGTGCTGATAAAAAAACGGCAAGTAATTCTGAAGAACCTACGCACAGAGAAGGAAAAATTCGCTCTCGTGGGACATTGCAAACGCAGATTTTTTTGCAATCCACTGATGCTGCTCTATTTTATTTATTTGATTTCCATGTTGATTCTTTCCGTGCAGCCGTTGTGATTTTCTGATTTAGATGAATCTTGCAAGCAAATAAAAGGCTTTCTGGACTTCGCATAATGTTTACTTAATTCCTATTGTGCAGTATGCTGTGCTACACATAAGCGGAATAATGAGATATCCAAATAAATCAAGAAGGGTAAGGAACCTGTAACAATGAGAAAATTCGGATACTCTATGCTTTGGTATTGGATTGCATATTTTTCTGTAACGACAGTTGGTATATTACATACCATTTACAATGCCAAGGTAAGAGGCTTGGGTGTCATGGGTAAGGGACAACAATCGATGAAAGATATTGAAAGTTATGCTAAAACCATGCCATTTCATCCGTTGTATAATATTATAATATTTCCAATATTTGCAGCTATATATCTGAACGGTCTTGATAACTTGACTTTAGCGGATGCATTGTTTACTGGATTGATTTGGTTTGGCATCACAGCTGCATTTGACTTAATAGGTTGGGTTCTGATCCCACATCCATACCACTGTACGTTTAAAGATTTCTACATAGATTATCAACCATGGATCACTATTATTTATGTTGTTATCTTGGCAAGCCCGTTGATTGCATTTGGAGTTTTGAAAAGTTTGTTATGAGCAAGCTGGGGCGCTTCTCCCTATCTCGAACATCGCATAATGTTTATTACACATGGCACATAGCACGATCTGAACTTCGTGTTAGACCAGAAATCGTAAGCACCAAATAAAAATGTGCCTATAAAAACAGATACAAATGCGTGATAATAGTGAAACTACTTATGTATTATAAAGGGGTTATTATGAACGAAAAAGAAATATCAGAAATTCGTCGTCAATTCAAGCCAGATAAGAGCAATATCACCCACATACGTGGATGCTTCGTCAATGAAAAGCGGGAAATTGTTTCTGAGTTTGATCAGTCCCTTGCTTTGATGTCACAGGAAGAATCCGAAAAGTTTCTGGCCATTATCAAACGGACGCTATCCGGAACCCTTGGGAAAAATCTGATCGATATTCCGTTTTCTACTCAGCAGGTCGTTGATGGCGAAGAACATAAATTACTTATGGAACTCAGGAATTCATCTCTAAAGGATGAGAATGCCGTACAGACATTTTTTCAGCATGTAATTCAGACAATCGTCATGGAAAGCAATTATCTAATCCTATTAGCACATGATACTTATGACGTTGGCTACCGTTCGAAAGATGGAGAAAAGCAGAACGATGCCTCCTCCGAAGTGTTCTCATACATTTTGTGCAGCGTCTGCCCGATTAAGCCGACACAGCCTGCGTTAAGTTACTACCTTGTCGAAAATGAGTTCCATAATCTTAAAGCTGACTGGATCGTATCGGCACCGGAGCTTGGCTTCATGTTTCCAGCCTTTGATGAACGTAGTACAAATATCAATAATGCCCTCTACTACTCACGGGATATTAAGGAGAATCATGCTGAATTTATTGATGCTGTGTTCAAGACCGACATCCCATGCCTGCTGCTGCGCAGAAAGAGATATTCCAATCCATGCTAGGGGATGCTCTTGCCGACGACTGTAGTTACGAAGTCGTACAATCGGTTCACGAGCAATTGTGCGGAATGATTGAAGAACATAAGACCAACAAGGAGGTTGACCCACTGGCAATCTCCAAAAGCACGGTCAAATCCGTTTTGAAATCTTGCGGAGTTTCCGATTCCAATGTGTCTACATTTGATGAAAAATTTGATGCCGAGTTTGGTGCCGATGCCAAGATCAGTCCACGGAATATTATTGATACTAAGAAGTTGGAGGTTCGTGCGCCCGATGTGACAATCCAAGTAAATCCGGAACGCAGCGACTTATTAGAAACACGCATGATTAACGGTTCAAAGTATATTCTCATACGAGTCGACGCAGGCGTCGAAGTAAATGGGGTAAGCATTCATATTTCCTGAGAGGGTTTTTAAATCCCATTTCATATTAGCTATAAAATAAGTAATACGAAGTAATACGAAGCTCAGTCTCTCCGAACTTCGATCAGAAATCTATGTTTGTCAAGTGAGAATGAACTTCTCATTTTGTTTAAACTTTCAAGAACATGATCTGACTATTTTATATTATGAATCTAATAGGTTCTTACTTAATTAAAAAAGTAATGAAACCAACTTAATCCCTCGATACTGTGATAAACATAATGAAAAGGAGTTTATGAATCATGAAGAAAAAGGTTTCGGTTACCCTTACGGCGGTTCTAGGTGTACTTGTATTGGCCTTTGCTCTTACAGGATGTTCTGCTTCAACTCAATTATCAAGTAAATTTAACGAAGGGACGGTCAAGTCCACTGCGGAAAGTGTTGTCAACCTTGTCAATTTCGGTGATTATCAAAAAGTATCTGACACAATGGTAAGCGATACTTTAAAGACAGCCCTATCCGCAGATGTACTGAAAAATGCGGTGTCTCCGGTTTTAGCCAAGGCAGGGGAGTTCGACTCAATTAGTTCAGACACGGTTACCGGTGCTGTCGATTCAAAGACGAAAAAGGAATTTGCAGTATCTGTTGTAATTGCAAAATATAAAAATCAGGCTGTACAGTATACTATATCTTTTGATACAGATATGAAAATAGAGGGATTTTACATCAAATAATTAAACATTTTGGCAACCCCATACAGAATGCCTTTTGAACTTCGTATAATGTTTAAAATGTATAACGAAATTAAAGTCTGATTATTTATACTTTACGGAGGTTTTGTTATGAAAAAAACCGGTTTTATTGTTGGCTCAGTTGAAATAATTTTAGGGTTAATTTCTTTGCTTGTTACATCTGTCATAAAAGAAGTGATACCCAAAGTTGCAAGCATGTGTTTTATGTTTAATACAGGAAGTTTCTCTGAAGAAAACTATATACTTGATTTGGGTTTTGCAAATGTAGTAGCCGTTTGTTTATGCCTAATAGGTGTATTGACCATTGTGTATTTTGTTTTTGTTAAAAACGAACAATAAACGCGTATTTTGAGCAAACTGGGAAACTTGGGTTTTTCTGTAAGTTGCCCATTATCCATATAACACGCCGCTCAGAAGTTTTTTGAACTGTGCAGTAGACCAGAAATCTGTAGCTGAATTGGGCAATACAAATTCTTATTAATGTAGACGGGTTTTCTCATGATAAACTGCTTTTTCTATTCACTGTCCGGCTGTTCGGCAACATAGTCTTGCATAACATCATCGAAATCCAGCAGAAAAGAGAACAAAAAATAGTGCTGGGCTTTCGGATAATCAGCCAACATTTCCACATCTTCCGAAAATTGCAGGCCTAAAATTCCATGCAGTAGACGCAGCATATCCATAAATTCCTGTCCCCTACCTTGATTGTAAAATCGGGTGAACATATTGGTCATTAGGTTAATGGTATCCATGTCGCCATTGATCGTCGCACATAGGGTTTCGACAAACGGTTGAGTTACGGTTCCGGAGATCAGGTTAATTTTATCTTTGTTGATTTCTCCGGTATGCTGTATAATGCCTCTAGAAATTAATTCTTTTTCTATGTTCTCCATCAGTGTACCTCCATAGTTTCAAATTATTTGTGGTGACCATGGTGACAAATTGGTGACCATCTTCACAAAAACGCTTTATAAGTTCGAATGGGCAATTATTGGCAAACATAAAAAAACGCCAAAACCATGCGAATTAAGCGCCAACTTATAACACTGTAAATAAATTTATGCGAAGGAATTTTTTAATTTTAATCTTGGAAATGTGGTGTGCCGCAAGGCATTGTGCGTTCGAGTCGCATCCTCTCCGCCACCTTTACACAGCTTGGAAACAGGCTGTGTATTTTTTTACCTTGCTCGCCCCGCAAGGCAGGTTCGAGTCGCATCCTCACCGCCACTTTATACACAGCTTGGAAACAGGCTGTGTATTTTTTTGCCTTGCTTGCCCCGCAAAGCAGGTTCGAGTCGCATCCGCTCCGCCATCTTTACATAGCTTGGAAACAGGCTGTGTATTTTTTTGCCTTGCTCGCCCCGCAAGGCAGGTTCGAATCGCATCCTCCCACCCATCCTGATAAAGACTATTCGCCTTTCCACAGTTGCTCAAGTGCCGTGATCAGTTTTTGATTTTCTTTTTTGCGGCGTACGGCAATCCGATAGTACCGCTGATCGAGTCCAAAATAATTGCCGCAGCTGCGGATCAGAATTCCTTTTTCTTTCAGCCTTTGGTCCAATTGTTCTTCTTCCGTATGGAAAAAAATGAAGTTTGCCTGTGAGCCAATCACCTCATAGCCAAGCCGGCTCAACTGCGCCGTTAAATAAAGACGCTGCCGGTGAATCCGTTTTTTTGACTTTTCCACATATACTTTCTGTGTCAGCGCGGCAATCCCGGCCGCACAGGCGACATTGGACACCGACCACGGCTGAGAAACATTATAAATCGCATCCATCCGCGTTTCATCCGCACACAGCCCGTAACCAAGGCGCAAACCGGCCATCGCATAAAGTTTGGTAAACGCTTTTAAAATAAACAGATTCGGATAAGTATCCAGTTGATTTTTCAGAGAATGGGCTTCCGGATCATCCAAAAAGCTGTTAAAGCACTCATCCAGTACCAATAGAATATCGTTTTCCTTACAGCGCTCCGCAATGCGCAGCAGTAATTCCGGCTCAACAGTCTGCCCGGTGGGGTTATTGGGATTACACAGAATAAGGATATCCAATTCCCGATTCAATTTCGGCAGGATGCTGTCCGTGAGAATAAATCCGTTTTCCCGGGTAAGCAGATGATGCTCCGTCCGGCACCCGACAGAGTCCAGCGCTTTTTCATATTCAGCGAAGGTTGGCGCGGGAATCAGGGCAAGCTTTGGCTTAACTGCCAGTGCAAGCCGAAAAATAAGGTCTGCGGCGCCATTCCCGCAGATAATGCAGGAGGACGGCAGTCGTTCGGATTTCGCGATGGCGGACGTAAGATTTCGGCACAGAGGATCGGGATAGACATTGCTTTTCCTCAATGACGCCTTCGCCGCCGCAAGCACCTTCGGCGGAATACCGAACGGATTGATATTGGCGGAAAAATCGAGCATTTTTTTATGAAACTGTTCCTCACAGCTCAGCACGTCTCCGCCATGTATTATTTCTTTCATAGTTTAATCCTCACAGCAGTACAGCAAGCAGTATCACTCCGCCGCACAGCAGAGCAGCAAGCAGACTGGTACCGTAAAGCAATCGGTTTGCCCTCACAATATCCTGCGCCTCTACCGGGCGCAGGGCATCCCCAATCGTTTTCTTATGATACAGCTTTCCAAAGTAAAAGGCGTTTCCCGCCAGCTGAACGTTTAATGCACCGGCACAGACGGATTCGGTCTGTGCCGAATTAGGGCTGGTATGATTAAAGCGATCCCTTTGAAAGATTCGCCAGGCATTTTTTCCGTCATATCCCAGCAAAAAAGCTGACACAATCATCAGCAAAGCTGCAAGTCTTGACGGAATAAAATTTGCAATATCATCCAGTCTGGCGGAGGCTTTGCCAAAACTGATGTATTTTTCATTCTTATAGCCGACCATACTGTCCATCGTATTAATGGCTTTGTATAAAAGTCCCAACGGGGCACCGCCGGCAGCCATAAAAAAAAGAGGAGCGATTACGCCGTCACTGGTGTTCTCCGCAACGGTTTCTACCGCCGCCTTGATCACACCTTCCATCGTCAGGCCGGCGGTATCCCGGCCGACGATCCTTCCAACGGCTTCCCGCGCCGCCGTCAGATCACTCTTTGCAACCTGTTCATATACTTTCATGCTTTCAGTCTTTAAACTTTTACAGGCGAAAATCTGATAGCACAGGAAGGTCTCGACTGCAAAGCGAAGAATCGGGTGGATCAGGCCGCAGAGGTACAGGAAAACGAAGCTGATGCCAAAGCTCACTCCCGGGATGCATATTGCCAAAATAACGCCGCCCCAAAATTCTCCTCTTCGTGTTTCGGGAAATAAACGGCGAAGAAACAATTCGGATTTTGCTATCGCATCCCCCATGAAACGCACCGGATGGGGCAGCCAAACCGGGTCGCCAAAAAGAAGGTCAAGCAAAAATCCTACAATCAATGATAACAGTCTGAATAAAGGATAATGCATTTTACACCTCTGACGAATTTACCTCTTTGTCATCTGCATTTTCCGATGACAGAGCCAATAACTTACGATGATTCCCAGTCACACACACTGCACGGCAACCACTCCCATTAGGATGCCGAGTTCGCAAATCTGTAAAAAATACCCGGCCAGATCCCCCGTTATCCCGCCAAACTGACGGTATGCCATTTGGCGGTAATACCAAAGCAGCAGAGAACAGACGGCCAGCACTGCCACACCATACTGAGGATTCAAAACAAAAATTCCGGTGAGACACAAAAAAATTAAAGACGCAAGAATCAGGCGCACCTGTTTTTTGGCCGCCGCATCAGCAAAGGTATAAACCAGTCCGCTGTTCTTCGCGCAACGAAAACCGGCAACCGCAAAACCGCTCAACGCCCGTGATAAAACCAGTCCCAGCGTTAAAACCGCAATGACAGAGCCGTTTACTTGCAATTGGCTCGCCAGACCGAAATAAAGTAAAAAATATGCGGCAAGTCCGATCACGGCAAACGCACCGGTATGAGGATCTTTCAGTATCTCCAGCTTGCGTTCCCGCTCCGCATGGCTGCTCAATGCATCTACCGTGTCGCAGAAGCCGTCCAAATGAATTCCCCCTGTTATAAAAACAGGAATCAGGGTAAGGCCTGCGGCAAAAAGCGTCTGATTCAGGCGAAGATAGCCGCTTAACTGCCACCAGCACCAATAGCACCCGCCAATCACAAGCCCAATCGCCGGAAAAAAAGCCATCGTGTAGCGCATTGATTCTTTATTCCAGTCAATCCGAGGCATAGGCAGGGCGGAGTACATGCTGATTGCAATGATGAAGCTGCCAAGTTTCTTCATATGTTACCATTCCTTTGTGATAAATTGCTATCCGTCACGGACTTCACGGCATCCCGGCTTCAGCAGCTGCTTGAGCAAAGCATATTCGCACCTTTTTTCACAACGGCTGATAAGCTTCTATATTAATATCGTCAAAAGTGCTCATGGTTTTGTATACGGCAAACGCCATGTCTAAAATTGGCAGAGCCGCCACGGCGCCGGTGCCCTCGCCCAAGCACATTCCCGCGGTGATAAAAGGTTCCTTGCCCAGTTTGTTTAAAACCATTTGTCCCGCAGGTTCCCCACTTCTGTGGCTGGCCAGTATGTATCCGCTCGCCAACGGTGCGAGCCGTACGGCAAGCAAGGCGGCAACCGCCGAAATAAATCCGTCGATCAGAATCGGAATGTGCAGCGCGGCGCCGCCTAAAAAGACGCCGGTTAATCCGGCAATATCAAAACCACCGACTTTGCAGAGCACATCAAGCGCATCCTGTGGGTTTGGCCGGTTCAAAGCAATGGCACGGGTAATAACTTCTATCTTTTTACACAGCCCGCTGTCCGACAACCCGGCTCCCCTGCCGGTTACGGCTGCCGCTTCCTGCCCGAGCAGCACCGCCGCGATGGCACTGCTCGTTGTAGTGTTGCCGATTCCCATTTCTCCGGTCGCTAAAATCCCGTAACCCCGCCGCTTTAAGTGATGCACCATATCAATTCCCACTTCAATGGCCTGTATTGCCTGCTGCCGCGTCATGGCCGGACCCTGCGCAATATTCTGAGTGCCGTATGCAATCTTTCTGTTCGGCACACCTTCCACATCGGTGCACATGCCGATATCAACAGGAAAAATATCCGCTCCTGCAACCTGTGCCATTTTGCAGACACTGGTGCAGCCCAAAGTAAACTCCTTTGCCACGATTGCGGTTACCTCGCAGCCTGTCTGCGTTACGCCCTCTGCTACGACCCCGTTATCCGCGCACATGATTACTACGCCGCGCCTGTCGATATCGCACTGAGGATTTGCAGTAATCCCGGCGATCTGGATGACGGCTTTTTCCAAAAGCCCAAGACTGTTCAGGGGCTTTGCGATACTATCCCAATGTTTCTGCGCGGTTCGCATGGCCGGAGCATCCAAAGGCGTGATGGCCTCAATTGCCTGCGTTATCGTCATCATTATCATACTTCCTTTCGAACCGTTCCGCCGCTCTTACAAAACTGCGGGCGAATTCTTTATTGCTGTAGAAATGGAGATGCGGATAACCCGCAAACAAAGTTTCGCCCGCCACGATACATGGCCATTGAGTTTCGTCTACAGGCCTTTTTGCCGTAAAGGCATCTCCGCAATTCGTACTGTCCCAATAGTGAAATTCATGGGCCAAAATCTGACTGCCGGCCTTACACAGCAGATTATCCCTGTTTGCGGTTAAGTTAAGGTATCCGAAATGCTGCAAACGCCCGGTTTTTACACCTGCTCCGGGCAAAGCGCCCACCATTGGAAAGGCTGCCCCTGTATCATCCTCCAAAGTGTTCTGCAGGTACATGAACCCTCCGCACTCCGCGATGGTTGGCACCCCGGATGCAATCGCATTTTTTATGCTTTGAAGCATTGTGATGTTATTGGAAAGTTCCTCGGCATGCAGTTCAGGATAACCGCCGCCCAGGTACAGACCATGGCATTCTTGGGGCAGAACGGCATCCGAAAGAGGGCTAAAGCCGACCAGTTCCGCACCCAAATCTGTCAGCAAATCAAGGTTGTCCTGATAATAAAAGCAGAAAGCATGATCTCTTGCCACCGCAATCTTCGGCTTCCTTTGGGTGACTTTTTCCGTAATGAGAACGGGCGCCTCCAAAGGCGGCGCGGATTCGGCAATTTTCAGCAGCTTACCAAAATCGACCGTCCATTCCATGACCCACACCAGCCTGGAGAGCTTCTGTCTGAAATTCGCCACTTCATCCGCAGTAACAAGGCCGAGGTGGCGGCTCTCAAGCGAACAATTCTCCAGTTGAGGCAGATAGCCAATCACTGAAATTCCCTGTTCTTTTTCTAAAACGGGTTTTAAGCTTTTATACTGCATTTCGGAACAATGATTGAGCAGCACGCCTTTAATATTGCTGTCTTTCCGATAATCCTGATATCCTTTTATCATCGCTGCCGCACTGAGCGACATTCCCTCCACATTTACCGCAAGGATAACCGGAGTCTGTGTACAGCACGCAAGATGATAACTGCTGGCAGAAGCAGTGCCGGCGGCCACCCCGTCATAGTAACCCATCACCCCTTCCAGCACAGCAATATCACAGCCCCGCGCATTTTTACAAAAAAGCGATTTCGTGGTTGACTCGTCCATTAAAAATAAATCCAGGTTATGGCTGTGAGACCCGATAATTTTCGAATGGAACATCGGGTCTATGTAATCCGGCCCGCATTTGAAGCCGGCAATTTTCATCCCCCGTTTTGTGAGGGACGCCATAATCCCCATACTGATGGTCGTTTTCCCGGTTCCGCTTGCCGTGCCCGCAATCATAACACGGGGAAAGGGAGTTTTATCCAACATCATGTCACCACCAACTGATCCTTATTTTTCGATTCCGATTCTTGCGCAAACACCCTGATCAAAACGAAGCTTTATTTTTTTCATTTCCGTTACGTAATCACACAATTCAAGGAACTCCGGTTTGGGGTGATGCCCGGTTATCACGACTTCCAAACCATCTGCCTTTGTTTTTATGAAATTTTCAATCTCCTTGATACCGACGATTTCTAAATTGACCGCGTCTACAAGCTCATCAAAAATGACCATGTTAAATTTTTCTGAACGGGCTGCCTCCACTGCCTTCATAAACATCTGATGCTGCAAACGCACCGTCGTTTGCTTTTCGGCTTCTGTCATACCTGCAAAAAATTTCTTTACAGGCTCGCCCTTTAAAATTTGAAACGAATCGCTCAAGTGCTCCAATGCGAGAATTTCACCCGAATCATAATTTTTTAAAAACTGCACCAAAAGCACCCTTTTCCCTCTGCCATAGGCACGCAGGCCAAGCCCTACCGCGGCAGTTGTCTTCCCTTTGCCGTCGCCAAAATATAAATGAACCAAGCTCTTCTGCATTACTTCGCCCCCTCGTCCTTTAAGATTTGTCCAATCCCGGCCCAAACCCGATCGACCCGCTTTGCTTTTGACGCCAGAAATTGATATACCCAGCCTGTTTCGTCACGCCATTCCCGCTCAAACGCGTCAATGGGCACGATGCCGCAGCCGATTTCATCGCCGATTAAAACCTTGCCGCTGAATTTGTCAATATTTTGCTTAAAATAACCCGCGGGGCTTTCCCCTGTAAGCAGCATGAACTTGACCGCTTCCTGAATATTGATCAGGATATCGGCTGAAAAAGCATCCTTTATATTACAGCATTTTAAATCACAAACAGTTAGCTCCCCGCCATATAATTGCTTTGCATAATTCAGCTTTCCCTGACTTCTTCCGCCAAATATAAAATACATATGCTCACCTCAAACAAATATCAGTGTTTTGGACATCCGCTCAGAATTTCCCATTAATCTGCTCAGGGCTGCCCAAAATCATTTTTCAACTGCGATTCAGCAGGTTCATGATATATTCAATATCAAGATGCTCTCGGACTTCTTTTGCCAAAGCGGCATAACTGTCTTCCTTTACGAGATTCGTATTTACAACCGGTCTTTCAGGATACCCCTTTGATTTCCGGATCAAATTAAGCCAGCCGTTGCGGAATTCGTCATTGTGAAAGATATTGTGCATATAAGTTCCCGCGGCTTTAAAATTCAGATCAGCCAATCCATCCACATAATCAGTATTCTTTACAAGCGGTAAAAAATCATGACTTGCAGTTTGATTTGTAACCCCTAAATGAATTTCGTACCCGCTCACCCGGCACCCGTGAAAGGCAGGATGCATGACTGTCCCTTCCACTCTTTTCACCGTCTTTTCGCTTTGAAAACGGGTTTGAACCGGCAGCAGGCAGAGACCTTCAATCTGCGTAACGGAACGACTGTCAATCATCATTTCATCCGATATTTTTTCGCCAAGCATTTGATAGCCGCCGCACAAGCCGAATACATAACCGCCTGATTGATAAAACTCCCTTATTCGCTGACCAATTCCCGTATGGAGCAGATACTGCATATCCTCCATTGTGCTTTTTGTTCCCGGAATAATCACGGCGTCAAAAAGATGAATGTCGGTGAACCGGTCTATTGCCTTAATTTCAACATCCTCTTCGCAGCGGAATACCTCAATATCGGTATTGTTGGATACATACGGCATCGTTACAACGCCTATGGTTACCTTTTCTTTTTCCCTGCTTGTATAACAGTAATCCGTACTTAAATTATCTTCATTTTCAATTCTGATATCTTTCAGGAAGGGCATGACCCCAACCACTTTTATCCCCGTATAATTTTCAATGAACTTTACGCCGTCTTCAAAAAGCGAGACGTCACCACGAAACTTATTGAATATAATGCCCTTTACCCTTTGTCTGTCTTTGCCAAGCAGCTGAAGCGTACCGACAATGGAACCGAAAGAACCGCCCCGGTCAACATCGGTAACAAGGAGGACAGGGACGTCCGCCTCACGGGCTATTCGCATATTTACAATTTCCCGGTCATTTAAATTCACCTCGACTGGACTTCCCGCGCCTTCAATCACAATCGCGTCATAGTTGTTTTCAATATATTCAAGCGATTTGCGAACCGCCTGAATTCCTTCATGCATAGTGAAACTTTTGTAGTAATCTTTCCCGTCCTGTGATTCAAAGACCTTGCCCATAAGCACAATTTCCGACTGGGTATCCTTTTTCGGCTTCAGGAGAATCGGATTCATGTAAACATTCGGCTCTTCCCGCGCAGCCTCCGCCTGAACACCCTGTGCCCTGCCTATTTCACAACCGTCGAATGTAACATACGAATTGTTAGACATATTCTGGGATTTAAACGGGCAGGTTTTCAACCCGTAATCCGCAAAAACACGGCAGAGCGCGGTAACCAGAAAACTTTTTCCGGCGTCGCTGCTCGTTCCCTGAATCATGATTCCTTTCATTGTACTTCCCCTTTATGATACATAGTGTTCCCAAATACACATTCAATCGCCTGCTGTGCCGCGGCAGCGATTTTGATATGCAGCTGCCCCAAAACTTCTATATATGCTTCTGTTGCCGGGTCATAGGAGATTCCGCTGGAAAAGACCTCGTTTGAAATAACAATCAGGTTCTTAACAGCCGCATTTATCTTGATAACATCCGCATAAATTCTTTCTGTAATTTCCATTTTTACTTGAGGATTACAGTCCGAATCATCACCGTGAAACATTTCGTTTGCAACCAGATTCCCCAGGCAATCCATTAAAACAGTGTCGCTGCTGTTCAATTCAGTGACGATTTCACCTATGTTTTCACTTTTCTCAATCGTAAGGAATCCTTTTTGCGCCCGATCGGCCTGATGCCTGTGAATACGCCGCCTCATTTCATCATCATAAGCTTTGGATGTCGCTAAATATATTTTATTGCCGTCAGCCAATTCATTTGCCAATTTTTCACCCAATGTGCTTTTTCCGCTTCTCACCCCGCCGGAAATGAATATCAGCATAGTAATCACCTAATTCCAATGTTTTAAAAGGTTCTGCATCCAGAGTACAACATCGACCTCATAAACTTCTTTTAATTTTTCCCTGTTCAAAACCCTTTCAACAGCTCCATAAGCACAGACCTGCCCTTTGTTCATAAGGAGCGCCTTTGTTCCATAGGTATAAGCCATATTTAAATCATGAACCACTGCAATCACGGAGCGCCCCTCGCCCTTAACCGATTCCTTCAGCGTGTCAAAAATTCCGATTTGATACTGCAAATCGAGATGGTTCGTGGGCTCGTCCAAAATCAATAATTTCGGGTCCTGCGCAAAAACCGATGCTAAAAAGATACGCTGCAGTTCCCCGCCCGACAAAGTGAGCACCGACCTGTCCTTCAGATGATATGTTCCGGTCAGCTTCAGTGCATTGTCAATCTTATCAAAATCCTCTTTGTTCATTCGGGAAAACATGCCTTCCTGATGCGCATACCTGCCAAGGCTGACAACTTCATAAACTGTAAACGGAAACTGTTGGCTGTGCGTTTGTGTCAATACACCAATTTCTTTTGCAAGATCTTTTGCAGAAATTGCCGCAATATTTTTACCATCTAAATAGGACGCCCCACTATACTTCATATTTTGCATAATCGCTTTAATTAAAGTGGTTTTTCCCGCGCCGTTCGGACCGATTACCATCAGGATATCATGTTCGGACATTTCAAAGGAAATGTTCTGAATAATATTTTTATGATTCATACATACACTCAGATTATCAACTTTCAGCATATTTTTACCTCTGATTCTGCTGCCTTTGGGAATAGAAAATATAAATAAAAATGACAGAACCGATAAGCGATGTAACGACGCCGATCGGCAGTTCAGACGGACGAAGCACCGTCCTGCTTACAAGATCCGTTATGATCATAAACGTTGCGCCTGTCATAAGGGATAGCGGCATTAACTTTTTGTGATTCGAGCCGATCAGCATCCGCGTTATGTGGGGAATCACCAGCCCCACAAAAGCAATGGTTCCGCTGACTGAGACGGATACCCCGACAAGGATTGAAACCAAAACCAGAATCATAATCTTGACTTTTTTTGTTTCCACCCCGATATATCCTGCTTTTTCCTCACCCAAAGCGAACGCATTTAACTCGTTTGAGTATTTTAACAGGCCGATGATCCCAATGGCAATAAACGGTGCAGTCAAATTTACATATTCCCACCCGCGCCCGGAGAAGGAACCCATGGTCCAAAAAACAATATTCTTCATCTGTTCACCGGACATTGATACGATAAAGCTGATGATACTCCCTGCAAACATTGACACAATTACACCCGTTAAAATGATGGTGTTGGTGGAAAGATTCCGATCGATTTTATAGGAAAGAGTCATAATGATAAAAAAGGAACCAAAAGCAAAAAGAATGCTCATGAAAGTAATTCCCAGATAAGGAAACAATGGAAGCTGAAATCCTGTTGAAAGGGCAAATACCGCCCCTAAAGCCGCACAGGAGGATACCCCCAAGGTTGAGCTGTCGGCAAGAGGGTTCCTTAAAAGCCCCTGCATGGCCGTTCCGGAAACAGAAAGGGCAGCACCCACAAGCGCTGATAAAATCACCCGGGGGAGGCGTACCCGTTCGATAATAACACAAAAATTATCCGGTATATCGGATATGTTCCCAAGGCCAAAAGTTTGGTTTAACAGAATTCTGATCGTATGGGACAGGGAAATATCAACGCTTCCGACCGATACGGAAAGCAAAAAAGCAAAGAGAAGCATGAAAAGAAAACCGATATACACAAGGTTTATATTCCATACGCCTTTCCCGGCTTTTTTCCTGCCATTCATGTTATTCAATGTTTTACACCTTTTTAACCGTATATAATTTTGACAAGATCTTCTGCAGCGGCAGCCAGCCTTGGGCCGGGCCTCTGAATCGCGTCTGAATCCGTTACAAAAACCCTGCCGTTTTTAACCGCGTCAATTTTATTCCAGTTCGCTCTGCCTTTTATTTCACTTACGGGGTCTGCGACCCCATACATCGGCCCGACAGTGGTTATGATGATGTTGGGATTGCGGCTTATCACCTGCTCTTCCGACACTTCTTTCCAGCTGGTGATGTCAGAAAAAATGTTGGTTGCTCCAACCAAAGTCAGCAGTTCATCCTGAAAGGTACCTTTGCCGCAGGACCAGAGCTTGTATTGAAGGGGGGATATTTCAATATAGACTTTCTTGGAAGGTTTATCTTTCACCTGCTTTTTGATATCCTCAAAATCTTTTTTCATACCGTTAATGATTTCTGTCGCTTTTGCCTCTTCTTTCAGGGTGTCCCCCATCATCCCGATTACCTTATATGTCTGCGCAATGTCGCCTGCATCCGTAACAAACACTTTAATTCCCGCATCCTTGAGCTGTTTAAACTGAGCCTCCGTTTGTGCCATTTTCCCCATAATGACAAGATCGGGTTTCAAACCGATAATAGCTTCAATATTCGTTTTTTCTCCGCTGTCCAGCTGCGGTTTTTTCTTTGCATCCTCCGGATAATTGCTGTAGGTATCGACGGCAATCAGTTTGTCACCGTCACCAAGGGCATAGATAATTTCCGTATCGGATGGCAATAACGAAATAATTTTACTCGGTGCCTTGTCAAAAGTCACCGTTTCACCGCGGCTGTCAGTCACTTTGTATGGTTCATTCGCTGACACAGCCGTTTTCGAGTTCAAGGACACAGCTGAACTTGAATTTGATGTTTCAGTGCAGGAGGTTCCCGCAAATAAAATACCAATCACTAAAAATAATGCTAAGATTTTTTTCATTTTATATTTCTCCCTTTCTTTTCCCTGAATATTAAATCAATAAATTGAAATCGACATTACCCCTCCGGAAAACCCGATTAAAGCAAAATATGCCCGTTTCCAGATGGAAACGAGCATAAAGTTAATATACCTATAGAATCGTGTTACATAAATATAATAGCCTTTTCTCAACCCCAGAAGAAACTAAATATAACGGCAGGTCTACCGGCTTTGCTTCATCCTCCTCGACACCTTCCCGCTTAATGCAGCAGTGGTATCAGTCGATTCGTCAGCTTCACGGTTACTGGGATAGCCAAGGCGTTACACCCTGTTCCCTATTAAGCATTTCTGCACCGAAATATGTTATTCAATTTATACTGATCATTGTAAAGTATCGCGGTTCGCTTGTCAAGCCGAAAGCTTTGAGTTCCCTTCCTGTTTTCCGTATTATAAAGATTTGACAACAAAGCGCTTGTAATATTACATATTTTGCATTATATTTTAGAAAGACAAAAGTCACAATTCCATACTGTGAAGATTGCCCGGAGTTTAAAAAGCGCTTTCCGTGAATTTTTACTTATAATTATAGATTCGGAGGAGAAAACATGGCTGAACCCAACCAATTGTATATTTTGTGGACAAATGACAACATCATAACTTCGGAGAAAATGGTGTTAATGTACGCGCTGAACAGCAAGCTGAACTATTGGTGGAAAGATGTTACTGTGATTATCTGGGGCGCCACCGCAAAACTTGTTGCAGAGAATCAAATGATACGCGAGAAGATTATTCTTGCAGCGCAGGCGGGGGTCATTTTCTCTGCCTGTAAAGCATGCGCAGAACAGCTGGGCGTTTCAGAGGAGCTGGCCGGATTAGGAATTGAGCTGAAATATTGGGGAGACGGATTAACCGAAATTATCAAGGAAGATAAAAAGCTGATAACAATTTAATTAAGTTAAGATTGGAGTATTTTACATGAAGACAAGAATCAACAGTAAAAACGGCGAATCCCTTTCCATTTTGGGCTTTGGCTGCATGCGTCTGCCAACAAAAAACGGCTCAATTGATGAGCCGAGATCGATTAATATGATACATGAGGCAATCGAAAAAGGGGTAAATTATTTTGACACGGCCTATATCTATCAAAACGGAAAAAGTGAATTGCTGCTTGGGAAGGCGCTGAAAGGCGGTTACCGGGAGCGTGTTAATATCGCCACAAAGCTTCCGCCCTTCCTGGTTAACAAATTAGACAACGCCAAAAAGATTTTTGCTACAGAGCTTGAAAGACTGCAGACCGACCACATTGATTATTACCTGCTGCATATGCTCACGGACAAATCTATGTTTGAACGGCTTGCCGGGCTGGGCGTAATGGACTGGCTTGAAAAGTTAAAGGCTGCCGGCACCGTTAAAAACATTGGATTTTCCTTTCATGGCAGCAAGACGGATTTTGAGCTGATTGTAAAGGCCTATCCATGGGATTTCTGCCAAATACAGTATAATTATCTGGACGAAAACAATCAGGCAACCAAATCCGGCTTGCAGCTTGCCGCTAGCCTGGGGATTCCCGTGATTGTTATGGAACCGTTACGCGGCGGCAAACTGGTCACACATCTTCCCGAACAGGTAAAAAAGGCATTTGCGGATTATAACGCAAACCGGTCGCCTGCCGAATGGGCGCTTCGCTGGATATGGAACCATTCGGAGGTCAATGTGGTGCTGTCCGGTATGAGCGACGAAGCGCAAATTGCCGAAAACATCCGGATTGCCAGTGACGCGGAGCCGAACTCCCTTTCAAATGAGGAGCTGATGGTCTTCGAGCAGGTAAAAAAAGAACTGGTGGAGAAAACAAAAATTCCCTGCACCGGCTGCGGATATTGCATGCCATGCCCCGCGGGAGTGAACATTCCCGGATGTTTTTCCTGTTACAATGACAAATACCTTATGAAAGACAAATCGGCGCGGTGGCGTTATTTGCAAACCCTGGGTGCTTTGTCGGCAAAGCCTGCCGTTGCCTCTCAGTGCAGGGAGTGCGGAAAATGTGAAAGCCATTGTCCGCAAAAGATAGCGATTCGGAAGGAACTGAAAACGGTTAGCCATGAGATGGAAGGCGCCTTCTATAAACCGCTCGTCTGGGTTGTACGTAAAGTTATGAAGGTAAAATAATTATGATAAATCCGCGGCTGCCGAACAATGATATTTTTTGCCTTGCCTGTGTACGATTAGCTTATAGTCAGGATTTGTAAGGTGAATCCCAATCTCGCATTCATACAGAACTATTCACCGGCAGGAAAGGAAATGAATATGGAACTTAATAAAAGCAACATGAAAAAGCTTGCGCTGCTCATCGCTTTTGGCATTGCATTTTACATGGGGCTGCAAAACTTATACCGTGTCCCTGACCTTGCAAATATGCTGGGAGGTATTTTTGAGCCCATCCTGCTTGGTCTTGCATTGGCATTTATCTTAAATGTTCTGATGCGGCAGGTTGAAACGCGGCTCTTTTCACCGTTGAACCGTCGCTGCGCAAAGAATTGGCCTAAGGTGCGGCGGCCGTTAAGCATCCTTCTGTCCCTGTTGATTGTGATCAGTGTTATCGCTCTGCTGTTATTGATTGTTGTGCCTCAGCTCGTCCGCACAATTACAAGCCTGACCAACAACATTCCCCCGTTCTTTAACACATTACAGGACAATCTTACCAGAATCGGTAAAGACTATCCGGATCTTGGCGAGTATGTTCGCGATATCAATATAGACTGGGCCAATATCAGCCAGATGCTGGCGGTATACGGGCAAAAATTCGCAAGCGCGCTGGTGGATTCTACCGTTGCGGTAACAACAAACGTCTTCCACGGCGCCCTCACGTTCATTTTGAGCTTTGTAATTGCAATGAATATTCTGGTGCAAAAAGAGAAGCTTCAGGAACAGACAAAGCGGGTTTTGTATGCTTATCTGCCGCAGGAATTCACGGAGCCGTTTCTGCGGTTATGCAGCCTTACAAACCGCGCCTTTTCAAATTTTATCGCCGGTCAATGCACGGAAGCCTGTATTCTTGGGACGCTCTGTTTTATCGGGATGAATATTTTCCGTTTCCCATATGCGCTACTCGTGTCCGTATTTGTGGCTCTTATGGCATTGATTCCAATTGTGGGTGCTTTTTTAAGCACTGTCGTTGGCGCATTGCTGATTTTGATTGTCAGTCCCGTTCAGGCAATTTGGTTCGTTGTATTTTTTCTCGTTCTCCAGCAGCTGGAAGGTAATCTCATATTCCCACGTGTTGTCGGTTCGAAAGTCGGGTTGCCCGCGCTCTGGGTGCTTGCCGCCGTTACCATCGGCGGCAATGCGTTCGGCGTTGTCGGAATGCTTGTAAATATTCCAATCTGTTCCGTCCTGTATACGCTTTTGCGTGAAAATGTGAATCACAGACTGGCAAAATTAAAACTGCGTTCTGAACAAGTGCATGAGGAGTAAACGATTAGCGCTTGTCTTTATCCTTATCGGTTCTCTCCGTCAGTTCTTTTGAAAACTCCGACGACAGGGTTGATTTCACTTCGGTCCTATTTTTGAAATTATGGGAAGTGCCTTTATTTCTGTTAAAAAGCTTCATTGCAATATAACTCAACACATAAAAAGCTACCATAATGGCGCCGGCTATCAGCCCTGATTCCTGCCCCGGCACAAACGGCATGCTCAATATAATTAAGATCAGGAAAATCAATGAAAATAACGAGGTGTACGGATAACCCCATACCTGACATTTGCCGTCCGGCGGGCAGCCGTTCTTTTTACGGAAACGTATATGCGTAGCCATAATGACAGCATAAGTGAAGAGCAGCGCAAAGCCGCCCGAGCTTACTAAAAACAGATAGACGCTGGGAAGTAAAAGGCCGACTCCCAGCCCTAAAAGCATGGCAGCGCCTGAAAATAAGATTCCGCGCGTAGGAATGTCTTTTGTATCTTTTAGCCAGTCAGGGGCCAGACCTTCATCAGCAAGTGAGCGGATCATTCTTCCCAGCCCAAACATTGCCGCCAGCATGGTGGAAAGAATGGCTGTAATCAGCACCAGATTAATCGCTGTTCCCGCCCATCCGAATCCGCGCCTGTCCAAAGCGGCCACCATGGGACTCATTTTTTCGTTGATGTCGGCCGTAGGAATCAACGGAAGAAGTACGGCAACAGAAATAATATACAATCCCACAAGAAGAAAAACTGTATAATTAATTGCTTTAGGCACTGTTTC
The DNA here is from genome assembly GCA_023391275.1 of Bacillota bacterium. Lineage (GTDB taxonomy): Bacteria > Bacillota > Clostridia > Oscillospirales > Acutalibacteraceae > Caproiciproducens. The sequence goes on along the minus strand of JAEWBE010000109.1, from coordinate 3,622 downwards.
TTTTGGATGATCCGCTTCTGAAGATGCTAAACCAATAATTTCAAAGCCTGCATACGAAAAAATCACAATCAGCATGCTCCCGGCGATACTCTTGATTCCTCCCGGCATCAGAGGTTCACCAACCACTGCACCGGTTCCGACAGGCGCGTTGCCTGCGAACATGCCGAAAATCAGCAGAATTGCTATAATAATGAACGAAGCGATTGCCAGCAGTTTTACCGCGGCAAGCCCGCTTTCCAGCTTGCTCAGCTTATCCGCGCCCAGCAGGTTCAAAAGGGTTACACTGATAATGATGATGCTCCCCAGTAAAGAGATGGGCATTTTAGGAATCCATGTGCGTACAAGGATGGATACCGCTGTGGCTTCACTGGACATTGCCAGAACCATTCCGGTCCAGTATACCCACCCCACGACGAATCCGGCACCCTTCCCGAAAGCCTGTGACGCGAAGGTGCGGAAAGAGCCGGAATCCGGATTTGCCACCGTCATTTCGGAAAGGGCAAAAAGAATAAAATAAACCAATACGCCGCCGAACACAAAGGATATTAAAACAGATGGGCCCGCAGCATGAATCGCCACCGAAGAGCCCAGGAAAAATGAGCCTCCGATTACCGTCCCCAATGCCATCATGGTAAGCTGCCATGCAGATAGCCCCTGATCTTTTTTCTTCATGATTTTATCTCCATATTCCGATAGTATTTTATTTTATTGTTTCTTGATTTCAAAGATAAATTCTCGTTGAATCGTTGATTCTCAGCATTATCTGTCATAGCACCGGCATAATTCATTTATTTTATGTTTAAATTAAAAAACAAAATCGTGTGAATAAGAGCATCGAAGCTGCATCTTGCACTTATAATATAATCAGTAACAAATTGGAGGAATGACAGATGAGCTTTTTAGAATTGGCAAAAAAACGTTATTCGGCAAGAAGCTATCAGAGCAATCCTGTTGAACCGGAAAAAATCGAGGAGGTTTTGCAAGCGGGGCGTGTGGCTCCCACCGCATGCAACAACCAGCCTCAGAAAATTTTGGTGGTACAAACGCCGGAAGGCCTCGCCAAAATCGCAAAAGGTTATAAAGCCTTTGGGGCACCCGCTGCACTGATCGTTTGCGCCGACCACAGGGAGTCCTGGCACCGCTCTTATGACGGGAAAGATTCGGCAGATATTGATGCGGCTATTGTGACCAGCCACATGATGCTTTGCGCCACTGAATTAGGTTTGGACAGCGTATGGATCTGCGCCTTCAACCCTGCTGTCATCCGGGAGGAATTCAATATTCCCGCTTATGTGGAGCCTGCTAATATTCTGCTCCTTGGTTATGCAGCCTGCGTTCCCCAATCCCCGCAGCGTCACGACCAATTACGCAAGCCCTTGGAGGAAACCGTGTTTTATGAGCGTTTTTAGCCGGCAGGCGATGTGCCGATCGATATGCTGATCCATAACAAATTCTGGAAGGTTCCCCGGTATACAATACATTAACACAATTGAAAATCTGTGGGTTCTGACAAAACAGACTTTAAATTTTACCACTTTTACAGCCAGCCTGATGAATTTTAACAGACTGTGAACAAAAAGGATTGACTTTTTCAACTTTTAGTGTATGATGTTTGATAAGGAACAGAAACGGTTGCTATTTTCCCATCAAACGAGTGCAAATATGCAAGTTGTTATTCATTGAAATTCATATCTGCTAATAAACAGCATAATTATTACCGTAATCTGCAATTATTCATTTCCACATATTCAGATTATGCTGTAACAAAATTTTATGGGAAACACAATAAATTGGTTGGGGCAGCTTCTGATCCGACAGAATAAAATACATTAAAGGAGGCTGAGGTTACGAAAAAGATAGAAATGATTATCAGACCGGAAAAGCTGGAAGAAGTAAAAGAAATTTTTAACGAAATGAAAATTCATGGTATGACGGTAACCATGGTATCGGGATGCGGACATCAAAAGGGCAGAAAAAACTGGTATCGCGGAACAGAGAGTGAAATCAACCTCCTTCCAAAAGTTAAAGTGGAAACCGTCGTACATGATGAAGTTGTTTCGGAATTAATCCAGAAAATAACTCAAAACATCAAAACGGGTGAAGTCGGAGACGGCAAAATATTTGTTTACAATGTGGAAGAAGCCGTAAGAATCAGAACAGGTGAGAGTGGCGACGATGCAATCTAAAAGCAGTTACGCGGTAGACCCAAAAAAGAAAGTACTGATTTCGATTCTCTTTGTTGTCGCGCTTGCAATTTGCGCTTCAGGCGTGTTTTTCTCGGTTTACAGTTATGTAAACCAGATCAGCTTTCAGGTGCTGAACACTCAGATTCCCGGAATTATTTTTGGGATTGCAGTACTTTATTTAGGCATTCGGTATTTTATATCGCTGATGAACCTGAGAAAAGAAGTGTTCAAACCCACTTCCCGATTTTCCTGGGATAATTTCAAGAAGACAAAACATACAAAGAGCAAATAAGTGCTTACATATCAATAAGGCAAAGGTGCCGAATTCGTCGATCAGGCGATTTCGGCACCTTTTTTGATTCTCTATTTCATGAATTCAATCATTTTATGTACGTAACAGGCAATGGTGTCGGTTTCGAACTTTCGGGACCGGCATTTTATTTTTATATTAATCTGAAAAGGAGACGCGAATATGAAAAAGATTGAGATGATTATTCGACCTGAAAAGCTTGAGGAGGTAAAAGATATCCTTAACCAGCTCGAAATTCATGGCATTACAACCACCATGGTGTCCGGATGCGGAAACCAGAAGGGCAGAAAAAAAGTCTACCGAGGGACTGAATTCAGCATTAACCTCCTCCCGAAGGTAAAAGTTGAAACCGTGGTTCATGATGAAATGGTTGCCAAATTAATTGAAAAAATAACGGAAGAGATCAAGACCGGTGAAATCGGAGACGGCAAAATTTTTGTTTACAATGTAGAACAGGCAGTAAGAATCAGAACAAACGAAAGCGGGGACCAGGCACTTTAATGAACGGCATAATTTCCTGCGATGCGGCACAGAAAATTCAAGCATGCTTTTTTAGATTACAATTATTATAAGTTAGGGGTATTGATATGAAAAAATTGTGGAAATTTCTAAGTATTGCTTCCGTGGTTATCATTGCAACCGTATTGCTTTCTGCTACGGCTTTTGCAGCAAGCACGGGCGCCGACCCTACCGGGGCATCCTACGCTGCCGCAACCGGTTCCGAAACGCTTCAGGATGTTGCGGTCGCCACCAATAAGGCACAGCTCAGCGCAAACTTTGTTTGGGTTATGATTACCGGATTTATGGTTTTCTTCTTCCAGTGCGGTTTTGCAATGGTTGAAACGGGCTTTTGCCGCGGCAAGAACGCAGCCCATACCATGACCATGAACTTTATGGTGTTCCTTGTTGGAGCCGTCGGTTATTTTCTGGTCGGTTTCGCCCTTCAGTTCGGCGGTTCCGGTGGAAACATCAACCTTGGTACGGGAGGCTCCGTTTTAAATGGGATGCTCTCCATACCGGGTCTGGGCGGAATTATGGGTTACAAGGGTTTCTTCCTGCAGTCGGGCGGTACATACGACGCGGGAATCTACGCTTAGATCTTCTTCCAGATGGTATTCATGGATAC